>JASLBU010000228.1 GCA_030146365.1 Candidatus Limnocylindria bacterium | reverse complement strand
GTGTCGTGAGCGCGGGGATCACGGCCTGGAGGTCGCCGACGCGCAGCGCGGTGTCGGCCACCCCGGCGTATTCCGTGCCCTGGACCAGGTGCCGTTCCATCTCCTCGTACGGCAGCGGGAAGATCCGGGAGCCCTGGTTCGACAGGTTCGTGTTGGCGCGCCCCACCTCGTCGGCGAGATGGACCTCGGCCGCCAGGTCACGGCTCCGGCGCAGGTAGTCGATCCCGGCCGCGTCATCCCGCCCGAGCAGGCACGTCCCGAGATTGTTGTACGCATGGACCAGCGCGGTCTGTGCGCCGGTCGCCTCCGCGATCTCGATCGCGCGGCGCGCCCAGTGCTCCCCGCCGTCGTAATCCGGGACGAGCATCAGGCTCTGTGACCGGAAGCTGTACGCCATGGCGAGCTCCGGGCTGGGTCCGTATCGCTCCAGGCCCTCGACCGCCAGCGCGTTCTGGTGCTCCGCGTCCTGGGGATCGCCGAGCAGCCACACGTAGCGTCCCAGCCAGATGCGCGCGTTGGCGGCGGCCCGGTGATTTCCGGCCGACTCGTGCAGGCTCACGGCCTCGCGCTGGATTCGGGTCGCCTCGCCCGTGTCACCGAGCAGGTACATCTCCTGCGCGGCGGACTCGAGCAGCCGGCCGCGGAGCTCAGGCTGGTCCACGCATGACTCGGCCGCGGCCATGAACCAGCCGAAGGCCTCGCGCGTCGCGTTCAACGCGTGCGCGCGTTCCCCGGCGAGCCGCAGGTATCGGAGTGCCCGCTCGCGATCGTCCGAGTGCTGGTAATGGCGCGCGAGCTCGGCCACACGCTCCTCGCCGCCGTTCTCCTCCAGCCAGCGGCCCACGCGGCCGTGCATCTGCCGCCGCATGCCGGTGACCAGGCTGCCGTAGGCGACTTCGTGAATCAACGGGTGGCGGAACACGAAGGCGCGGTCCGCGGTTCCAGCGCCGCGAGTCTGGATCAGCTCGGCCCGCTGGAGCGTGCGCAGCGCGTCGTCGGTTGCTCCATCGGTCTCGGCCAGGGCGGCGACGGTCGGCTCGGTGAATTCCATTCCCACCACCGACGCGAGCTGGAGCAGGCGCCTGGCACCGGGCGGCAGGGCGTCGAGACGCGCAAGGAGCATCTCGTGGATCGACGCCGGCAGGCGATGGCCGTCGTCAGACCCCGCCGCGCGCTCGCCGTGGACGAGCTCCTCCAGGAACAGGGGGTTGCCGCCGGACCGTTCCAGCACCCGTTCGGCGACCTCCGCCGGAATCGGGGTCCCGGTCGAGAGCTCCGCGGCAAGGCGGCGCGCGTCGTCCGGGCGCAGCGGTCGCAGGTTGATCTGCTCGTACGCGCTGCGGCCCTCCCAGCCATGCGACCAGTTGGATCGATACGTCGCCAGCAGCGCCACGCGCAGCTCGGGCACGACCGGGAGCAGCTCTTCGACGACGGCCAGGCTCGCCGGATCGGCCCAGTGGAGGTCGTCGAGGACGACCAGCATCGGCGTGTGCCTCGACCGGGCATGGAGCAGGGCGCCCATCGCGTGGACGAGGATGCGCTGCTTGCCGGCCGGTGACAGATCGGCGAGCTCCGCGGCTTCGCGTGCGTTGCCGAGCACGTCGTCCAGCACGCGAGCCCACGTTTCGATGGTCGCATCGTCTGCCTGCGCTCCCGCGGCGCGGAGGGCGGCGCCGGTATCGGCGTGGTGCTGGCGGTGACCGCCGAGGAGCTGGGGAACCAGCTGCGCCACCAGGTGATACGGAAAGGCCGATGCGTACGAGCGCGACGACGTCCATGCCGTGTCGAACCCGGTTTCCTCGGCCCGACGGAGGAGCTCCACCGCGAGCCGGCTCTTGCCGATGCCCGGCTCCCCCACCAGCGCTGCCATCAGCCCGCGCCCGCTGCGCGCCTCCTCCAGCGCCGACTCGAGCGCGGCGAGCTCCCGCTCGCGCCCGATGAGCCTTGCTTCGCTCTCACGGACTCGCGGCCGCTCCTCGAGAACGCCCTCCAGGCGCCACGCCTCCACCGACTCCGCCCGGCCCTTGAGCGACATCGCGCTCCGTGGCACGAAGCCGAACGCCTGATATGCCAGCCGGCGCGTCATGCCGCCCACCAGGATCTCGTTGGGCTGCGCGCTCTGCTGCAGGCGGGCTGCAACGTTGACGGCATCGCCGCTCACGCTGTACTCGCCCTGGCCCTGCGGTCCGCCCGGGCCGCCGACCACCTCGCCCGTGTTGATCCCGATGCGAACCTCCAGCTCGTCGTCCAGTGTCGTGATGCCATCCCGGATGGCAAGCGCGGTTCTCAGCGCCCGTTCGGCGTCGTCATCGTGCGCCTGGGGGACGCCGAAGAGGGCCATCGCGGCGTCGCCGATGTACTTCTCCACGACGCCGCCGTACCGCTCCACCGCTTCCGCCACGATCGCGAAGTACGCGCGCTGGAGCTCACGGACCTGCTCGGGATCGCTCGTCTCGGAGCGCCCGGTGAAGCCGACCAGGTCGGCAAACAGGACGGTCACGAGGCGCCGCTCGTCGGTGATCGTCACGGTGCGTATTGTGCCGATGCACCGCAACCTTCGGCGCCCTTCGCCGGTGGCGCTGCCGATGCGCTCTTGGTCACATGGGTGCGGCGGACGGGCGGTACCAATTGCTTCGCGCCACGCCCAGGGACTGCGACGAATGACCGATGTCGAGCCCCTCGGCCCGGGCGCAGGCTGTCGGCGCGTGCCCATGTCATACAGGAGTGGGGAAATGACAACCACAC
>JASLBU010000214.1 GCA_030146365.1 Candidatus Limnocylindria bacterium | reverse complement strand
CAGGCCAACGGCGAGGATGACCCATCGGCGTGATGGCGACCGGTCCGGCATCGCAGCATTCTGGTGCCTCGCTCGGGAGGCGGCTCGGCGAACACACTGGACGCCTTGCAAGCCCGGCGGACCGTGCCAGCGGGCGCGATCCCCGAGGCTGCGGCGTCAGCCACTCGCGTGGTCGCGCTCTCCATTCGAATCAGTCATCCGTATCGCTCGCGTCGGGCAGAACCGGATAGTCGGGAATCGGATAGACGCCCAGGACGAACCCGTAGACGGTCTTCCCGGACCGCGGCAGCTGCTCGAACTCCCGGACCAGGGGCATGACTCGCTCCCAGAACTCCGCTGCTCGCCCGGGCGCGATCCTGGCGTGCCGGTTGTAGGACCACAACTCGTGGTTCGCGTACGCGTGCTTCGACTCGTGTGCGGCCAGATCGAAGTCGTTGAAGTCGAGGGGCAGACCCTGTGAGCCTTCGCGTCCGCCCACTCCGACATGAAACATGCGTGCCGTGCGGCCGTAGTACCGCTCCTCGACGGCACGCACCCGGCGAGTGCGAACGACCCGGACGAGGGCTGCGTCGAACAGCACGGAGAGGTGGTATGCGACGGTGCTCTTCGGCCGAGCCAGTGCAGCGGCCACCTCCGTGACGCTCGCCGCACGCTCGTGGAGCAGCCCGAGAATCGTCGTCCTCACCGGGTGGCTGATCGCCCGCACCTGGGTCGGGGTGGTCAGCTCCATCGCGTCGGCGAGGTCGTAATCCGGGACCGCCGGAGGCTTGTCCGCCATGCTCAATCAGACTATCATGCCGGAACGTTCCAAATTATTGGATCGATAGTCGCTCAGAGGTACCGGTCATGGTTGACGTCGTCCTGTTTCACCACGCGCAGGGGCTCACGCCCGGAGTGCTGGCACTTGCCGACCGGCTCCGTGTCGGCGGCCACATCGTCCACACGCCCGACTTGTTCGACGGTCGCACCTTCCGCACGCTCGACGAAGGCTTGGCCCATGCGAAGACAATCGGCTTCGGTGCCATCCACGAGCGAGGGATGGCGAAGGCAGACGAGCTCGGCGGCGATCCGGTGTACGTCGGCGTCTCGATGGGGGTGATGCCGGCGCAGGCGCTGGCGCAGACGCGTGCCGGCGCTCGGGGGGCAGTGTTCATCGATGCCTGCCTGCCAGTGGAGGAATTCGGTGAGGCTTGGCCCGCCGGTCTGCCGGTCCAGATCCATGGCATGGACGCCGATCCGATCTTCGCGGGTGAGGGGGACGTGGACGCCGCCCGTGCGCTGGTCGGCTCGACGGACCAGGCGGAGCTGTTCCTCTATCCGGGCGACGCGCACCTGTTCGCGGACTCTTCGCTGCCGTCTTACGACGCGGCGGCTGCGGAACAGATGACGGGCCGCATCCTCAGCTTCCTCGCGAGGCTGGACTGACCGTCGCGGCTTCGCACTGCAACCACGCCCGCGCGCTGGCCTGCGATCCCCCGCCGCGGGGGCAGACTCGACGGATCGTGTAGCGTCTGGGCCATGATCGAGCCGACCGCATCGCACGACCCCCGGCAGCACTCCCGCGTCCTGCTGGACGGGCCGGACCGGGCGGCCGCCCGCTCCATGCTCAAGGCGATCGGCTTCACCGACGAGGACCTCTCGAAGCCGATCATCGGCGTCGGAACCACGTGGATCGAGACGATGCCGTGCAACTACAACCAGCGGGAACTGGCCGTCAGGGTGAAGGACGGCATCCGGGCCTCGGGCGGCACGCCGATGGAGTTCAACACGATCTCCGTCTCCGACGGCGTCTCGATGGGGACCGAGGGCATGAAGGCCTCGCTGGTCTCGCGCGAGGTGATCGCCGACTCCATCGAGCTGGTGGCGCGCGGGCACCTGTTCGACGGCTTGGTGTGCCTGGTCGGCTGCGACAAGACGCTGCCCGGCGCTGCCATGGCGCTGGCGCGGCTGGACCTGCCCGGGCTGGCCCTCTACAACGGCACGATCAACCCGGGCGTGATCCGGGGCAGGCGGGACGCCACGGTGGTGACGGTGTTCGAGGCCATCGGCGCGTATCGGGCCGGCAAAATCTCCATCGAGGAGCTGCGGGAGATCGAGGACCTCGCCTGCCCGGGTCCGGGCGCCTGCGGGGGGCAGTTCACCGCCAACACCATGAGCACCGCCCTGGAGTTTTTGGGGATCAGCCCGGGCGGCCTGAACGGCATCCCGGCCACCGATCCGGCGAAGCTGGACGCCGCCTACCGGTCCGGGGAGCTGGTGATGGACCTGGTAAACGCCGGCATCCGGCCGTCTCAGGTCATGACCCGCACGGCGCTCGACAACGCGATCGCCTCGGTGGCGGCCACCGGTGGCTCCACGAACGGCGTCCTCCACCTGCTGGCGCTCGCGCATGAGCTCGGAATCCCCCTCGACATCGACGAGTTCGACGCCATCGCGACCCGCACGCCCATCGTCGCCAACATGATGCCGGGCGGCCGGTTCACCGCGGTCGACATCCACGAGGCCGGCGGCGTTGGGCTGGTGGCACGTGAGCTCCTGAAGCGCGATCTGGTGGATGGGGAGGCGCGCAACGTCGACGGCCGGACGCTCGCCGAGATCGCCGAGGAAACCGTCGAGACTCCCGGGCAGGAGGTCGTCGTCTCGATTGAGCATCCGCTCAAGCCGACCGGCGGCCTCGCGATCCTGCGGGGCTCCCTGGCGCCCGACGGCTGCGTGATCAAGCTCGCTGGCCACGAGATGCGGCAGTTCCGCGGTCCTGCACGCGTGTTCGACTCCGAGGCCGCCTGCTACGACGCCGTGCGGGCCCAGCGCATCGGTCCGGGCGACGTGGTCGTCATCCGCTACGAGGGCCCGGTCGGCGGCCCGGGCATGCAGGAGATGCTCTCCGTGACGGCGGCGCTCGTCGGGGAGGGGTTGGGGGGCGAGGTCGCGCTGATCACCGATGGCCGGTTCAGCGGAGGCACCCACGGCCTGATGATCGGGCACGTAGCGCCAGAGGCGGCGCTCGGCGGACCGATCGCCCTGGTGGCGGAGGGAGACGAGGTGGTGATCGACGTCGACGCTCGGCGCCTCGACCTCGTCGTCGCGGAGGACGAGCTCGCGCGACGGTGGGCCGCGTGGAGCGCCCCCGAGCCCCGCTACACGGGCGGCGTGATGGCGAAGTACGCGGCGCTCGTGTCATCGGCGTCGCTGGGCGCGGTGACGACCGGAGCTCGCATGACTGCCAGCCTGCGCGGCGCGGTGCCCGCGTTCGAGGTCGTCCCAGCGGCCGACGGCAAGGCGCGTGCGGACCGAGTGGCGCCGGGTTGACAGCACTGCTAGGGTTCGACCCATGTCACAGGAGCGCGGCGTGACCGCCGCTCT
>JASLBU010000164.1 GCA_030146365.1 Candidatus Limnocylindria bacterium | reverse complement strand
ACCAGCTGCCCGATCCCCGTTGCGTCGAGCACCTGGAACGGGTTCTCGGGAAGGATCTTGCGGTCGACGTACTGCATCAGGAACTTGCCCTCGGCATCGTCGCGTGAATAGCCGAACCCCATCTGGGTCAGATCATTCGTGCCGAAGCTGAAGAACTCCGCGTCCTCGGCGATCTCATCGGCGGTCAGCGCCCCGCGCGGGACCTCGATCATCGTTCCGAACTTGTAGTCGACCTGCTGGCCCGACCGCTCAACGATCTGGGCCACCTCGGCCTCGAGGATCGTCCGCGTCTCGCGCAGCTCGTTCACGTGGCCAACGAGCGGGATCATGATCTCGGGCAGCGGGGTGAGGCCCTCTGCCGCCACGCGCGCCGCTCCCGCGAGGATCGCCCGGGTCTGCATCTTCACGATGTCCGGGACCATCAGGCCCAGCCGGCAGCCACGCAGTCCGAGCATTGGGTTCTGCTCGATCATCGCCTCCACGGCGTGCAGCAGGTCCACCTTCTCGCTCAGCTCCGCCTCGAGCGCGGTCCGATCGGTGGCCGGCGACCGCTGCAACGCCGGCTCGGGCTCCGACAGGCCCAGCCTGCGCATCGCGCGCACCCCGTCTCGCGTCCCGAACAGCTTCACCAGGCCCTGCTGCACCAGGCCGGCCTCCGACCCCTGGGACCCATCGGTGAGATCCAGCATGGTCCGGAGGCGGGTCGTGTCGGCGATGAGCTCTTCGTGGCTCGGCAGGAACTCGTGGAGCGGCGGATCGATGAGCCGGATGACGACGGGGAGGCCGTCCATCGCCCGGAAGAGCCCCGCGAAGTCGTCGGTCTGAAGCGACTCCAGCGATGCGAGCGCCTCGTCGAAGATGCGGATGGCGTCACGCTCCGCGTCGGTCCGGTCCCCCTCCTCCTTCGCCTTCGCGGACGTGGCGGTGTGCGCGTTGAGGATCATCCGGCGCACGGTCGGCAGGCGGTCGCCCTCGAAGAACATGTGCTCGGTCCGGCAGAGGCCGATGCCCTGCGCCCCGAAGGCGCGAGCTCGCTCCGCGTCGCGCGGGTAGTCGGCGTTCGCCCACACCTGCATGCGGCGCGTCTCATCGGCCCAGCCGAGGAGCGTCGCCAGGTCGTGCTCGTCCTCGAACCTCGCTTCGATGGTGGGGAGCTCGCCCGCGTAGATCTCGCCGGTCGTGCCGTCGATGCTGATCGTGTCGCCCTCGGCGACCGTCACCGTGCCGGCGCGCATCGTGCGGGCCGCGTAGTCGATCCGCAGGCTCTCCGCACCCGCCACGCACGGCAGTCCCATCGACCGGGCGACCACGGCGGCATGTGAGGTGGCACCTCCGCGGGCCGTCAGCACGCCCTTGGCGGCGAGCATGCCGTGGACGTCGTCCGGCGAGGTCTCGATGCGGACGAGGATGACCGGGTTGCCGGCATCCTTGGCGGTGACCGCCCGGTCAGGGTCGAAGACCGCCTGGCCGACGGCGGCGCCGGGCGAGGCGTTCAGGCCCTTCCCGAGGCGCTGGTCCGCCCTCTGCTCCTTCGCCGCTTCGTCGAAGCGTGGCAGCAGCAGCTGGACGATCTGGCCCGGATCCACCCGCTGGAGCGCTTCCTCCCTGGTGAGCACGCCCTCGTTCACCATGTCAACGGCGATCTTCACGGCAGCGGGAGCCGTGCGCTTCCCGGAGCGAGTCTGGAGCATGTAGAGCGTGCCGCGCTCGATCGTGAACTCGAGGTCCTGCATGTCGCGGTAGTGGCTCTCGAGCCGCTGCGCGATCTCCTCGAACTGCGCGTAGACCTCCGGCATCACGTCGCGCATCTGGCTGATCTTGTCCGGCGTGCGCACGCCCGCCACCACGTCCTCGCCCTGGGCGTTCGTCAGGTACTCGCCGTAGAGAGCCTTCTCCCCCGTGTTCGGGTCCCGGGTAAACGCGACGCCTGTCCCGGAGTCGTTCCCCATGTTGCCGAACACCATCGTCACCACGTTGACGGCCGTGCCCAGGTCGTGCGGGATCTTGTTGAACTCCCGATAGTCGTGGGCGCGCTTGCCGAACCAGGAGTCGAAGACGGCACGCACCGCCAACTCCAGCTGCCGATACGGATCGTGCGGGAACTCCTGGCCCGTCTTCTCCTTCACGATCTCGGCGAATCGGTTGCCGATCTCCCGAAGCTGGTCGGCCGTCAGATCGGTGTCGAGCTTCGCCCCCGCGCCGTGCTTGAGCTCGTCGAATGGCTCGTCGAAGTCCTCCGCCTTCAGGTCCAGCACGATGCGCCCGAACATGGCGACGAAGCGGCGCCACGCGTCCCACGCGAACCGCTCGTTGCCCGTGAGCGCGATGAGGCCCTGGACGGTGTCCAAGTTCAGCCCGAGGTTGAGGACGGTGTCCATCATGCCCGGCATGCTGAAGGCGGCCCCGGAGCGGACGCTCACTAGCAGCGGGTTGTCGGCGTTGCCGAACCCCTTGCCAGTCTGCTGCTCGAGCTTGTGCATGTGGGCGACCACGTCGTCCCAGAGGCCTGCGGGAAACTCTTTGCCTGCCTCGTAGTACGCGTTGCACGCCTGTGTGGTGATCGTGAAGCCCGGTGGGACCGGAAGGCCGGCGTTCGTCATCTCGGCCAGGCCCGCGCCCTTGCCGCCCAGGGTCGAGCGCATGCTCGCGTTCCCCTCGGCGAAGGCGTAGATCAGCTTGTCCGGGGATTCGGTCGGCGCCGTGGTGCCGGAGTTGCCTGGCGTGCGAGCGGTCGTGGCCATGCGGCGGGTGGGCTCCTCAGTGCGTGCGCGTGCGTGGGGAGGCCGATTGTAACGCGGGGCGCTGCGGGCTCCACCCCGGTCCGGGCGCGCACCCCAAGCGGTCAGGCCATCCGCAGCCAGCCCTTGGTGAGAGCGAGGTCGAACACGGGCGGGACCATGGTGATCAGCCGGGCGGGCAGCCCGGCCCGCTGCCGGTACAGGGTTCGGGCCTTGCGCAGCACGCGCTGCCGGTCCGGGCCCGAGCGCAGGGCGGCGAGCTCCCGGAAGGCGGCGAACGCCGCCGCATCCCGGTCCGCGAGCCAGTCTGCATCCGCCAACGCCTCGCGTGCCTCGTGGTCTCCCGGCAGGAGCTCCACCGCCAGCGCCGCCGCCTGCGCCGCCCCCCTTGCATCCCCGATGCGCGCGAGGGCCTGGGAGAGCGCCAGCTGGGCACGGCCGTTACCGGGCGCGAGACGGACCGCTCGGCGTGCGGCTTCGACGCTCATCCTCGGCTGCGCGGCTCCGAGCCGCTCCTGCGCCTCGGCCACGGTCCAGCGCGTCTGGCGCGGGTCGTTGCGCGCCAGGCGGCCGTACTCGGTCGCAGCATCGCGGTGGGCCCCGCGGGCCGACAGGACCTCGGCCATGAGCTCGCGGTAGCGGATCTCGTCCGGATCGAGACGCACCGCGTCGGCCGCGTGGCGCTCCGCCTCGTCTGCACGGCCGAGCGCCAGGAACGCGCGGGCGCGGAACTCATGCGCCGCGTCGTCACCCGGGCGCGCCGCCAGGACCGCATCGGTCAGCCGCAGCACCAGTTCGTGATCGCCGCGCTCGTAGCTATCGCGAATCTCCTCGAGCGTCGTCACACGAGCGGCTCCATGGGATGCGAGTGCGAGTTCATCAGCAGACGGATGCGCCAGCCTTCGTCAGGGAGGCGTCGCATGAACCAGATCAGGCGGCCGCGCACGAGCGTCCGCTGGCCGGTCGCGCGTTCCAGCAGCCGTTCGGTATACGTGGTGTACGCGTAGGCGTCGTCGCCGTGGATCTGGATCGTGTCCACCATCGGCTCCCATGCCGACGTGTCGAACCGCGGGAAGGAGGCCCTCCAGTGCCGGCGGATCACCTCGCGACCGGGGAGCTCCTCCTGGTGCAGGAGCAGGTTGCGGCCGTCGGGGGCGAAAAGGTCTGCCCAGCGATCAGCGTCGCCGGCGGCGAAGGCCGCATCGGCCTCCGCGATGAGCGCCCTGACGCCGTCCTCTGCCGAGTCGCTCACGACCGTGCCCTCAGCCCTCGTCCCCACCGCCGGGTCCGCGGGCCTGGCCCTCCCAGGCCACCCGGCCGGCGACCAGATCCCCGATGCGCTGCGGGACGACGTCGAGCGCCACGCGCTCCTGGGTCATCGAATCGCGATCCCGAATGGTCGCCTGTCCGTCCTCGAGCGACTCGGGGTCCACGGTCACGCAATACGGGGTGCCGATCTCGTCCTGCCGGCGGTAGAGCTTGCCGATGGAGGCGGTGTCGTCGTAGACGGCGGCCACGTGGAGCTTCAGGTCGGAGGTGAGCCGACGCGCGCACTCGACGAGCTCCGGCCGGTTGCGAAGCAGGGGCAGCACTGCCGCCTTGATCGGCGCGAGCTGCGGGCGAACGCGCAGCACGATCCGCTTCTCCTTCCCGAGCTGCTCCTCGGTGTAGCCGTCCACCAGGACCGTGAGCACGGCCCGATCGACGCCCATGGCAGGCTCGATCACGTACGGGACCACGTGCTCTCCGGCTGCCTCGTCGAAGATCTCCAGCTTCCGGCCGGATGCTGCGGCGTGCGCCCTGAGGTCGAAGTCGGTGCGGTCCGCGATTCCCTCTAGCTCCGACCAGCCGATCGGGAACTGGTACTCGATGTCGGTGGTCTGCTTGGAGTAGTGGCTCAGCTCTTCGGTGTCGTGGGCACGCAGCCGCAGGCGATCGCCGTCGATGCCGAGCACATCGGTCCACCACCGGTACCGCGCGTCCACCCAATGGGTGAACCACTCGTCCTCGTCCCGTGGGTGGACGAAAAACTCCATCTCCATCTGCTCGAGCTCCCGGTCGCGAAAGATGAAGTTGCCGGGCGTGATCTCGTTCCGGAAGCTGCGGCCGATCTGCGCGATGCCGAACGGGAGCTTGCGCCGCATGCTGGTCGCCACGTTGTCGAACTGGACGAACATCGCCTGGGCCGTCTCCGGTCGGAGATAGGCGATCGAGGCGCTGTCCGCCACTGGCCCCACGTGGGTCGCGAACATGAGGTTGAACTGGCGCGCCTCGGTGAGCGTGCCGCGGTTCCCACAGTTCGGGCACGCGATCTCGCCGGGCGGTCCCTTGAGCTCGTCCTCTCTGAATCGGTGCTTGCAGCTTCGGCAGTCGACCATCGGGTCGCTGAAGCCGGCCACGTGCCCGGAGGCCTCCCACACACGCGGATTCATGATGATGGAGGCATCGAGGCCGACCACATCGTCCCGCAGGTGGACCATGTGGCGCCACCAGGCGGCCTTGACGTTGTTCTTCAGCTCGACGCCGAGCGGGCCGTAGTCCCAGAAGCCGGCCATTCCGCCGTAGATCTCGCTGGAAGGGAACACGAAGCCGCGGCGTTTGGCGAGGCTCACGATAACGTCGAAGTTTGGCGCTGGCACGGGGTTTGGGCGGCTCCTGGGGGCGAGGTGAACGGGGTCGGTCCAGTCTAGCCGCGGCCGATCACGGGAGACCCAGCGTCACGCGCTGGTTGCGGCTACCCGTGCCGACTCCCGACCCGCCACCTCGTCCAGGAAGTCGCGGCTACGGAGCTCCCGCTCGATGACCGCCGAGATGGTCGTATGCAGCAGCCGCTCGACCTCTCTCTGGAGCGCGTTCGCGAGCCGCAGTCGCAGCACCCCGACGAGCGGCGAGCGCTGCAGATGCCGAAGCACCTTGAGCGCGTCCGCCGACACCGTCCGGGCGCCGTGGGCAGCGTGCCGGCACTGGGGACAGAGGGTGCCGCCGCCCACGGGTGAGTAGGCGTTGCCTTCCGGCTCGATCGCCGTACCGCACTCGAGGCAGCGAGTCAGCTCCGGGCGAAAGCCCATCGCGTCCAGCAGGGCCAGCTCGAACCATCGGGTCACGACGTCGCGGGAGACCGCCGCCCCGGCGTCCAGCGCCGACAGCGCCTGTGCGAGCAGGCGAAAGGCATCGTGGGAGTCCGCCGCGCCCTCGATGAAACGGTCCACGAGGTCCACCGCGTACCAGGCGGCGGCCGTCGAGTGCAGGTCGTTCTGCACACCCAGGTGCGGGTCCTCCACCGACGTGGAGGTGACGACATCGAAGGTGCGGCCGACGGCGAGCACAAGCTGGACGTCGCTGAACGGCTGGAGTCCCCCGCCGATCCTGGACCGCGGCCGTCGGACGCCCTTCGCGATCACCTTCAGCTTGCCGAGCCGCGGGGTCAGGACGGTCAGCACCCGATCGGCCTCGCCGAGGTCCATGGTCCGAAGCACGATCGCCTCGGTCTTGTAGACGCGTGGACGAGGGCTCACCGGGCCTGCCGCGGTCGCAGTAACCTGCTACGCCGGTGTATCATGTATCCGATGGATCCACGCACCGAACCCGCCCGTACCGATGGCATGGCCCGACTGATCGAGGAGCTCAGGTACCCTTCCGGCGTGGACATCAGGACCGAGTTTACGCGCCTGCTGAACGACATCGAGCGCGAGATGTCCGACGTGCTCGACGCACGGGGCGGGCACGCCCGACCGCTGTACCAGATGCTCGCCTACCACCTCGGGCTGGACAACGACGCGGGCACCCGCGGCAAGCGCATGCGTCCGCTCCTGGGCCTGCTCGCCTACCAGTCGCTGACCGGCGACTACCATGCAGCGCTGCCCGGCGCCGCGGCGGTCGAGCTCGGCCACAACTTCAGCCTCGTGCACGACGACATCGAGGACGCGGACACCGAACGTCACCACCGGCCGACGCTGTGGGCAATCTGGGGCGTCCCGCTCGCGATCAACGCCGGTGACGCGATGTTCGCGCTCAGCCGCCTCGCGCTCTACCGCCTTCTCGACGACTTCAGCGAGCGACGGGTCCTCGCGCTGATGCGCGTCTACGACGAGACGTGCCTCGCGCTGTGCGAGGGCCAGTACCTGGACATCGCCTTCGAGCGCCAGGCGGACGTCAGCGTCGACGCCTACCTCGAGATGATCGGCAAGAAGACGGCGGCCCTCGTCGCCGCGTCGGTCGAGGCGGGCGCCATCCTGGCCACCGATGACCGGGCGGTGGTCGAGGCATACCGCCGGTTCGGCTACGACCTGGGCATGGCCTTCCAGATGGCCGATGACGTGAAGGGCGCCTTCTGGTCGATGGCACAGAGCGGCAAGCCGCAGGGCGGAGACATCCGCAAGCGCAAGAAGACGCTGCCGTTGGTGTGGGCGCTCGAGCATGCCTCCGCGGACGAGCGGGCGCGTCTCGGCCGCATCTACCGCTCCGGCGTGTCGAGCGCCATCGACGGCGCGGGCGTCGCCGCGGACGGGGCCGCGGCCGTGAGCGAGGCTGACGTGACCGAGGTGCTGGCGATCCTGGAGCGGACCGGGGCTCGCGAGCACACGCTGTCCGAGGCGCGCCGCTACCGCGACCTGGCGCTCCGTCACCTCGAGCTGCTGCCGTGTCCGCTCGACCGCAAGCGCGGCCTGGCGGACCTCGTGCGTTCCGTCATCGCCGCGTGACGGTGGCGCTGAGGTCGAGCTCCGAATGACGAGACGGCTCGCCTTCTGGCTGGTCGCGGCCTTCTTGCCGGCCGCCACCGGCGTCGCGCTTCCGGCTCCGGACTACTATGCCCGGCTCGACAAGCCGTCATGGGCCCCACCCCCGTGGCTCTTCGGGCCGGTGTGGACGGTGCTGTACGCGATGATCGGCGTCGCGGCGTGGCTGGTCGCAAGGCGGGGCGAGCCGGGAGGCGGAAAGGCGCTTGGCCTGTGGGGCGTGCAGCTGGCGCTGAACGCTGCATGGACTCCGATCTTCTTCGGGCTCCGCGCTCCCGGCTTCGCCCTGGCCGAGATCGTCCTCATGTGGGTGGCGATCGCCGGGACGACCGTCGCCTTCTTCACCCGCCGCACGGCCGCGGGCGCCCTGTTGCTGCCCTACCTCGCCTGGGTCACCTTCGCGACACTGCTGAACTTCGAGATCTGGCGCCGGAACGGCTGACCGCCCGCGGGATCACGTCCCGCTCTCCTGGGTGACGGCTTCGGCTGCCTCGATCTCGTTCGGCCGCCTCGGCCGGCTTGCCAGCACCTTCGCCACGCGCCGCGGCTCGGCCGTCTCCACCGTGATGACCACGTCGTCCCTGAACGGGATCTCGGCGCCCGGGAGCGGGATGCGCCCCACGCGGTGCACCACGAAGCCGCCGACGGTGTCGTACGCGTCCTCGTCCGGCTCGTCGTCGTCGGACAGGTCGAAGAGGTCGCGCAGGTCGTCCATGCTGACCCGCCCGTCCACCCGGTAGCTGAGCTGCTCGTCTCCTGAGAGGTCCTCCACCATCGGGTCCTCACGGTCGTACTCGTCCTGGATCTCGCCGACGATCTCCTCGACCACGTCTTCCATCGTCACCAGGCCGGCGGTACCGCCGTACTCGTCCACCACGATCGCGATGTGCCGCTTCGCCGCCTGCATCTCGTGCAGCAGGTCGTCCACCGGCTTCGATTCCGGCACGTACACCGGCAGGCGCACGAGCGTGCGGATGTCGATCGTGCCGTTGGCCAGGCCGTCGCCCTTGAGGTACGGCAGCAGGTCCTTCGCGTAGAGGATGCCGACGATGTTGTCGAGGCTCTCGGCGAAGACCGGCAGTCGTGAATGGCCGGCTCGCACGATCATGTCGAGCACCTCGTCGAGGCTGTCGTCGACATTGACGGCGCGGATGCCGATGCGCGGGACCATCACCTCGTGGACCCGCTTGTCCCCGAGCTCGATGACCCCGTGGATCATCTCCTTCTCCTCCTCCTCGATCTGACCCTGCTCGGAGCCGGTCTCCACGAGCATCTTCAGCTCCTCGGTCGACAGGTAGCCGCCCTGCGGGCGCTCCGTTCCGCCCAGCAGCCGGACGAGGATGGTGCTGATGCGACTGACGAACCAGACGACCGGCGACAGTGCCGTCTGGATCACGCCGATGGGCCGGGCAACGATCAGCGCGAGCCGCTCGGGGAAGTTCAGCGCGAGGGTCTTCGGCACGAGTTCGCCGATGATGATCGATGCCAGCGCGATGAGGAGCGTCACGAAGATGAACGCGATCGTGTCGGCGGTGGGCTCGGCCAGCCCAATGGGCAGCGTGGTGAGGAAGTCGCCGAACTCGTCCGAGAACGCGGCCGCACCGGTGGCGCCAGCCAGGAATCCCAGGAATGTGATCGCGATCTGGATCGTCGCAAGGAAGCGGCTCGGGTCCTCGGTCAGGCGCTGCGCGGTGCGTGCGCCGCCCGCACCGTCGTCGACCAGCTGCTGAAGTCGGTGGCGCCTCACCGTGATGAGGGCGATCTCGGAGGCGGCGAAGAACCCGCCGATCAGAATGAGCATCACGACAACCGCGAGGTCGAAGACCGGGTTGCCGGGGGTACTGCTACCGTCCATCGGGCGGTGTTCTATCCGCCTCCCTGCGAGTTCCGATCCGCCCCCTCCGGGACGGAGGCGCGACCGGCGGCTTTGGCACCGGCATCGGGCGGCGGCTGCCTGTGGCGTCGCAGCTCGATGGGCCGGGCGGGCATGCCGACCACCGTCTTGCCGGGCGCCACGTCGCGCGTCACGACCGCGCCGGCGCCGGTGACGGCCCCCTCACCGATGATGAGCGGCGCCACCATCATCGTGTCGACACCGAGCTTCACCCCGTCACCGATCACGGTGCGGTGCTTCTGCGCGCCGTCGAAGTTGGCGGTCACCGACCCGGCACCGACGTTCACGTTCTCGCCGAGCTCACTGTCGCCGAGGTAGCTGAAGTGGTGCTGCTGGCTGCCCGCACCGATCCGGCTGCGCTTGACCTCGGCGAAGTTTCCGATCCGGCAGCGAGCTCCGATCTCGGAACCGGGACGCAGGTGGGCATACGGGCCCACCTGCACGTCCTCGGCCACGCTCGACTCCTCGACCACGCTGGCCCAGATGCTCGTGCGAGGCCCGATGCTGCTGTCGCGAACGTGCGCGTGCGGCCCGATCACGGCGTCCCGGCCGATCACCGTGTCGCCCGCAAGGATCGTCCACGGCTCGATCCGCGCGTCCTCCTCGATCCGCACCGCCGCGTCGATCCGGGTCGTGGCCGGATCGACGATCGTCACGCCGGCGCGCATGTGGTCCTCCGCGATGCGGCGACGGAGCCGCTCCTCGGCAAGCGCCAGGGCGACACGGTCGTTGATGCCCATGGTGTCGGCCGAGTCGGAGGCCACGGTGGCGGTGACCGGGTGGCCGTCGGCGACCGCGAGCGCCACGAGGTCGGTGAGGTACTGCTCACCCGAAGCGGACGGCTCCACGCGGATGATGGCGGAGCGCAGCCAGGCGAGGTCGAACGCGTAGGTCCCCACGTTCACCTCCGTGATCGCGCGGGTGTCCTCGTCCGCATCCCGCTCCTCCACGATCTCGACGACGCCGCCGTCCGAGCCCCGCACGATCCTGCCGTACCCGCTCGGATCCTCCACCGTCGCCGAAACGAGGCCGACCACCGTGCCCGGGGCCAGCGTCGCGAGGAGCGTCGTGTACAGGTCTGGACGTTGGAGCGGCACGTCGCCCATCGTCACCAGCACCGCGCCGTCCCGCGCCTCGAGCGCCTGGAGCCCGACACGGACCGCATCGGCGGTGCCCAGCTGTTCGGGCTGGAGTGCGGTGACGGCTCGGTGGCCGATCGCCGCCTCCACCGCGTCAGCGCCGTGGCCGATCACGACGACAGGCCGGGTGACGCCCGCATCGGCGAGCGCATCCAGCACGAGGTCCACCATCGTCCGCCCGGCGAGGGGATGCAGCACCTTGGGGATGCGCGAGCGCATGCGGGTGCCCTGGCCGGCCGCGAGAACGATGGCCGCAGGGGCGGTCAGCTGAGCAGACACGTGGCGCGATGGTAGGGGCGCCCGATTCGCAGCGTCAACCGGCTCGCACCGCGGCGACGGCCTCGATCTCGACCAGCGCGTCCTTTGGCAGTGCGCGCACGGCGAAGGCGCTGCGCGCCGGGAACGGCTCGGGCACCAGGCGGGCGTACACCTCGTTCACGGCCGGCCAGTCGGCGATATCGGCCAGGAACACGGTGACCTTGACCAGGTCCTGCAGGCCGCTGCCGGCGGCCTCCAATATGGCCTGCAGGTTCCCCAGCGCTCGCTCCGCCTGGGCGGCGACCCCACCGCTGACGAGCTCGCCGCTGGATGCGTCTAGGCCCAGCTGGCCGGCGGTGAACACGAGATCACCGGCGCGGATGGCCTGGCTGTACGGCCCGGCAGCAGCGGGGGCTGCATCGGTATGGATCGCCTCACGCCCTGGCGTCACGAATTCAGTCCTCCTCGATGGCTTCGATCCGGGCGGCCTCCTGCCGCGTGGCCGTCAGCGTGACACGCAGCCCGTCGTCCTGCAGCACCGACGCGACCGCGGCCGCCCGGTCAGGCTCGTCGGTCACCACGAACACGGTGGGTCCCGAGCCGGTGAGCCCCGGCTGACCACCCGCGCGACGCACGCGGTCGAACAGGTCGTCAATCTCCGGGCGAAGGCGCCGCGCCGGGGCGAGCAGGTCGTTCTCCGCGCGGCCCCACTCCTCCTGTCGCAGCTCGGCGAAGACCGCGCGAGTGGACAGTCCGAACGGCGGGTGGACGAGGACGACGTGGACCAGCGTCGCCACCCGCGGCTCGATGATCTCCCCCACACCGCGCACACGGGCGGCCGCGACCCGCGCCGCGAAGAACGGGACGTCCGCACCGATCGCCACGAGGGAGTCGAGCTCGTCGGGCGTGGCATGGTCCGCGATGCCGCGCCAGGCGCGGCCCAGGCGCCAGGCCGCGGCCGCGTCGGATGAGCCGCCGGCCAGACCGGCGGCCGCCGGGATCCGCTTCTCGAGCGCCAGGCATGCGAGGTCCGGCTCATCCGCCAGCCCGGCCAGCAGGCCCCGCCACGCGAGGTTGGTGGCGTCGACCGGCAGCGATTCGGCACCCTCCCCCTCGAGGCGGAACCCGCTGCAACCCGGAAGCAGCACGAGCCGGTCGGCGAGGTCGAGCAGGACGAATCGACTGTCGAGCTCGTGCAGGCCGTCGGGGCGCCTGCCGGTCACGCGGAGCGAGAGGTTGAGCTTGGCCGGCGCCTCCAGCCGCAGCGGCGTCATGCCAGGTGCGGCGAGATGGCGGCGGTGAGACACGCCCATTCGTCCACGCTGAGGGTCTGGGGTCGTCGATCCGGGGTGATGGAGCAGCTGTCGAGCGCCGCACCCACGACCTCGCTGCCGACCGGAAGCTCACGCCCGAGGCCGTTGTGGACCTGCTTGCGGCGTTGGCGGAAGCCCGCCTGCACGATCCGGTAGAACGGCTCGCGACCCTCGCCTGGCGGCACGACCGGGTGCGCCCGGCGACGCAGACGGAGGACAGCCGAGTCGACCGCTGGCGCCGGCTCGAAGGCGGCAGCCGGGACGCGGGCGACGACGTCGGCATGGGCGATGTTCTGAGCGAAGACCGACAGGTAGCTCATGCGGCCCGGGGGGCTCGCCACCCGCTCGGCCACCTCGAGCTGAACGAGGAGCACGGTCAGCAGCGGCGGGCGGTCGCCCTCCAGAAACGCGTGGAGCAGCGGGCTGGTGATGTGGTACGGGATGTTGGCAACGACCTTAAACGGCTCGCCCGGGAACATCTCGCGGGGATGGAGGCTGAGGGCATCCGCCTCGACCAGCTCGAAACGATCGACGCCGTACAGCTCCCGACGCAGGTACTCCGCGAGCCGGGGATCCACCTCGACCGCGAGCACGGATGCGCCCGCGACGAGAAGCCGTCGCGTCAGGACGCCGAGGCCCGGCCCGATCTCGACCACGCGATCGCCGGCCGTGAGCTCGGCCGCCTCGACGATGGCATCGAGCGCCTCGGGGTCGGTGAGGAAGTTCTGCGAGAGGCTCTTGCGAGGCCGCAGCCGCTCTGCGCCCATGAGGCGCCGTAGCTGCCCGGGCGTCGGCGGGTAAAGCCGATCGGGCGCGAGAGGGTCGGTCACGCGCCGCTCAGCCAGGGCAGCGACAGGTTCGGGATCGCCTCCAGCGCCGCATCGGCCCGGTCACCCGCCGCGAAGCGGTACCCCGCTGCCGCGCCGATCATCGCCCCGTTGTCGGTGCACCAGGCCGGCCGCGGAACGAGGAGGTCGAGGCCGACCACGCCGAGGCGCTCCGCGAGGGCCGCCCGCAGGGCGTGGTTGGCCGCCACGCCACCGCCCAGCGCCACGGCGGCCACCCCGTGGTCGACGGCCGCGCTGACGGTCTTCGACGCCAGCGCGTCGACCACCGCCTCCTCGAACGCCGCCGCGATTCCGTCCACGGGGATCGGCTCCCCTCGCTCACGGTAGCCGGCAACCTCTCGCAGCACGGCCGTCTTGAGCCCCGAGAAGCTGAAATCGTACGGGCCATCGGTGCGGGCGCGCGGGAAGCGCGTCGACGGGGTGGCCCCCTGCGCGGCGGCGCTGATCGCCGGTCCGCCGGGGTACGGCAGCTCCAGCAGCCGGCCGACCTTGTCGAACGCCTCGCCGGCCGCATCGTCCACCGTCTGCCCCAGCAGGGTGTAGCTGCCGTGGTCCTCCATGAGCACCAGCTGCGTGTGCCCGCCGCTCACCACCAGGCAGAGGAGCGGGAACGTCGGCTCGGGCGGTAACGGCACATCGGCGCGCGCGTCCGTCAGCCAGTTGGCGTAGATGTGTCCCTCGATATGGTTCACGCCCACGAGCGGAAGATCGTGGGCCACGCTGATGGACTTCGCGACGTTGACGCCGACCAGTAACGAGCCGATGAGCCCCGGCCCGTACGTGACGGCGATCGCATCGAGGTCGCCCCAGCTGCCGCCAGCCTCCTGGAGCGCCGCCTCGATGGTCGGCACGATCCAGCGCAGCTGCTGTCTGGCGGCGACCTCCGGGACGATGCCGCCGGTGGCCGCGTGGAGCGCCACCTGGCTGGCCACCTGGTTCGTCTCGATGCGCCGTCCGCCGACGACCACCGCCACCCCGGTCTCGTCGCAGGACGACTCGATGGCCAGGATCCGGGGACCCGTCACGATTCCAGCCTTCGCCGCTCCGCGGCGATGAGCGCCACCATGCGCGGGTCGTCCAGCTCCGGCGTCGTCATGATCAGCGCGTCCTCCCCGTCGTCGGTGTAGTAGCGCGGCCGGCGGCCGGCGATCTCGAAGCCGAATGCCCGGTACAGTGCCTGCGCCGCGGCATTCGAGACACGGACCTCGAGCGTCAACCTGCGGGCGCCGATGGCGGCCGACAGCTCCGCCAGGTTGAGGAGGAGCTGCCGGCCGATCCCCTGCCGTCGCCAGTCGGGATGGACGCCGAAGGTGGTGATGTGCGCGTCATCCACCATCAGCCATACGCCGGCGAAGGCGACGACGCCATCCGCGGCCCGGGCCACCAGGTAGCGGGCCAGCCGGTTGCCACGCAGCTCCTGCTCGAAGGCATGGGCGGGCCACGGGCTCTGGAAGCTCAGCCGCTCGATCTCGTGGACGGCGGACACGTCCTCCAGGCGCATTGGCTGGACCACGACGCGCATCGTCAGAGCCACTTCACCGCCTCCGTGCTCTCGACCGCAACGCCACGGGGGGCACGCAGGTAGATGGGCTCGAGAAGGCTGAGCTCGTCCCCGCCGGGGTCCCGATGCAGCCGCATGGCTGCCATGCGGGCGATCGTCCCGGCGGCCGACGGCGGTCGTCCGACGGCGAGCCCGAACGCTTCTGCCAGCTCTCGCGGGCCTGTGAAGGGCCCCTTGAGGCGTGCGAGCGCCTCACGGTCGACGATCCGCACGGACTCCTCACCGCGCAGCAGCACGAACGCCTCTCGCGCGCCGGCACGCGTGACGGCAGCAGCGGCTCCACGATCCGACTCGAGCCACGCGGCGAGGCTCGGAACGCCGACGATCGGCCGCTCGAGGGAGAGGGCCAGCCCCTTGGCGAGGGCCATGGTCACCCGCAGGCCGGTGAAGGAGCCCGGCCCGGTGCCCACGGCGATGGCCGAGTAGCGGTCCAGCGTCTCGCCGCGCTGCGCGAGGAGCGCAACGATCCGCGGCAAGAGCTCCGCGGACTGGCGCTGCGCCGTCGTCCAGGCATCCTCTGCGACCGGCTCCCCGGCCGCCGTCGCCAGGGCCACCGACACATCCGTGGAGGCGCCGTCCATGGCGATGATCACGGACGCGACAGTGCCTCGCGGGCAAGATTCTCGTGCCGGCTCCCGTGGGCCATCCACTCGAGGCGCCGCTGGTTGGCGCTCTCGCCGCCGCTGATGATCACGTCCAGCCGTTCGAGCGGCAGCCAGCCCTCCAGCCGATCCGCCCACTCGATCACCGATACGCCGTCGAACTCCCGATCGTCCAGCAGTCCGGCGGCGAGCGCCTCCTCCGGCTCGCCGAGGCGGTAGGCATCCACGTGGAAGAGCCTGAGCCGTCCCGCGTGCTCGTTCATGAGCACGAACGTCGGACTGTTCACCACGGTCCCCACGCCCAGGCCCTCCGCGACTCCCTTGGCCAACTGCGTCTTCCCGGCCCCCAGGTCCCCCACCAGCGCGAGCACCGTGCCGGGGAACGCGACAGCGCCCAGGGCGCGACCCAGGGCGCGTGTCTCCTCGGGACCGGTGGTGGTTATCTCGCCGCGCAACGGCGGCGCGGCGGTCGTGGACTTCATCGGCGCCAGTATAGAAAGGTCGCCCTCAGGCGCCGGCCGGTGGCTCGCCGGCCTCCAGGGCCTCCAGGTTAGCCAGCGGGACGACCGCCGTCGGGCCATCGTCGAAGCGAACGATCGCCGCGCGGACGGGGATGCCGGAGGCGACCGCGTGATCGGTGTGGAGGACGCGCAGCAGCTCGCCGGTGCGGCCCGCGTTCGGACGTCGGTGGGCCATCACCCGGTCACCGGCTCTCGGCAGCCCACGACGCAGCGGTGGGTGATCGGCATCGTAGACATAGAGCCGCCCCGCCTCGCCGAACAGGCTCGCCATCCGCCCGTCGTGGGCACGGAACCAGGCGAAGAGCCCCGGATCGAGGCCGACCTTCCCGTAGCCCTCCAGCACGATCAGCGCGAAGTCCCGCTCCGATCCACCGATGCGGCGGCGACGTTGCTGGGCCGCCTCGAAGTCGCGCAGCTCCTTGTCGAGCAGCCCGCCCAGCACGATGCCGGCGACCCCCATGGCCCGTGCCCGAGTGAGCGTCTCGGCCGATGCCCTCGACCCACCGACCACGATGCGTCCCGTGGCGCCGGTGTCGATGGCCCCGGCGCGAAGCTCCTCCCCGGGACCGCGCACCGCAAGCCGCAGCTCCCCGTGGACCGCCGAGCCGGTTCCGCCGACGCCCGCGACGAGCGCGCCGGCAACCTCGATCTCGATGCCCTCCGGCTCGACGACCGTCACCTCGCCCCGCACGTGCCCCACGACCGGCTCGTTCCCGCCGAGCGGGGC
>JASLBU010000142.1 GCA_030146365.1 Candidatus Limnocylindria bacterium | reverse complement strand
GGGGAGCTGCAGGCGGTGATCGGGCGGGAGGCTCGGGCGCAGCTGCTCGAACGGGTCGGGCGCCTGCCGGACCTGGCGGTGGCGTCGGTGGGCGGCGGCAGCAACGCCATCGGCCTGTTCCGCCCCTTCGTGGATGCCCGGACGCGCCTGGTCGGCGTCGAGGCCGGTGGTCGCGGTGACGGCCTGGGGGACAACGCCGCCTCGCTCGGGCTCGGCTCTCCCGGCGTGCTGCACGGCGCCTTCACCATGCTCACCCAGACGGAGGACGGCCAGGTCGTGGAGCCACACTCCGTGTCGGCGGGGCTCGACTATCCCGGCGTCGGCCCGCAGCTGTCGGCGCTGGCCGCCGCCGGACGCCTGGAGGTGGAGCGGACCACCGACACCGATGCGGTCGCCTCGCTTCACCGGCTCACCCTGCGGGCCGGGATCCTGCCTGCCCTCGAGCCGTCGCACGCCCTGGCGGCGGTCGCGCGGCTCATGCCGTCCCTCGCCGCCGGCTCGATCGTGCTCGTGAACCTCTCGGGCCGCGGCGACAAGGACCTCGACATCGTCGACCGCTTCCAGGCGGACGCATGACCCTGCCGGGCGGCGCACGCAGGGTGCGTGATGCCTTCGCGGCGGCCGATGCCGATGGGCGTCGAGCGCTCGTCGCGTACCTCATGGCCGGCTACCCGGACGAGGCCACGGGCCTGGAGGCTGCGCGTGCGGCGCTCGCCGCCGGGGCGGACCTGCTCGAGATCGGCGTGCCGTTCAGTGACCCGGTGGCCGACGGTCCGGTGATCGCCGCGGCGGGGCACGCGGCCGTCGCGGCCGGTGCGGGGCTCGACACGGTCGTGCGCACCGTCCGGGCGCTTCGCGACGGTGGCCACCGGCAGCCGGTCCTCGCCATGGGGTACCTGAACCCGCTGCTTGCCGGAGGGAGCCACCGAACCTTGCGCGAGCTGGCGGAGGCGGGTGTCGACGCGCTCATCGTGCCGGACCTCCCGGCGGGGGAGGACCGCCAGCTGGAACGGAGCGCAGCGGAGGCGGGGCTCGGCATCGCCTTCCTCGTCACGCCGAACACCAGCGCGGCCCGAATGGAGCGCGCGATCCGTGCGTCGACCGCGTTCCTCTACGTCGTGCCGCTGTACGGGGTGACCGGCGCCAGGGATCGCGTGGCGGAGACGACGGGTCCGCTCCTGCAGCGGATCCGGGCCACTGCCGACGGCCGGCTGCCCGTGGCGGTCGGGTTCGGCGTGTCACGCCCGGAGCACGTCGAGCAGCTCGTGGCGTCCACCGACGGCATCATCGTCGGCTCGGCGGTGGTGGCTGCGCTGGAGGAGGGCGGTCCGGAGCAGGTGCGTGCCCTGGTCGCCAGCCTGGCAGGCGCCACCAGTACGGTGCGCACCTGATGGCGGAGCCGATCACCACGGCGATCCGGCTGCGCTTCGCCGATGCGCCCGATGCCCTGGCCCAGATCGTCGGGGCCGTCGCCGCCGCCGGCGGGACGCTGCGCACGCTCTCGACGCCTCGCGTCGCCGGCGGCCTCGCGGAGGCGGAGCTCGAGGTGGCGGGGCTCGACGAGGCCATGCTCGCCGCCGCCCTGCGCCAGGTGCCTGTCGTCCAGGAGCAGGAGGCCACGCGGGCCCTCGACCGCGTGTTCGGAAAGCGGATCATCGTCGTCGGGGGCGGGGCGCAGGTCGCGCAGGTGGCCCTCGGCGCGGTGAGCGAGGCCGACCGTCACAACCTGCGCGGCGAGCGGATCAGCGTGGACACCATCCCGCTGGTGGGCGAGGACAACATCGCGGCTGCCGTGCGCGGCGTGGCGGACCTGCCTCGGGCCCGATGCCTGGTGCTGGCGGGGTCCATCATGGGGGGCGAGATCACGGCGGCCGTTCGCGAGCTGCGCGAGCACGGGGTGCCGGTGATCGCCCTGAACATGGTGGGCTCGGTGACCGATGCGGCCGACCTGGTGGTGTCGGACCCGGTGCAGGCCGGCACGATGGCCGTGATGGCGATCGCGGACACGGCCCAGTTCGACCTCGCGCGCCAGCGTGGCCGCCGGTATTGACCGCCCGCCCGTACCGGGGCATCCTCGCCTCGAACGGCACGGAAGGAGCCACCGACGTGGATGTGACGAACGGCCAGCAATGGGCGATGTGGGTGTGGGCGGCTACCGTGGCGATCGCCGTCCTGGCCGGTATCTGGTTCGCCAGGACGCACCCGGTGACCCGGGCGGAGCTCCCGATGACGCACGTGGCCGCTGCGACGCTCATCGGCTACTTCGGATGGGAGATGCTGGTGAATCTCCCGGGGTCCGCGCTGGGTTTCTGGACCCTGACCGCGGGCCTCGGCGAGGTGCGCGGCGTCGAAGGTCAGCAGGCGTTCGTGGTTGCGCAGGCCGTCTTCGTGGTTGCCGCCGCGGCCGCGATCGCCGGGATCCTGCGGCGCAGAACCTGGGGCACCGCTCTCGGCATCGGCCTGGGAGCTGCGCTGATCGTCTGGAGCGCCGTGAACACGATCTGGCTGTGGGTCACCTACGGCGCGTCCATCGACTCCGGCTTCTACGCGAGCATCGTCACGACTGCCGTCGGACTCGGCGTGGTGCCGGCAGTCGTCGCGATCGCGCTCCTCGCCTGGCCGCTGGTCCGCCGGCCGACCCCCCGGCCCACCGCGCCGGGACCCGACCGCGACTGGTCCGCGGCCCCGGCCCCCGACGCGCGCCCCTAGACGGCGGTGTGCGGGCGATTCAGCCAGGGGGAACCGTCGCACCGCATCAGCGACTACTTCGGCGCCTATCCGGACGACGACCTGCCGGGCGGCCTCTTCAACGTGCCGCCCACGGAGCGAATCCGCGTCGTCGTGGAGCGGGACGGTGCGCGGCGGCTGGCTGCTGCGCGGTGGGGCTTCCAGCCGTTCTGGACCGAAGGCTACGCCAGGCGCTCCTGGATCAACGCCCGCGCCGAAACCGCCTGGGACTCGCCTGCCTTCGGGCCGGCGCTGCGCCGAACGCGATGCATCGTGCCCGCCGATGCCTTCTACGAATGGGATCGGACGGCCTCGCCGCGCCAGCCCTACGCCATCGCCTCCGCCGCCCAAGGCGAGATGCTGCCGCTGGCCGGGATCTGGAGCGCCGGGCGGGATGCGCCGCCGACCGTCGCCATCCTGACCACTGCGCCGAATGCGCTCGTGGCGCCGGTGCACGATCGGATGCCCGTGATCCTGCCCCTCGACGCGGTCGGCGCGTGGCTTGATCCCGCCACCGAGCCCTCGGACCTTGCGCCGATGCTGCTCAGCGCCCCCGATGCCTCGCTCCGGATGTGGCCGGTCAGCCCCGCCGTCAACCGCGTGACCGTCGACGGGCCGGAGCTGCTTCAGCCGGTCGAGCTGGCGCCGACCCTCGGGATCTAGCGGGGCCTGTCGCCACCGGCGAGCCGCCACGCCGCGGGCAGCAGCCCGGCGGCCGCGAGGATCTTCAGGCCGTCGCCGAGCAGGAACGGGACGGCGCCCAGCACCACCGCCTGCGGCAGCCCGACATCGATGGCCGCGGCCAGGTACGGGACACCGACCCCATAGATGACGAGGTTTCCCGCCACCATGGTGCCGATGGTGCCGGCGACCGAGCGATCCGCCCCGCGGCGTGCCAGCCAGCCGACCAGGCCGGCGGCGAGCACGAAGCCGATCACGTAGCCGAACGACGGAAACGCCCACCCCGACGTCGTATCGCTGAACCACGGGACGCCGGCCGCGCCGGCGGCGAGATAGAGCGCCATCGCGGCGATGCCGCGCATCGGCCCCAGGGCGGCTCCGGCGAGGAGCACCGTGAACGTCTGCAGGCTGATGGGGACCGGCGTGAACGGCAGCGGAATCGCGATCTGGGCAGCCAGTCCGGTGAGTGCCGCGGCGGCCGCGACCAGCGCGAGGTCGCGGACCAGGCCGCCCGGCACGAGGTCGACGAGGACCCGGCGCGCCGGGGCGGCGCTAAGGGAGGTGACGGAGGTGACGGTCATCGGCGCAGCGTAGCCGTTCGTCAGGCGGCCGGAGGTGTCAGCGTGTCGAGTGCCGCGACGGCGGAGCCCCGCGACCCGGCCATGTCGCGGTCCGGCACCAGCGCGAACTCCGCCACGGCGGCCTGCTCGTCGCGCAGCTCGGTGTTGGCGCGCACGATGCCCAGGAACCAGTCGCGGAACGCAGGCTCCGCCTCGACGATGCCGCCCCCGATGAAGTAGGCGTGTGGATCGGTGAAGTTCGCCGCGACGGTGAACAGCCGTCCGAGCACCTTCGCCTGTTGCTCGAAGATGGCGCGCGCCATCTCGTCGCCCGCCTCGCCGTGGCCCCTGACGGCCTTCGCGGCATCCAGCGACGGCATGGCGGCCAGCGGATGGTCGGGGTAGCGGGTCAGCCAGTAGGGGAGGAGGTTGCGCAGGATGCCGGTGAGGGAGGCGACGCTCTCGACGTCGCCGGCGTTGCTGCAGGCGCACGTGGGCATCGGCTGCCCCTCGGCCAGGATGCCGTCGAGCGCCACCCGCACGTGCCCGAGCTCGCCGGCCTGGCCCGCGGCGCCGCGCACCACGCTTCCCGCCTCGATCACGCCGCCGCCGAGCCCCGTCCCCACGATCGCCGAGACCGACGACGCTTCGTTCGCGCGGTCCCCGAAGTGGACGTGATGGGCGTACAGGGCGGCCGCGTTGCCGTCGTTGTTGTAGACCACCGGCACGCCGATCCGGGCCTCGAGCGCACCCCGGATGTCGAATCCGCGCCAGGCCGGCTGGGCGAAGTTGGTGGCGCCCCTGCTGCTGATGACGCCGTTCGCGCTGGCCGGACCCGGCGTGTCGAGCCCGACCGCCACCACCCGCTCCACCGGCGTGCCCGCGATGTCCAGGGCACGCTGCATCGCGTCGACCATCGCGTCGATGGCCGCGTCCGGACCCTCGGCGACGCGGCTCGGCACCTCCAGCAGGCGCTCGACGAGAAAGCGGCCGGTGGTGTCGAGCACCGTGGCGGTCGTCTTGGTGCCGCCGTTGTCGATCCCGACCACGACCTGTTGGGCTGTCATCCGGGTCATCCTAGCCGGACGCCGGTCAGTCCTCGACCGGCTCGAGCCACTCGGTCGCCCCGAAGCTGAGCGCCAGGTGACGGACCTCGGCGTCGTCCGCCGCTCCGTGCCAGTGCTCTTCGTCCCGCGCGGCGACGACCACGTCGCCCGCGCCGATCTCCTCGACCGTGCCGTCCCGCGTGCCGACACGGCCCCTTCCCTCCGTGACGTAGAGCACCTGGCCCCTCGGATGGCTGTGCCAGTTCGTCCTGGCACCGGCCGGGAAGCGGACGAGCAGTGCAGTGCCCTCGGGTGAGTCGATCGCCCCGTGATCGATGCGCGTCACCGCGCCGCTGAAGTGCTCGGCGTCGAAGGGCTCCTCGGGAGCGTCGGATCGGCTGATTCTCATGCACGCCAGCGTAGCGGCATACGCCGGAGCCCTCTCGATCGTCGGCCGAGCCCGCAGCCGTTCAGCGCGCGCGGTGCCGGTGGCGATGCACGGACAGCGGGAGCAGGACGGCCACGATCAGGCGCTCCTGAGATATCCGCGCGACATTTCGAGGGTAAGCGGCAAGAAGCACAGCCGAAGCGGAGGAGAAGAGAGCGAGCGCGGGTGGCGTCAGGCGCTCGCGGCGATCGGTTCCTCGGCTGCGTCGGGCAGCGCCGCCCGCAGGATCCCGCCCAGCTGGTCCCACTCCACCAGGAAGGCGTCGTGGCCCTTGTCCGACGTGATCTCGCGGTACGACGCGTCCGCTCCCGCGGCGCGCGCCGCAGCGACCAGGGCGCGGACCTGGCGCGGCCCGTAGAGGATGTCGCCCTCGATGCCGACTCCGTGGACCCGAACCCCCGCATCGGCGAGGTGGCGGAAGGCAGCGACCGGGCCTCCCCGGTCACGACCGATGTCGTGGGCGTTCATGGCGCCGACCAGCGCCGCGTACGACCCGGCGTGGAAGCGGTGGCGGAGCTTCACTCCCTGGTGCTCCAGGTACGAGCCGATGCCGTCGCGGGCCTCGAAGTCGACCTCCGACCGGTACGTCGTCATGGCCAGCTGGCGCGCGAGCTCCAGCCCCCGATCGCGGTCGAGCGCGAGCATCTCGAGCTGGATGTGGTTCCAGCCAGCGGCCAGGTTGCCGATCACCGCCGGCGCCGCGATCGGCATGACGGCGTCGACCGCCCCGGGCCGCTCCAGCGCCACCTCGAGCGCGACCATGCCACCCAGCGAGCCGCCCACCGCAAGATCCAGGCGCTCGACGCCCAGCGCGTCGAGCGCCGCCCACTGGGCACGGGCCATGTCGCGCGGCGTGATCGGCCCGAACCGATCGACGTCGCGCGGCCCGGTGGTCCCGTAGCACGAGCCGAGCAGGTTCAGGCACAGCACCTGTCGCTCCGCGGTGTCGAGCGCCCCGCCCGGGCCGATGACCGGCTCCCACCAGTCGCCGGCCGCATCGGCCGAGCCGGTGAGCGCATGGACCACGAGCACCGCCGACGACGACGCAGGCCCATCCCGGCGGTACGCGACGCGGAGGTCCGTCAGGGTGACGCCGGCCTCGGTCCGAAATGGACCGAGGCGCAGCGGCGGCTCGCCTGGGCTCAGCGGGAGGAGCGTCACGCGCTCACCTCCTCCCGGGTGGCGGCGGCGAGCGCCTGGTCGAGGTCGGCGATGATGTCGTCCAGCGCCTCGATGCCGACGCTCAGCCGCACGAGGTCAGGCGTCACCCCGGAGGCGCGCTGGCCCTGCTCGTCCAGCTGCTGGTGCGTCGTGGAGGCGGGATGGATGATCAGCGACTTCGCGTCGCCGACGTTGGCCAGCAGGCTGAACAGCTTCACGCTGTCGATGAGCGCGCGGCCGGCATCCGCGCCGCCTCGGACGCCGAACGTGATGATCCCGCCCGAGCCTCCTGCCAGGTAGCGCTGGGCGTTGGCGAACGTCGGATGGGAAGGCAGGCCGGGGTAGCTGACCCACTCCACCCGGTCGTCGGCCTCCAGCCACTTCGCGACGGCCAGGGCGTTCTGGGAGTGCCGCTCGATGCGCAGCGGGAGCGTCTCCAGCCCCTGGATGAACAGCCAGGAGTTGAACGGCGACAGCGCCGGGCCGAGGTCCCGCAGCAGCTGCACGCGCAGCTTGATGATGAAGGCGAGGTTGCCGAACGCGCCGGTGTAGCTCACGCCGTGGTAGGACGGGTCGGGCTCCGTGAAGTCGGGGAACCGCGGGGATGCCGCCCAGTCGAAGGTCCCACCGTCGACGACCACGCCGCCGATGCTGGTGCCATGCCCGCCGATCCACTTGGTGGCCGAGTGGATGACGATGTCCGCCCCGTGACTGATGGGCTTCGCGAGGATCGGCGCGAAGGTGTTGTCGATCACCAGCGGCAGCTGCTGCGCGTGCGCAGCCTCGGCGATTGCGCCGATGTCCGGCACGTCCAGCCGCGGATTGCCGATCGTCTCGATGTAGTACGCCTTGGTGCGCTCGTCCGTCCTGGCCAGGAAGTCGGCCGGGTCGTTGCCCTCCACCCAGCGAACCTCGATGCCGAAGCGCGGCAGGGTGTAGGCGAAGAGGTTGTACGTCCCGCCATAGAGGCTCGTGGACGCCACGAAGTTGTCGCCCGCCCGCGCCAGGTTCAGGATCGTGAGCGTTTCAGCGGCCTGGCCCGAGGCGAGGCCAAGCGCCGCGGCGCCGCCCTCGAGCGCCGCGATGCGCTGCTCGAACACGTCCGTGGTCGGGTTCATGATCCGGGTGTAGATGTTCCCGAACTCCTCGAGCGCGAAGAGCCG
>JASLBU010000128.1 GCA_030146365.1 Candidatus Limnocylindria bacterium | reverse complement strand
CGCGCGAGACGAGCGGGTCCGCCGGGTGCGCATCTCGCCGGGCAACGGCGGGACCGAGGCGGTGGCCGAGACGGTATCCGACCTCGACGTCCTCGACCCGATCGCGGTCGCCAGGCACGCGGCGCGTGAGCGCTACGACCTCGTGGTGATCGGCCCGGAGGGTCCGCTGGCGGCCGGCGTCGTGGACGAGGTCGCCTCCGCCGGGATCCCGGTTTTCGGGCCAAGCCGCGCGGCAGCCCGCCTGGAGTCCAGCAAGGCGTTCGCCAAGCGCCAGATGGAGCGGGCGGGGGTTCTGACGGCCCGATCGGCGACCTTCACCGATGCGGCCGAGGCGATCGCCCATATCGCCGCGTCCGACAGGCCCCCGGTCGTGAAGGCCGACTGGCTGGCCGGCGGCAAGGGCGTGGTCGTCCCCGAGACGCACGACGAGGCGGCCCAGGCGGTGCGCGACCTGTTCGGCAGCGTGGCGCCCGGCGCGCGAGTCCTGATCGAGGAGCGCCTCGAGGGCCGCGAGGTGAGCGTCTTCGCGTTCGTGAGCGGCCAGACGGTCGTGCCACTCGCGGCGGCCTGTGACCACAAGCGGCTGCTCGACGGCGACGCCGGTCCGAACACGGGCGGCATGGGTGCCTACACGCCGGTGCCGTGGTTCGACCGACGGGCGCTCGAGACGGCCGCCGCCGACATCTTCGAGCCGGTCGCCTGGCGAATGGCGCGTGACGGCTTCCCCTTCGGCGGCGTGCTCTACGCCGGCCTGATGCTCACCGCAGACGGACCGACGGTGATCGAGTTCAACGCCCGCTTCGGCGATCCGGAGGCCCAGGTGCTCATGCCGATGCTGGAGGGTGACTTCGCCGCCGCACTGCTCGGCACGGCCACCGGGAACCGGTCCCTGATGGAGGACTCCGTCGGCCTACGCGCCGGCGCCGCCGTCGGCGTGGTCGTGGCGGCGGAGGGCTACCCGGGGAGGCCCGCGGAACCACGGCCGCTCGCCGCCCCCGACCCGGTGGGCGCCGAGGACGACGGCAGCGTGCTGATCTTTCACGCCGGGACGCGCCGCGCGCCTGACGGCCGCTTCACGGCCACCGGCGGCCGGGTGCTCACCGTGGTGGGCCGGGGCGACGACCTCGCCGCCGCTCGCGATGCGGCCTACCGCGGGGTAGGGGAGGTCTCGCTGGAGGGCTCGCAGGTGCGAGGCGACATCGCGGCCCTGGAGCGTTCGGCGGGCTCCTGACCGGACCCCTCGGTGGGCCAGCCGGCATATCCGGACGCCCCACGGAGGCTATGCTTGGCGGACCGATGGCGACCGTCGCCGTGCTCTGCGGCTCCCGCTCCGACCTTCCCGCCCTCAGGGGCTGCTTCGACGTCCTCGACAGCTACGCGATCAGCTGGGAGGCGTCGGTGATCAGCGCCCACCGCCAGGCCGATGCGCTCCACGCCTACGTCGCCGACGCCGAGGCGGGCGGCGTCCAGCTGTTCATCGGCGCGGCCGGGCTGGCCGCGCACCTGCCGGGCGTGCTCGCCAGCCTCACGGCCCGGCCGGTGATCGGCATTCCGCTCGACGGCGGCGTGCTGGGGGCGGCCGACGCCCTCTATGCCGTCGTGCAGATGCCTCCCGGGGTTCCTGTGGCCACCGTCGCGATCGGAGGTGCCGGGGCGAAGAACGCGGCGCACCTGGCCGCCCGGATCCTGGCGCTGGGCGATCCGCAGCTCGCGCGACGGGTCGCGGCGTTCCGCGAGGACCAGGCGACGAAGGCGGAGTTGCGCATCGACCCGCGAGCCTGACCCGATGATCGACCGGTACGCGCTCCCCGAGCTGCGGGACCTGTTCGGCGAGCAGCACAGGCTCGAGCTGTGGCTGCGCATCGAGCTGCTGACGGTCGAGGCGCTCAGCGAGGCCGGCGTCGTGCCGGTCGCTGATTGGGAGCGGATCCGCGCTGGGGCCGGCACGGTCGACGCACGACGCGCGGCCGAGATCGAGCGTGAGTCGCAGCACGACGTGATCGCGTTCCTGCGCTCCGTCACCGAACGGCTGGGACCTGAGGGCCGCTGGCTCCATTTCGGCCTGACCAGCTCGGACGTGCTCGACACGGCCACGGCCGTCGTGCTGCGCGACGCCGTGCGCGTGCTCGAGACGGAGCTGGTGCGGCTGGTCGAGGTCGTCCGGCGGCTCGCGATCCAGCACCGGGCCACCCCGATGGTCGGCCGCAGCCACGGCATCCACGCGGAGCCGATCACGTTCGGATTCAAGGCCGCCGGCTGGTACGCCGAGCTCGCGCGCGACGCCGAGCGCCTGGCGCGCGCGAGGGAAACCATCAGCGTCGGCTCCATCTCCGGCGCGGTCGGCACGCATGCCAACGTCAGCGGCGCCGTCGAGGGGCACGTGCTCGCCGGCCTGGGCCTGGAGGCCGACCCGGCACCGACGCAGGTGGTCAGCCGGGACCGACACGCTGAGCTGCTGACCACGCTCGCCATCCTCGGCGGCACCCTGGAGCGGATCGCGATCGAACTCCGGCACCTCCAGCGCACCGAGGTCGCCGAGGCATTCGAGCCTTTCGGCACCGGCCAGCAGGGCTCCAGCGCCATGCCGCACAAGCGCAACCCGGTGCTCACGGAGCGGGTGACCGGCCTGGCGCGCCTCCTGCGGGGTGACGCGCTGGTGGGACTCGAGAACATGGCGCTGTGGCACGAGCGCGACATCAGCCACAGCTCCGCGGAGCGATTCTTGTTCGAGCGTGCCATCGGCGTCGCCGCGTACGCGACGCGCACGCTGGGCGACGTCCTCGACGGGCTGGAGGTCGACCCCGAGAGGATGCGCCACAACCTCGACCTGCTCGGCGGCATGGTGTACTCCGAGGCGCTGCTTCTGGCGATGGTCGCCAAGGGCGCTGACCGTCAGGCCGCCTACCGCCTGGTCCAGGCAGCGGCGAAGCAGGCGTGGAGCGGGGAGCGATCGTTCCGCGATGCGCTCCACGCCGATCCGGCCCTCGCCGAGTGGCTCGACGCCGAGGAGATCGAGCGGGCGATGGACCTCGAGCACCACCTGGGCGGGATTGCGGTCACGTACCGCGCGCTCGGGCTGGACGAGACGACCTAGCGCGATGGGGCGCTGGCTCTCGGCCGCGCGCCTGGCGGGCGGCGTCGCCGAGCGCCCCGCCACGTGGCTGCCCGCCGGACTGGCGTGGGTCGCAACCCTCGGCTGGCTGTCGCTGGTCGTGCCGGTCGTTCCGCCGCCCAGCCAATCGGCGCTGACCTACTTCGGAGCGGGGATGCACACCTCCGGCGACTGGCCACTCAACCTCATCCTGCTGGTTTTCGGCGTCCTGGCCCTGGTCGGCCTGGCGGCCACCCTCGCCGCCGTCGGCAACGCGGTGCTCATCGGCCAGGTGGAGGACCGGGACGTCGAGGCCGCTGACGTCGGACGGCTGGTCGGGACGTCCGTGGTGTTCGGCCTGCCGGCACTCCTCGCTGTGGGGCTCGCCGCCGTCGCATTCGCCGCCCTGGCTCCAGGGGAGTTCAATCGCGGCGGCGCGTCAGGTGATGGGGTCACGCGCACGCTTCTCAGGCTCGCGCTGCTGCCCGCGACCGCCGTGCTGCTCGCTGCCGCGGGCTCCGTCCTGGGCGGGGTGGCGGGCAGGACCGCCGTTCGCGGCCGGTCGCTCGCCGCCGGCATCGTTCGGGCGCCGGCCGCGGCGCGTGGGCTCGGCACGGCGGGGGCCATTCACGCCGTCGTGGGCCTGCTGCTCGCGGTTGGCTACGTGGTGGTGGCGGCGACCCTCATCGCCGTCCTGTGGGCGCCCATCGGAACCCGGCTGGAGGCGGGCGAGGCGGGCGACCCCGCGACGCTGGTGCTGCTGGTAGGCTTCGTGGCGATCTGGCTCTGCCTCGTCCTGGGCGGCGGAGCGCTCCACGCATGGTCCACCGCGACGTGGGCCCACCTCGACGGATCGGAGGCCGCATCGATGGACTCACGAGAGCGGCAGGCGGCATGGAAGCGCTGAGCGTCGAGCTCCAGATCGAGCTCACCCTGCGGCTGGTGGTGGCCCTCCTGCTGGGCGCGATCATCGGCTGGGAGCGCGAGATGCAGCGCATGCCGGCGGGATTCCGGACGCATGCGCTGGTGGCCCTGGGCTCCGCCGTCTTCACCGTCGTCAGCGCCTACGCCTTCAC
>JASLBU010000100.1 GCA_030146365.1 Candidatus Limnocylindria bacterium | reverse complement strand
CGCCGAACTTGCGCGCCGGCTTGGGTGCCCGCTTGCGCTCGCGCAGCTCGCGCCGGCGGGTCGTGGGGACGGCCTCAGCCGACATCGAACTTGCCTCCCTTCGTCACCAGGAACATGATCGCGGTGACGATCATGAGGATGACCATCACGACCGACGCGATGGCGGAGGCATAGCCGTAGGAGTTGAACTGGATGGCCTGCTGGAAGATGTAGAAGATGACCGTCGACGTCGAGTTCGCCGGCCCGCCGTTGGTCATGACCGAGACGAGATCGAAGGCCTGCGGGCCCGTGACCGCGGCGATGATCGCCGTCAGCAGGACGAAGAAGCTGGTGCGCTTGAGCAGCGGCCACGTGATGTAGCGGAACGAGTCGATGCGCGACGCGCCGTCCAGCCGGGCGGCCTCGTAGTACTCCTTGGGAATGTCCTTGAGCCCCGAGAGGAAGATCAGCATGTAGTAGCCGGCGAACACCCAGACGCTTACCAGGATCAGCGTCGCCAGCGCCGTGTCCGGGTCGCCGAGCCAGGACCTTCCCGAGATGCCGAGCGAGTCCAGGAACACGTTCGCGATGCCACGCTGGTCGATGAGCATGAACTGCCAGATGAGGCCGACGACCACGAGCGAGAGGACGTTCGGCAGGAACACGGCCGTCCGGATCAGGCCGAGGCCGGGGAACGCGTCCCGGATCAGCAGCGCCAGACCGAGGCCGGCGGCGAACACCAGCGGCACGAAGACGGCCGCATAGATCAGGGACACCTTCGCGCTCTGGCGGAGCAGGTCGTCCTGGAAGAGCTCCTTGTAGTTGTCGAGCCCGGTCCAGGTGTACTGGCCGAAGCCGGAGATGTCGTAGAAGCCGAAGGCGACGGCCAGCACCATCGGCAGCCCGAGGAAGACGCCCAGGCCGAGGACGTCGGGCAGGACGAAGAGGTACCCCGCGCGGGCCTCCTTGCGGGCGAGTCGCCCGCGCGGTCGCCCGGACCGCCGCCCGCCGGCGGCCGGTCCCCCCGCGTCGGGTACGACGGGGGAGACCGGACCGCCGGCCGTGGGCGGCGGCACCAGATCGGGCTCAGACGATCGGCGCGCCACGGTAGCCCTGCAGGAACCGATCGATGGAATCGGACGCCTTCTTCGCCTCGGCCGCCGGGTCCGACCCCTTCAGCTGGCAGGCCTGGATGGCGTCCGAGATCGGGCGGTAGACCTCGGCCGGGTAGCGCGGCTCGCCGCGTCCGCCCGGCGCGATCTCGGTCAGGAACTTCTTCAGCGGGCCCTCCTCGAAGGCGCCCTCCGCCTCCGCCTTCTCCTGGACGGACTTGCGCGGCGGCACGTTGGTCTTGACCACCGTGTTCCACTGGCGCCCGCGCTCGACGCTGTGCGCCTCCTTGCTGGCCAGCGCCCACGTGCAGAACTGAGCCGCGGCCTCGGGGTTCTTGCCCTTGGCGTTGGCCACGAACGCCCAGCCGCCCAGGTCGGTGGTGTACTCGCCGCCATCCGGCGTGGGCAGCTTGAAGACGTCGTACTTGAACTTCTTCTTGTTCGCCTCCAGCTCCGCGATCGACCAGACGCCCGTCTGCTGCATGCCGACGTACCCCGACCCGAGGTTGGCGACGGCGTCGCCGCCGCCGCTGCCGAGCGCCTTGCGCGGCGCGACGCCCTCGGCGACCGAACGGCGCCAGAAGTCCAGCGCCTGGATCACCTCCGGCGAGTTGAACGTGCTCGACTTGCCGTCCTCGGAGACGGGCTCTCCCCCGGCCATCCACATGAACGGGTACCAGGTGAAGTTCTGGTAGTAGCCCGGGTTCGTCTCGAACAGCACGCCGAAGCGCTTGCCGCTCTTGAGCTTCTTCGCCGTCTCGATGGTCTCGTCCCAGGTCGTGGGAACGTCGGAGACCCCGGCGCTCTCGAACGCCTCCGGGCTGTAGTACATGGCCAGCGGCTCGACCTCCATCGGGATCCCGAAGACCTTGTCGTCCACGATGCGGGAGTCGAGCGAGCCACCGACGAAGTCATCCTGCACCCCGTCCTCGAGGTGGGGCGTGAGGTCCTCCAGCACGCCGCCGTTGTAGTAGCGCAGGAAGTCGCCGGGGCTGAGCAGGAAGATGTCCGGCCCCTCGCCGGCGGCGAACGCGTTCTGCAGCGACGAGCCGCTGATGTACTCCTCCGTCGGGATGTAGCGGAGCTTGACCTTGGTCTTGTTCTCCTTGTTCCAGGCGTCGGCCGTCTGGACGAACCTGTCGGACTGGCCCTTCACACCGCCGCCGGGGCCGTAGAAGTTCCAGAACGACATCTCGCCGCCGGCGCCGCCGCCACCGCCGCCGCCTTCGTCGCCGCCGCAGCCGAGCAGCGTGAGGCCCGGCCCGGTCAGCGCCGCCGCCACGGCGAAGCGACCGCTCACGGTCAGAAAACCGCGCCGGTCGACGCCGTCAGTCTCGGGCACCCCTCGAGGTGTGTCCTTTTCCATCTCGTTTCCTCCTCGCTCCCCAGCCGGTCGACCAAGCCGTTCCAAAAGGCCATCGCGCGTCGACCGAGAAATCGCTTTCTCAGACCCGATGGGAACCGTAAGCCCTGGGCGCCAACTTTGTCAAGCGTGCCCGTACACCAAGGTGCGCTGGGGCGGTTTGACATGCCGGCTCAAGGGGCAATAAGCTCAGCCGGAGTGGGGGGAAATGGTTTTCTCGGGGGCCCGTCTCCGCGGCGCGACACCGCGGTGAAGCTCGCCGACGTGGCGCGCCATGCGGCCGTCTCGCCGGCCACGGTCTCACGAGTGCTCAATGGCGACCCGCGCGTTGGGGAGAGCTACCGCGTCCGGGTACTGCGGGTGGCGAGGGAGCTCGGCTACCGGCCGAACCAGCTGGCGCGCAGCCTGCGGCGCCAGCGCAGCGGCATGATCGGCGTGGTGGTGCCCGACATCGAGAATCCGCACTTCGGCGAGATGGTGCGCGCGGTCGAGGATCAGGCCTATGACTCCGGGTACTGCGTGCTCGTCTGCAACACCGACGAGACGCCCGAGAAGCAGCGCACCTACCTCGAGACCATGATCGACGAACGCGTACTCGGGGTCATCATTTCACCCTCCGACCCGGCGGGTGCGGAGATCACCACCCTGCTGGACCAGGGCACTCCCGTCGTCGCCTTCGACCGCGAGGTGGCGGATCCACGCGCCGACGCGGTGCTCGCCGACAACGTGAAGGCGACCCGACTGGCCGCCCGGCTGCTGATCGAGGAGAGGCACACCGAGATCACGTACGTAGGGGGCAAGACCGGCGTGGAGACGGGGGCCGAGCGCCTCGCCGGCTACGAGATGGCCGCACGGGAGGCGGGTATCACGCCGCGCACCGTCGACGGGGACTTCCGGCTCGAGAGCAGCGAGGCCGCCGTCCGCGGGCTGTTGGAGGGCGAACACCCCCCGACCGCCCTGATCATCGCCAACAACCTCATGACCCTCGGCGCCCTTCGCGCGATTCGGGCGGCCGCCCTGCGGTTGCCCGACGACCTCTCCCTGGTGGGAATCGACGATCCGGCGTGGGCGGCGCTCGTCGACCCTCCGCTGACCACGCTCGCCCAGCCCGTCCGCCGTATGGCGACCGACGCGATGGAGCTGCTCCTCCAGCGCGTCACCGGTGCGCGCAACGAGCCGCGCCGCATCGTTCATGCCTTCGAGCTGCGCCGCCGGGATTCGACCGGCTCGCCCCGATCACGAGCAGGAGAGGACACATGCCAGACATCGCCGTGATGACCGTGTCGGACGGTCGCGAGAGCGTCCACCGCGACGTCGGGCCGTTCGGACAGCAGGTCCAGGACCGCCTCACAGCGGCTCTGCGTGACCGCGGCCACGCGGTCGACGCGGCCCCGGAGCCGATCTGGACCAACGACGGCGCGGTCGCCACCGCCCGCCGGCTGGCCGACGGCCGCCCGGACCTCACCGTGATCAACATCCCGGTCTGGGCGTTCCCGCATTTCACGGTCCTGGCGGCGAACGAGACCACCGGACCGCTGCTGCTGTTCTCCAACGTCGATCCGCAGTACCCGGGGATGGTCGGCATGCTCGCCGCGGGCGGCGGCCTGGATCAGCTCGGGCGCCTGCACACACGGGCCTGGGGCGACAGCGCCGACGCGGCCGTCCTGGATCGCATCGACGAGGTGGCCCGCGCCGGCGCGGCGGCGAGCGGGCTGCGGGGGAGCACGTTCGGGCGCATCGGCGGCCGGCCGATGGGGATGTATACCGCCGTCTCGAGCGCCGATCAGTGGATGGCCCAGTTCGGCATCGACGTCGAGGAGATCGATCAGTACGAGTTGGTCCGTCGCGCCGACCTCGTCGACCCGGCGAAGGCACGGCAGGGCCGGACGTGGCTCGAGGAGAACGCGGCGGGCGTGCATTACGACGCTCAACAGCTCACTCCCGAGCTGCTCGAGCGCCAGGTTCGGAGCTATCACGCCATGCGGGAGCTCATCGATGAGCGCAAGCTCGATTTCTGCGGCATCAAGGCGCAGCCGGAGCTGACGGACAACTACTGCACCATGGACATCGCCGAGGCCTTCCTCAACGACCCGTACGACTGGGACGGCCCCAAGGAGCCGGTGGTCTGCTCGACCGAG
>JASLBU010000036.1 GCA_030146365.1 Candidatus Limnocylindria bacterium | reverse complement strand
GTCCACGGACTCCTCCGGGACGCGGACCACGATAGGTTCTGCGCGCTCCGATGGCCAGCCCGGTTGTCCACGAACTGCGGATCGTTCCGCTGGCTTATCCACCGTCCTCCCACAGTCGCGGTCCATGGGCGGCGCGCCGGGTTGCGGACGATGGGCGCGGGACGGCGCAGTACCCCGCGGGGGTGAGGGTGGATCGCCGTGAATTCACGCTCGGCCGGCGTCGGAACTCTGCCAATCGGCCGCCTGATGTGCGCCCCGGCGCGCATTGTGCGCGATGGCACATGGCCCGCTGGCGGCAATCGCGCATCCGAGCACGGAGGGCCGCCAACGACGGCCGGCAAGCACCGCCTCGCCGAAAGGCCGGTGACGGCCTCGCTACAGGCGGCCGGCCGCGATGATGCGTTGCAGGAACTCCCGGGTCCGGGGCTGTGCCGGTGCCCGGAACATGTCGTCCGCTGGCCCCTGCTCCAGGATGCGGCCCCCGTCCACGAACGCCACGCGGGATGCGATCTCCCGCGCGAACCCCATCTCGTGCGTCGCGATGAGCATCGTCATGCCCTGCGCCGCGAGATCGCGGATCACGTTGAGCACCTCGCCCACGAGCTCCGGGTCAAGGGCGGAGGTGACCTCGTCGAGGAGCAGCAGGTCCGGCTCCATCGCCAGCGCTCGCACGATCGCGACGCGCTGCTGCTGCCCGCCCGACAACCTGTCCGGGAATTCGAGACGCTTGTCGGCCAGACCGAATCGGTCCAGCAGCTCCGTCCCGCGGGCGACCGCATCCGCGCGTGACAGCTTGAGCACGCGGCGCGGTGCGAGGGTCACGTTGTCGAGCACGGACATGTGCGGGAACAGGTTGAACGCCTGGAAGACGATGCCGATGCGGCGGCGAATTCGGTCGACGTCCACCCCCTCGGAGGTGATCTCCTCGCCCTCCACGACCACCCGCCCGGCGTCAATCGGCTCGGTCAGGTTGATGCAGCGCAGCAGCGTGGACTTTCCTGACCCGGATGCGCCGATGAGGCACACGATCTCGTGCTCCGCCATCTCCAGGTCGATGCCTCGCAGCACGTCGAGGTCACCGAAGGACTTCCACAGTCCCTCGACGACCAGCGCGCGCGTGCCATCGGCCATCAGGGGCCGCTTTTCCCGAAGCCGCCGAAGAACCGGCCGCGACGGCCGGCGGCGGCCGATGCGGTGACCGTGGCGGCGTAGCGGCGGTCGCGCTGGCGGTTGATGAGCCAGTCGGTCAAGCGGGCGAGGGGGATCGTCAGCAGCAGGAACACGAGCGCCGTGACGAGGTACGGCGTGAAGTTAAAGGTAGCCGCCTGGCGGATCTGCGCCTGACGGAAGACTTCCACCACGCCGATGAAGCTGACGAGCACGGTGTCCTTCTGGAGGCCGATGAAGTCGTTGAGCAGCGGCGGGACCACCCGCCGCACCGCCTGCGGCAGGACGACGTGACGCAGCGCCTGCGCCTGGGTGAGCCCCAGCGAGCGGGCCGCAGCGGCCTGGCTGGGATGGATGGACTCGATGCCCGCGCGATAGACCTCGGAGACGTACGCCGAGTAGAGCAGGGTCAGCGAGACGACTCCCCAGAAGAAGGGGTCGTTCGGCACGCCCGGCACCCTGAGGCCAGGGATGCCGAAGCCGAAGACGTAGATCACCAGCACGCCGGGAAGGGCGCGGAACAGGTCGACGTAGATGGTGGCGAGGAGGCGAAGCGGGTAGAGCACCGGTCCCGGCAACGATCGCATCACGGCCAGCAGGAGGCCGAGGGCGAGGATGAGCACTTCCGCGATCAGGAAGAGGCGGACGTTCACCTCGAAGCGGGCGATGATGTTCGGCGCCGACTCGGCGAAGTTGTCCCAGTCGAAGAAGGATTCCCGGACGCGCTCCCAGCCGGGTGCGTTGACCACGACCACGGCAAGCAGCCCGAAGACCGCTGCGGTCGAGACGAGCGCGATGAGCGCCGACCGGCCGCTGACCCTGCCCGGCCGGCGTCGCCGGGCAGGGGGCGGCATCGGGTCCACGGTCCCGGCCGCGCCGGGAACGGGGCCGCTCACGCGTCGGTCATGCGGGAGCTACTCGAGGAGCGGTGCGCCGGCGTTCTCCGACATCCACTCCTCGGTGATCTCGGCGAGCTCGCCGCTCTCGTCGAGCGCGGCGATCGCCTGGTTCACGCAGTCGGTGAGCGGGCTGTCCTTCTCCAGGACGAGGCTGAAGTACTCCTCCTCGTCACCGACGTTCGGGAACTGCCCGACCACCACGCCGTTCTCCATCTGGACCGCGGTGATGAAGAAGGCGGTCGGCAGGTCCACCACGATGCCGTCCACCTGTCCGGCGTTGAGCGCGGCGATCGCCGCGTCGTTCGTGTTGTAGACCATCGGGTCGGTCGCCGGCTGGATCTGCTCCTCGATGTAGGCCAGGCTCGTCGTGCCGACCTGGACGCCGAGCCGGTACTCGGCCACGTCGGCGATCGAGGCGCCCTCGGTGATCGGCGTGTCGGCGTTGGCCACGAGGGCCTGGTTGCTGAAGTAGTAGCCCTCGCTCATGTCGACCTGCTCGGCTCGCTCCGGGGTGTACGACACCTGCGCGAGGTAGAAGTCGAACTCCTTCTCTCCGGGGGCGTACGAGCTGTCGAACGGAACCGGGATGAAGTCGATCTCCTCGGGCGTGTACCCCAGCTCCTCGGCGACTGCCGCGGCGACCGCTCCCTCGAAGCCCCGGCCATTCGTCGGGTCGCCGAGCTCCCACGGGTCGGTCGGCTCCTCGCCCTCGGCAGGCGGATCCCAGTACGGCGGGAAGGCCGGATTGTCCGTGCCGATCGTCAGGCGGCCGGCGGTCTTGGTCTCCAGCGCGTCGGGCGCGCACTCCGACGACGCCGAGGCGGATGCCGACGGCGCCTCGCTGGCCGCCGCGCTCGCCTCGCTGGATGCGGCCGCGCTGGGGGCCGACACGCTCGCCGCGGCCGAGGGCGATTCGCCGCCGCCGGTGCACGCGGCAAGGAGGGCCAGGATGCCGGTGGCGGCAAGGGCTCGGGAAGTTCTCATCATCGTCGGGGTGCTCCTGGGTGAACGTCCGGGTGGAACGAGCGGAGTGTATCCGGTTCGACAAGCGGGCCCGTCACGGGCGCTCGATGACCACCTGCGCGCCCACTCCTGCACCCGTGCGCGCGGCGAGGTTGGCCTGGTTGTCCGCGAGCGCGAGATGGCCGGAGCTGTCGACGTAGAGCAGCGTCCCACGGGGCGCAACCGCCCCGAACGTCGCGCCGATCGACGCGTCGAGCGGCGGACCCTCGGCGACGATGACGCGGACCGCCGCACCGTTGTCACGGAACGCCGCCTCGAGGTCGGCTCGCGCGCCGGCCAGCCGGAGGTTGCCGAAGCTGTCCACGTACACCACCTCGCTTCGGATGCGGCCGTTCTCGACCTCCGCCGCGGTCGCCGGAAGGCGGACGAGATCCCCGGGGTCGATGGCCCGGCCGATCGCCTCGAACGGCGCGTCCCCGGCCGCGAGGTGGGCGGCGACCGGGGCGAAGATGTCGCGGCCGTGGAAGGTGGAGCTCGGTTGCGGCAGCCAGAGCTCGCGGTTCTGCAGCACCCGTGCGTCGGCGATTCCCCCAAGCGCCTCCGCCGCGGAGATGAGCAGCCCGTTGTCCGGGCCGACGAGCACGTCGCCGCGTCGGGCTCGGAGCGCGATGCCGCGTCGCTGGGTGCCGACGCCCGGGTCGACCACGGCCACGTGGTGCCCGACCGGGAGGAAGGGGACCGCCGCAGCCAGCACGAACGCGCCGTCGCCGATGGCGTACTTCGCGATCGAATGCGAGATGTCGACGATCTGGGCGTCGCGACAGATGGACAGCATCACCCCACGGCAGGTCGCCGCCGCGCCGTCGAATCCAAAGTCGGTCAGGAACCCGATGACGGGCGGGCGTGGGCTCCCCATCTCAGGTGATCGGAACCTCCTCGCGGTGCTTCGGCACGTGGGCGTCCATGCCGAGGTCGGACCGGATCCGCGTGGCGAACGCCTCCGCGGCATCCGGGTCGCCGTGCACGATCAGCACCTGCTTCGGCTTGCCGCTGCCTCCGCCATTGCCCGCGCCACCGAAGTGCCGCAGCCAGGCCTCCAGCTCCTGCTGGTCGGCGTGGGCGCTGAAGCCGCTGATCACCCGGACCCGGCAGCGCACGTCGATCTGCTCGCCGTCGATGCGAGCCTGCTTCGCGCCGTCCTGGATGTGCCGGCCGAGGGTGCCCTCGCCCTGGTAGCCGATGAACAGCAGCGTGCACGTCGGGTCCGGCAGGAAGTCCTTCAGGTGGTGCATCACCCTGCCACCGGTGAGCATCCCGGAACTCGCGACGACCATGATCGGCCGCTTGGCGGTGCGAATCGACTTGGAGTCCTCGACCGTGTCGGTGAACTGCTGGCCGGGGTAGCTCAGCGGCGAGTCGCCGGAGCGCAGCAGGGCGGCGGTCTGCTCGTCATAGGTCTCGGGATGGTCGTGGTAGACGGTGGTCGCCTTCGAGGCCATCGGCGAATCGAGGTAGAGCGGCACACGCGGGATGCGGCCCTGCCGCACCAGCTCGTCCAGGACCCAGATGAGCTCCTGGGTGCGGCCGATGGCGAACGCCGGCACGAGGAGCACCCCTTCATCGCTCGAGACCTCGCCGATGGCGGTGACCAGCTCGTCGATCGCGGCGTCGTGCGGTGCGTGCTCGCGGTTGCCGTACGTCGATTCGACGATGACGGCATCCGTGTGGGTGATCGGGGTGGGGTCGCGGAGGATCGGCGAGCCGTCACGACCGAGGTCGCCGGAGAACACGAGCGTGCGGGACTCGGCCCCGTCGGTCACGCGGAGTTCGACGATGGCGGAGCCGAGGATATGGCCGGCGTCGTGGAGGACGGCGGTGATGCCCTCCGCCACGGTGACCTCCGTGCCGTAGTCCGCGCCGCGCATCAGCTGGATGGTGGCGTCGACATCGTGTTCGTCGTAGAGCGGCTCACGAATGACGGTCCGCCCCTCGGGCGGCGCGTTGCGGAGACGCTCGGGGAGCGTCTCGTCATCGGTCTGCGACTCGGGCTCGGACTCGTGCGCCACCGCCTCCGAGTCTGCCTCGGCGGCCTCCGCGCGACGCGCCGCCTTCTTCGCCTCGCGTCGGTTCCAGCGCTCCGTGAACTCGACCTGCAGCTTCGCGGAGTCGCGGAGGACGATGTCGGCGAGATCGACCGTCGCGCGCGTCGCATGAATCGGCCCGGAGTAGCCGGCCTTGACGAGCGCCGGCGTTCGACCGCAATGATCGAGATGGGCGTGGGTGAGGATCAGCGCGTCGAGCGTCGCAGGGTCGAAGGCGAAGGGCATCCGGTTGCGCTCCACCTCCTCCGGCGAGCCTTGGAACATGCCGCAGTCAACGAGCACGCGCCGATTGCCCGCGGTGACGAGGAACTGGGAGCCCGTGACGCAGCCGGCGGCACCGAGGAACTGGATGGAGATGCTCACGAGGACCCTCCGAGGGCGGGGACGATGATGATGCCTGCGATCGCGCCGTCCCGAACACGACCGATGAACCTTCCCCGCGTGACCTCCAGGTTGGCAGGATCGATGCCGCCGGCGACCGCCCAGCCGTCGCAGCCGCCGTCCAGCCCGTCGCACAGCCGCGCTTCGGTGCCGACGGCGATGAGCGTGCCCTCGAGCCAGATCCAGCCCGGCGGCTCCTGGTCGACCGCGACCGACGGATCGAAGACCTGGTCGTTGTCGGTGCGATGCGTGGCCAGGTCGATCGGCTCACACTCCACCTCGCGCGCGGTCGCCGGATCGCCGCCCGGGGCCATCGCCGACGACGACTCCACGATCACGCGGCCGGCCTCGCCCGAGGGTCGGGTGCGGTACACGGACAGCCCCTGGCCGGAACCCGAGAGCGGGCGCCCCGTGATGTCGTACGCCCGCTCGCCGACCAGGTCGACGAAGGCCTGCTCCCGCTCGCACCAGGCCACCAGCACGGCCGCCGCGTTCGCCGGGTGCGGGGCACGTGCATCGAGCACCACCGCCTGGCCGCCGGCATTCGCCACGTAGGCCGGCAGCCCCTCGTCGAGGAGGATGGGCATCGCGGTCCCGGCCGCCGGCACCTCGAGCGTCGCGAGGTCCGCGGCGGGTGGCGTGCCGATGGCCCTGAAGACGTAGGCGTAGCCGATCGTCATCACGACGGTGGCGGCAAGGGCGATGGCGATGGCCGCCCGGCCGAGGAGGTCTCGCACGTCCGGGATCATGCCACGACCCCGCTCCGCACTCCGCTGAGCCCATCGGCAGCCCGTAGAATCGGCCTCATGCGGTACCCGATCGAGCCACCGGTCGAGCCGATGCTGGCGAAGCCGACCCCGGCCATCCCCGATGGGGAGGGCTGGGTCTACGAGCCCAAGTGGGATGGCTTTCGGGCCATCGTCTTCCGGGACGGGGACGAGGTGTACGTCCAGTCGCGGGACCTGAAGCCGCTGAACCGCTACTTCCCGGAGCTGGAGGCGCCGCTGCGCGCCGTCGGCGCTCCAGACGCCCGCTTCGTGCTCGACGGCGAGGTGGTCATCGCCGGGGCCGATGGCGGACTGGACTTCGACTCTCTGCTGTTGCGGATCCACCCCGCGGCGAGCCGGGTGAAGATGCTGTCCGAGGCGTCGCCGGCGTCGTTCGTCGCCTTCGACTGCCTGGCGGATGGGTCCGGCGACCTGCGCGGCACGCCGTTCGCCGAACGCCGCGAGCGCCTCGCGCGGCTGCTCGCCGATCCGCCGGACTCCGTCCGGCTCACGCCCTCGACCACGGATCCGGGGACCGCGCGACATTGGTTCGAGGTCTTCGAAGGTGCCGGGCTGGATGGCGTCATCGCCAAGCGTGCCGACGGGCCGTACGCCCCGGGAAAGCGGACGATGGCCAAGATCAAGCACGAGAGGACCGCGGACTGCGTGGTGGCCGGGTTCCGCTGGCACAAGAACGGCCCCGGCACGCTGATCGGCTCACTGCTGCTGGGCCTGTGGAACAGTGCGGGCCATCTCCAGCACGTGGGCGTCACCTCGTCATTCACGATGGCCAGGCGCGCGGAGCTTGTCGAGTTCCTCGAACCGTACCGGCGCGGCGGCATGCAGGACCACCCGTGGCGCGAGTGGGCGCTCGCGGAGGCCGCCGCAGCCGACGAGGGCAAGCGGCTGCCGGGTGCCACGTCGCGGTGGAACCGCGGCAAGAACCTGTCCTGGGAGCCGCTGCGTCCGGAGCTCGTGTGCGAGGTAGCCTTCGACCACCTGCAGGGCGACCGATTCCGCCACGCGGCCACCTTCCGGCGCTGGCGCACGGACCGCTCGCCGGCCGACTGTCGCTACGACCAGCTGGAGGAGACGCCGGCGGCCCTGCTGGCGGACCTGTTCGGCGGCTGAGCCGCACCCATCCCACTACACTGGCGCCCGCCGTTCCCGCCACCGATTCGCCGAGTTGGAGTGTTCATCCGTGTCCGTCGCCGTCGACCCCAACGCCGCCGTCAACGACCTCGCCGATCGCTTCTGGGAAGGCGTTTTGGAGCGCGATCCCGGCTGGGCGACGATCCTCGGTGACGAGCGGTACAACGACCGCTGGCCCGACCTGGGGCCGGCCGGGCGCGCGGCGGAGGAGCAAGCCTTCCTGGAGGTCCTCGAGGAGGCGCGCGCCATCGGCGACGAGGGGCTGGAGCCTGAGCAGGTGATCACGCGCGACCTGCTGGCGCTGGTGGCCGAGAACAACCTCGAGGCGCTCGCGCAGAAGCAGTACCAGCTGGCAGTGGACCACATGGCGGGGCCGCAGATCTGGCCGGCCGAGATCGCCCAGTACCAGGCGGCCGACACGCCCGAGCGCCTCGACAAGCTGCTTGCGCGCCTGCGCGCCTACCCGGACGTGATCGAGCAGTACGTCGGGACGCTTGCCGAGGGGCTTGCCGATGGCCGCACGTCGGCGGCCGTGCCGGTCCGGCGAGCGATCGAACAGATCGAGCGCTTCCTGGCGCTCGTCCCGGCCGAGCACCCTACCTCCCAGATGGCGCAGGTCGCCGGCGACGACGAGCGTGCGCAGGTCGTCGAGGCGGTGGAAGAACATGTGTACCGCGGTCTCCGCCGCCTCCGCGATTTCCTCGCGGGGGACTACGAGCCGCACGCGAGGCCGGAGCCGGGCCTGTCGCATACGCCGGGAGGCGACGAGGCCTACCGGCTGGCGATCCGGATGCAGACCACGGTGGACACCACCGCCGAGGAGGTCCACGCCTTCGGGCTTGCGGACCTCGACTCCATCGAAGCCGAGAAGGACCAGGTCGCCCGCCGGCTCGGCCATGGGGATCGCCACGCGCTCAGGACCGCGCTGGCGGCCGATCCGGCGAACCACACCGACGACCCGCAGGCGCTCGTGCGTCTCGCGCAGGAGCAGACGGACCGCGCCTACGCGGCCGCCCCCCGGTACTTCGGCCGCCTGCCGAGCGCGAACTGCCACGTGAAGCCGGTCGAGGCCTACCGCGAGGTCGAGTCGCCGCCCGCCTTCTACATGCCGCCGTCCATGGATGGCTCGCGCCAGGGCCAGTACTACATCAACACCTACCAGCCCCACGAGCGGCAGCTCCACAAGATCGCCGCCATCACGTTCCACGAGGCCACGCCGGGCCACCACTTCCAGATCGGCATCGAGATGGAGCTCAAGGGGATGCCCGCGTTCCGGATCCTTGGTGCCCGGATGGCCGGCGTCGCGTATTCGGAAGGCTGGGGCCTGTACTGCGAGCGGCTTGCCGACGAGATGGGCCTCTATGCCACCGAGCAGGAGCGCCTCGGCATGCTGGAGGCGCAGTCGTTCCGCGCGGCGCGCCTCGTCGTCGACTCGGGCCTTCACGCCATGGGCTGGACCCGCGAGCGGGCGATCGAGTTCATGCACGAGCGCGGCTCGCTGCCGCTGGTCGACGCCGAGATCGAAGTCGACCGCTACACCGTGTGGCCCGGGCAGGCGCTCTCCTACAAGCTCGGGCAGCGTGAGATCGAGCGGGCACGGGCCGAGGTGGCCGAGCGGATGGGGGACCGCTTCGACCTGCGCGCGTTCCACGATGAGGTGCTCGGCCACGGCTCGCTGCCGCTCGCCACGCTGCGGCGTGAGATCGGCGGCTGGGTGGAGGCGGCCGTCTCGAAGGCCGGCTGATCCATGCGCCTGCCAGTGCCGGTGGTCCTCGAAGGAGGGCGCGTCCGGCTCGAGCCACTCGACGAGCGCCACCGCCCCGGCGCGGAGGCGGCGGCGGCGGAGGATCCCGATGCGCTGCGGCTCGGCGCGTTGCTCCTGGTCCGGGACGGGTGGGACGCCTGGTACGCCGAGGCGGCGGAGGGCATCGCCGACGGACGGTACGTCGCATGGGCGACACTCGACAAGCCGAGCGGGCGCGTCATCGGCTCGACGCGGTTCGCGGACATCGACACGGCGTCCGAGCGCCTCGAGATCGGTTGGACCTGGCTCGCACCGTCCGCGTGGGGCACAGGGGCCAACACCGAGGCGAAGTTCCTCCAGCTGCGCCACGCCTTCGACGACCTGGGGGCCGGGCGCGTGACCCTCAAGACCGATGCCCGGAACCTCCGGTCGCAGGCCGCCATCGAGCGTCTCGGGGCGGTCCGGGAGGGGACGCTGCGGCGCCACCTCCGGATGCCCGACGGATTCATCCGCGACTCGGTCTACTTCTCGATCCTGCGCGACGAGTGGCCCGCGGTCCGCAGGCGACTCGAGGACCGGCTGGCGCGCAGCTAGTCCGCGGCCGCGGGCGGCTCCTCCGACGGGTGACGAACCTCGTCCCACGGGTCGTAGTCGGGATCGGGAGGCTCCGCGGCCGGCCGCAGGTCATCCGGAACGTTCCGCAAGTTGACGCGGATGCGCCACCACACCTTGTAGCGCCCGCGCATCGCGTCGACGAGCACGTCCTCCGGGTCGCGCACGTGCTCGGCCGCCTCAGCATGCCGGAGGCGCCATCGGTCGAGCCCGGCAAGCGCGTCCGCCTTGTCGGCCGCCTGGCTGATGACCAGCAGTGGCTGGGTCGAGCGCCGCCGCCCGGTCGGCGGCACCGTGCCGTCGGCGTTGCGCGCGGGCGGCGACACCATCGCGGGGGCGACCGATCCGGCACGCCCCCGTGGCGCCGTCGGATCCGTCGGCTTCCGCGCCGAGGGATCGGCCGGCATCCGTCGCTTGGACGGCTGGACGCGTGGCGGCTCACCGGCCTGCTTCGCGTAGTGCGGCGGCCAGGGCGCGTCCCCTTCTCCCTCCGCCTCGTGACGGGCGACAAGGTCCAGCAGCGGTTCCAGCGAGTGGGCCTGGGCGTCGATGCCCGCCCCCACGTCGCCCAACCGCGCATAGCGCTCAGGCACCGTGCGCAGCGTGAAGTCGCCCAGCTCCGCATCGGGCACCTCGGCCCAGGCCAGCGGTGCGCTCACGGTCGCGTTCGGCCGCGGTCGGACGGAGTAGACCGATGCGACCGTGCGGTCCTTGGCGTTCTGGTTGTAGTCGAGGAACACGCCATGGCGCTCCTCCTTCCACCACTTGCTGGTCGCGATGTCCGGAGCCCGCCGCTCGACCTCGCGGGCCAGCGCAAGTGCCGCCCGGCGCACGTCCGAGAACTCCCAGCGAGGCTCGATCCGGACGTAGACGTGGATGCCGCGTGACCCTGACGTCTTGGGCCAGGCGGTGTAGCCCAGCTCCTCGAGGACCTCGCGGACCACCAGTGCCACCCGACGGACGTCCGTCCACGGAACGCCCGGGCCTGGATCGAGATCGACGCGCAGCTCGTCCGGATGGTGGATATCGGCCGCGCGTACCGGATGCGGGTTGAGGTCGATGCAGCCGAGGTTCACGATCCAGGCGAGTGCCGCCTGGTTGTCGACCACCACCTCGTCGGCCGTCCGCCCGGACGGAAACGCCAGCTCGACGGTGCGGACGAAGGCCGGCACCGACTTTGGCGCGCGCTTCTGGAAGAAGGCTTCGCCCTCCGCTCCGTCCACGAATCGCTTCAGCGCCATGGGCCTGTCACGAACACCGAGCAGCGCCCCGTCGGCGACGGCGAGGTAGTAGCGGACGAGGTCCAGCTTCGTGATCCCGGCCTCTCGGAAGAACAGCTTGCCGGGGTTGCTGACCGAGACCTCGTGCCCGTCGAGCTGCAGCGTCTCCGTTTCGGTCCTCGCCATCGCCGCACAGGGTAGCCTGCACGGGGAGGCGGCACGACCCTTGCGGGTGAGGTGGACGATGATCGAGCGCGTCAAGCAGCTTGCCGCACGCGTCGACGAATGGAGCCTCCGCCATCGCCTGCCGCGCATCTTCCGGCACGCCATGGGCGGTTTCATCGGACACGATGCGCTGCAGTACGCCGGCAGCATGGCCTACTTCTCGGTGCTCAGCATCTTCCAGCTGCTCGTGCTGGGCATCGTGGTCGGCTCGTTCATCCTCGGGGAGGGCGAGGCTCGGCGCCTGGTCATCGAGCAGGTGCAGGCCGGCTCTCCGCTCGACGGGGAGACGGTCGGCGGGATCATCGATTCCGTGATCGAGACCCGTGGCGCGATGTCGCTCATCTCGATCGGCTTCCTGCTCTGGAGCGCGCTCGGGATCTTCTCCGCGCTGTCCACGGGCATCGGCCGCGTCTTCGAGAACGCGCCGCCGCGACCGTTCCTCGCCGACAAGCTCCTCGGCCTGCTGCTGATGGCCATCACCGGGCTGCTGGCGGTCGCATCGGTCGTCATCGGCATCGTGACCGGCATCCTGCAGCAGGCGGCGGCGGCGCTGATCTCCGACCTTCCGGGCGGGGGCACGGCCATCTGGCTCATCGGCCTGCTCGCTCCGCTGATCCTGATCTTCCTCGCGTTCTGGATCATCTACAAAGTCGTGCCAAACCGCCGGGTCGGATGGATGGAGGTGCTGCCGGGTGCGGTGGTGGCCTCCGTCCTGTGGACCATCCTGCGCTTCGGGTTCACCTGGTACGCGACCAGCGTCGCGAACTACGACTCTGCCTTCGGCCCCATCTCGACCGGCATCACGCTGCTCGTCTTCCTCTACTTCGCCAGCATCATCGTCCTGCTTGGCGCCGAATTCGCCCGCGCCAGTGCGCTCGACCGGGAGCTGGGCCCGATCCGGGCTGCCGATCCCCGGCTGCTGCCGGTGGTGGTCGACCCGGCTCCCGGGCCGGCGCCAGTCCCGCGCCGCCGGGGTGTGCCGCGCCCCCTCCTGCTGCTGGGCGGAGCCCTGATCGGGGTCGTCGTGGGGCGCATCACGAAGCGCGGGGAGTACGACGACTGAAGGGGTGTGGGTAGTACGGACTAGACGGGTGTAGTACATTCGGGGCCGTTCCGATGCCTCCAGGTGTCGGCCACCATTGCCCCGCATCTCTCGCTACGGGGCTCAAGGGCACATTGCAGAACCAGATCACCGCTCGATGAGGCGGCGATCGAGCCTCACCGTCACGCTCGTTGCCCTGCTGACGGTGAGCTGGAACGCCGTCTCCAGTCAGCCCAGCGGCTCGGCCCTTGCCGCTGACCCAGAGGCCCAGCTGGCCGAAACCCGCGCACAGCTCGCCGACGCACAGTCGACGCAGCAGTCGCTGCAGGCCGCCCTCGAACGCCAGCGCTCGGAGCTTGCACAGCTCGAGCGGCGCTCGGCCGATCTGGGAACACAGCTCGACCTCGCGCGTGCGGAACTGGAGCAGGTGACCGCCGAGTACGAGCGCGTCGCCGGCCTCCTGGTCCAGGTGCGCGACCAGGTGGCGGACATCGAGGCCCGCATCGCCGAGCTGCGGGCACAGATCGATGCCCTCGACGATGAGCTGCAGGTCGTCGCCAGCGACATCCATCGGCGCACGGCGGACCTCCACGAGCGCGAGGCGCTGCTGGAGGAGCACCTGCGCAGCGCCTACGAGCGCAGCCAGACCTCGCTGCTGGAGATCCTGCTGTCAGCCGACTCCCTGGATGAGGCCACCACGCAGGTCGGGTACCTGATGAGCGTGTCCGAGCAGGACCGTGCGCTCGCCGACGACATCCGCAGCATCCGCGGCGAGCTCGAGCTGCGCCGCCAGACGCTCCAGGACGGCCGGCGCGCACTGGCCGACGCGCGCGTAGTCGCACGGGATCAGGAGGCGAGCCTGAAGGGCCGTCGCGACGAGCTGACCGTCCTCGAGGCACAGCTCGCCGAGCTGAGGACGGCGGCCGACCACAAGCGGGCAGCGCAGGAGCAGGCGCTGACCCAGGCCCTGGAGGCGGAGGGCGACGTCGAGGGCCAGATCGCCGAGAACCAGCGTGCCGCGGAGGCCGCCGCCGATCTCGCCGGCCAGCTGCAGCAGCAAGCTGCCGCCCAGGAGTCGGCGATCGAGGAGGCGAAGCGCCGTGCGGCCGAAGAGGCCGCGCGCCGAGCCGAGGCGGAACGGCTGGCGCGCGAGGAGGCGGCGCGCCAGGCTGCGGCCCGTGAGGCCGCCGCCAGGGAGGCCGCCGCCCGCGAGGCCGCGGCGAAGGACGCGGCCGCACGTGAGGCCGCGGCCAGGGAGGCCGCCGCCCTCGAGGCAGCGCAGCGCGAGGCGGAGGCGGCACGTCGTGCCGCGGAGGAGCAGGCGCGGCAGAACGCGCCGTCGAACTACGGGTTCCGCTGGCCGCAGCGGGGCTACCGGGTGACCCAGGAGTGGGGCCCGACCGGCTTCGCCCTCGAGCCGCCGTACACCTACCAGGGCACCTACTACCCGCACTTCCACGCGGGGATCGACTTCTCGAGCAGCTGCGGCACGCCGATCTACGCGGCCGGAGCAGGCGTCGTGGTGGCCGCCGGTCAGCCGCTCCTGCCCTGGGACACGGGCTTCGGCGTGGTCGTCGACCACGGTAACGGGATCCAGACGTGGTATTGGCACATGGAGCCACGTGTGATCGTGTCGCCCGGCACGATCGTCACGAGCGAGTCGGTCGTCGGCTACGAGGGATCGACCGGCATGTCGACGGGCTGCCACGTGCACTTCGCCGTCAACGACGGCGGCGTCTGGGAGAATCCGCGCCGCTACCTGCCGTAGCGCCCTCCCGCCGGTGAACCGGGGGCCGGCGGATGCGCCAGTGCGGGTCGGGTCAGGCGCTGACCGGAGTACCGACAGCGGCGGGGCGGTACAGGCGATCCACGTACTCGCCGAGCATTCGCGCCGTGCTGAACTGCCACAGCGCTGAATCGATGGAGGCGCGCATGGTGTCGAGCCAGGCGTGCGGGATGCCGTCCTCGCCCCGGTCGAAAAAGCGCGGCACGATCTCCTGCTCGAACAGCCGGTACATCTCGGCGGCATCCGCGGCGTCCTGTGCCGCCTCGTCGCCGTCGCTCGTCCGATCGCCGATCGCCCAGCCGTTCGTCCCGTTGAACCCCTCGTCCCACCACCCGTCGAGGATGGAGACCGACGGGATCCCGTTGATCGCGGCCTTCATCCCCGAGGTGCCTGATGCCTCCAGCGGCCGCCGGGGGTTGTTGAGCCAGATGTCCACGCCACCGACGAGGAAGCGCGCGATGCGCATGTCGTAGTCCTCGACGATGAAGACGCGTCCTCGCAGGCGGGATGTGCGCGAGAGGCTGAAGAGGTGCTGAATCACCTGCTGGCCCGGCCGGTCCGCCGGATGCGCCTTGCCGGCGATGATGATCTGTACCGGCCGTTGCTCCGAGGAGAGGATCCGTGACAGCCGCTCCTCGTCGCTGAACAGCAGCGCCGCGCGCTTGTAGGTGGCGAAGCGCCTCGCGAAGCCGATGGTCATGGCATCCGGATCCAGGACGCCACGGACCGCGCGGAGGGACGCCGGGGACTCGCCGTGCCGCGCGAGCTGTCGGGCCAGCCGGCCCTCGAGGAAGCCCACCATCTCCCGCTTCTGCTGGACGTGGGCGCTCCACAGCTCCTCGTGGTCGAGGCGGTCGAGTCCGGCGAGCGGCTGCGGGCCGTTGAGATCCACTCCGAGCGGCACGCCGACCGCGCGCTGCACGAGCCGCCGCACGGGGCGGCCCAGCCAGGTGGGGACGTGCACGCCGTTCGTGATCGCCTGCACCGGGTGGCCGGCCAGCGACTGCCAGGTTTCGGTAGCGGTGGCTCCGTGAAGCTGCGAGACCGCGTTGGCGTCGGCCGCGTTGCGCAGCACGAAGGCGGTCATGTCGAACGGCGCGTTGGGGTCATCGGTATGGCCGCGCCCCAGTTCGAGCAGCTCACCGGGCTCCGCGTGGGCCTCGGCGAACCACCTCCCGAGGGCGTTGATCACGAGGTCGCGGCCGAACACCTCGTTCCCGGCCGGGACAGGCGTGTGGATCGTGAAGACGGCGTCGCGTCCGACGCGCCGGAGCGCCTCCCCGACGGCGAGCCCCGGCTCGGCCACCAGCAGCTCCCGGGCCCGCTCGACGAGGAGGAAGGCCGAATGCCCCTCGTTGAGGTGCCAGACCGCCGGCTCGACGCCCAGGGCGCGGAGCGCCCGCACGCCGCCGATGCCCAGGATCAGCTCCTGGCAGAGGCGCATCTCGCGGCCGCGAACGTACAAGATGTGGGTGATCGGCCGGTCCGCCGGGTCGTTGCGCGGGATGTCCGTGTCGAGCAGCAGGATCGGGACGCGTCCCACCTGGGCGACCCAGACCGCCGCGTGCACGGGCCGATCGGCGATGTCGACGGACACCTCGAGCGGCTGACCGTTCGGGCCGCGGGCGCGCCGAAGGGGAAGCTGCGCCGGTTCGAGATCCGGCTGGGCGTGCTCCTGGTGGCCATCGGCGTCGATCTGCTGACGGAAGTAGCCGCGTCGGTAGAGGAGGCCGACCGCAACGAACGGAAGCGCGGCGTCCGACGCCGACTTGCAGTGGTCGCCGGCCAGGATGCCGAGGCCGCCCGAGTAGATCTGCATCGACTCGTGGATGCCGAACTCGGCGCAGAAGTAGCCGATCGGTCCCGGCAGCTGTCGCTCAGGGGAGGTGGCGTACCAGGACTCCTCGCCGTTCGCCAGGTAGCGCGTGAACTCGTCGAGAACCCGGCTGGCGTCCACCATGAAGTCCTCGTCGGAGGTCAGGTCGGCCCACCGCGCCTGGTCGGCGTAGCGCAGCACCGCGATCGGGTTGCGGTGGCGCGTCCACGCGCTGGAGTGGATGCGTGAGAAGAGCGACTGCGCGCGAGGCGTCCAGCTCCACCACAGGTTGTAGGCGAGGTCGCCGAGGCCCTCGAGCCCGGCGGGGAGGTTGAAGTCCTGCCCGGGCATGGTGGGAATGCGGACGGAGGTGGTCACGAGGGGGGATGATAGCGGCGTCCCGACGTACCATGGTCGGCATGACGTCGATCCGCGAGCAGTCGGGGCTGGACGTGGCCGCCGTGCGCGACCACTTCCCGGCCCTCGGTCGCATCGTTGACGGGCGATCGATCGCCTACCTGGACGGGCCCGGGGGCACCCAGGTCACGCGGGAATGCATCGCCGCCATGGTGGAGTACCTCGAGCGCCGCAACGCGAATCATGGTGGCGCCTTCACCGCGTCGATCGAGACCGATGCCCTCCTGCACGAGGTTCATGCCGCCGGCGCGGACTTCCTGGGCGCCCGAGAGCCGGAGGAGATCGTCTTCGGGGCGAACATGACGTCGCTCACCTTCGCCGTCAGCCGGGCGATCGGCCGCGACCTGGGTCCCGGAGACGAGATCGTCGTCACCCGGCTCGATCACGATGCCAATGTCGCCCCCTGGCTAGCCATCGCCGAGGACCGGGGCGCCACGGTCCGCTGGGCGGAGCTCGCCGACGACGGCGCGACCCTGGACATCGAGCGCCTCGAGGCCCTCCTCTCGGAGCGCACGCGGGTCGTCGCGATCGGGCTGGCATCGAACGCCCTCGGCACTGTGACCGACGTCGCCCGTGTCGCGCGATCGGCGCATGCGTCAGGCGCGATCGTCTACGTGGACGCGGTCCATGCGGCGCCACATCTGCCGATCGACGTCGTGGCCCTCGGTGCCGATCTCCTCGCCTGCAGCCCGTACAAGTTCTTCGCCCCGCACCTGGGGATGCTCTACGGGCGCCGGGAGCTCCTCGAGCGCCTGGACGCCTACCGGGTGCGTCCGGCGGGCGGCGCCTCGCCCGGCAAGTGGGAGACAGGGACGCAGAACCACGAGGCGATGGCCGGACTGCTTGGCACGTTGGGGTATCTCGAGCGGCTCGGCGCCGCGTACGGGGCCGCCCCGGGCGCGGATGACCGTCGTGGCCGGCTGGTCGCGGCGATGGCCGCGATTCGGGCGCACGAGCGCGAGCTGTCGGTCGGTACGCTGGAACGGCTGGCGACCGTGCCCGGCCTGCACCTCCACGGTATTGGCGACCCGGAGCGCGTCGAGGAGCGCGTGCCGACGTTCTCGTTCACCATGGACGGCCACCGACCGCGTGCGATCGCCGAGCACCTGGCCGCACGGGCCATCAGCGTCTGGGACGGCGACTTCTACGCATGGGAGCTGGTGCGGGCCCTCGGCCTGGAGCCGGGCGGCGGCCTGCTGCGCGTTGGCCTCGTCCACTACAACACGCTCGACGAGGTCGACCGGCTGGTCGAGGCGCTGCAGGACCTCGCCAGGGGCTGAGCCACGCCACGGCCAGGCCACTTGGGGGAGGCGCTACCCTTAGCGGCCGATGGAGGGATATTCGGTCACCGAGGCGGCATCGGTTCTCGGCGTGCCCACCGAGCGCGTCTGGGAGCTGCTGGCCCGCGGCGTCCTCTCCGGCGCCCCCGATGGCGAGACCGGCATGCGGGTCTTCCTCCAGCCCCGCCCGGCCCCCGCCCCGAGCCCGCTGGACCACGCCCGCGCGGATCCCGGCGCTGCCCCCCAACCCGATCCGGCTGGAGAGCTGTCACCGTTCCGGGAGCTGTTGACCGAGTTCCGCAACCTCACCGAGCGGTACGGCCAGGCCCTGCTGGCGCTCGGGGAGGCTCGTGGCGAGGTCGCCACCCTGCGGTCTCGCGTCGACCTGCTCGAGGCGCGTATCGACCTGCGCCTGCCGCCGTCTCCTGCCGCTCCAGCCGCGTGGCCGGGGCCTCGTGCTGAGCCCATCGACCACCCGTCCAGCCCGACGGACGCGGTCACCGGGGCCGCGTCCCCCGTGGAGGATGACGCCGAGCGCGAGCCGCCTCGACGGCGGCGGAAGGGGCGCGCCACCGAGAACTTCGCGGAAGCACTGGCTCGCGCCGAGGACCCGACGGCTCCGGAGCTGCGTCCGGCCGGCGAGGCCGCGACGGATCGTGCGGCGACGCGGACCGCTGGGGCGGAGACCGTGACGGAGCCGGCGTCCGAGGTCCTCCTGCCGCGCGAGCTGCCCGCCGCGGAATCCATCGACCTCGCACCCGAGCCCGTGCCTGTCGGGGGGGAGACCGCCGGTGCGCCGGCGGCCCCGTACGAGGCGCCCGTCATCGCCGAGGCGGCAG
>JASLBU010000023.1 GCA_030146365.1 Candidatus Limnocylindria bacterium | reverse complement strand
GAGATCTACTCCAGCACCTTCGATGAGCCTACCGAGAACCACACCCGCGTGGCGGAGATGTGTCTCGAGATCGCGAAGCGCCAGGTCGAGACCGGCCGCGACGTGGTCATCCTGCTCGACTCCATCACCCGGCTGGCGCGTGCCTACAACCTCGCCCTGCCGGCGTCCGGCAAGACGCTCTCCGGCGGCGTGGATCCGGTGGCCCTCTATCCGCCGAAGCGATTCTTCGGCGCGGCGCGCAACATCGAGCACGGCGGCTCCCTGACGATCATCGCGACCTGCCTGGTCGACACCGGCAGCCGCATGGACGACGTCATCTACGAGGAGTTCAAGGGCACCGGCAACATGGAGCTCGCGCTGGACCGCAAGCTCAGCGAGAAGCGCATCTTCCCGGCGATCGACGTACTGCGCTCCGGCACCCGTCGCGAGGAGCTGCTCCTCGACGAGAACTCGCTGCGGATGGTGTGGACAATGCGCCGCATGCTCTCGGCGGTCGGGCCGAACGAGGGGATCGAGCTGCTCATGCAGCGGCTCGGCAAGACGTCGAACAACGCCGAGTTCCTCGTGTCGCTCACCAAGTCGGTCGAGGCGTCCGAGCGCACCTGATCCCTCCCGCGCGCGTGACACGGTCGCTCCCTCTCCTCCTCCTGCTCCTCCTCGCGGCCTGTGGCGGCGAGGCGTCCTCCGCGGCGCCCTCCGGGGCGACGCCGCCGCCAGCGTCGCACCCGGTGAGCCCCACGGCGACAGCCAGCGATGCGAGCCCGCCGGCCGTCGGGCAGGTCGATCCCGCCCCCGGCTCGGCGAGCGAGGTATACCCGCCGAACCCGGGCGCCATCGTCGTGGCCATCGATGCGGGCCACGGCGGCTGCCTCGACTGGGGCGTCCCGGACCCCTCGGAGCGAGGCGAGGAGCTGGCGGAGAAGACGCTGACGCTCCACATCGCCCGCCTGCTGCGCGATCGGCTCGAGGCCGACGGCATCGGGGTGGTGATGGTCCGGGATGACGACGTCGCCCTTGCCGGCGACCGCTACCCGGAGCTCGGCTGCGAAGGGCCACCGTTCCGGGACGTGAACGGCGACGGAGAGGCCGGCTTCGACCCCGAGGGTGCGACCCGGACGCGCGACGAGCTCCAGGCGCGGCTGGACCTCGCAAATCTGGCGCAGGCCGATGCGCTGGTCAGCGTCCACATCAACTCGCCATTCGACGGCGGGGAGTCGATCCCGATCGCCTTCAGCGAGACCTTCTACACCGACGAGACGCCGTGGGGGGTGGAGCGGACGGCCGCGCTCGCCGACGCTCTGCAGGCGGGTGTGGTCGCCCGGCTGGGCGAGGTCGCCGACTACGAGAGAGGCGACCGAGGGATCACGGCGCACAACTTCTACCTGGTCGCGCCCCCGCTGTTCGAGCCGACTGACGAGCGCCCCGACCCGGTCATGCAGCCGACGCGCGGGGCGCTGATGCCGACCGTGCTGGCCGAGGTGGGCTCGATCACCCTCCGCGAGGAGCATGACCTCCTGGCGTCTCCCGAGGGGCAGGCAGCGGTCGCCGACGGCCTGTTCGAGGGCCTTGCCGCCTGGTTCGCCGACCGCCGAACGGCGGCTCGCATCGGCATCGAGGGCGCTCCCGCCGCGCGGGTACCCGACGCGTCGGCCGGTGATGGGCCTCCGTACTCGGCGCCCGCCCTTCCCGACGGGCCGCTGCGGCTGCGGATCACGAACACCGGGGCCGAGCCGATGCCGCCGGGCACACGGGTCGTGGCCGCCTGGGAGACGAGCGAGGAGCCGTACCTGCGCGCGGAGCCAGCCAACCTCGGGCCGATTGCCGATCCGCTGCCGGCGCTGGCCCCAGGCGAGTCGGCCGTGGTGCAGGTCAGCCTCCCGGGGCGGCCGGACGCACGCCGCGCGGTGGCATGGATCTCGCTGTTGATCGATGGGCAGACCGCCTCGTCGCTGGGATCTCCCGCCCTCCAGCTCGCCTCCGAAGCCCCCTGATCCGCAGCCCACCGCGCGGATCCAGAAATCCTGACGTACTGTGCCGACGGCGCAGGATTGAGGTTGCCCCGGCTCGGGGCCGCTGGTACCATGTCGTGGCAATCAGATCGACCTGCGGCCCGGGGGAGCGACCTCGGTCGGACCGCGGCGACATTGCGACCAGCGTCGACCAGTCCCCGTGTAGGCGGAGTTTCCTTCCTATTGCCTGACCCGCGACGGCTGTTCGGCCGTGTCACCGAAAGTCAACTCCCGACGCGGCTGATTGCCCACATCAGTGTCGTCTCCCTCGTTGTCGTGACCTCCCTCGCCGGCTTGAGCCAGACCCAGGGCTCGCCGAACGCGGAGGCACCAGACGACTTCCTCGCGATCGTGCAAAGCGTCCGGGGAGCAGCCGACCAGCCTTCATCGATAGAGCCCTCCACGCTGGAGGCCGTCCCCCTCTCGGCGGACGACGTTGCCCAACTCGACCGCTCCAGCCGTGTCGCCAACGTACCGACCGACCCGCTGGCGACCCCCGTCCCGGTCGACCCCAATGCCACCCCGCTCGCCGGGCCGCAGGCTGCGCAGCAGGCACCTCAGCCGGCGGCCCAGCCCGCCGCCCAGCAGGCCGCTCCGCCGGCCGCCGCGCCGCAGCCCAACGTCGGCCAGGCGCAGACGACGGTATCCACCCGCGTCGCGCCGCCGGCTCCGCCGCCCGCCGGACTCGTCTGGCCCGTGCCCGCCGGCTCGATCAGCCAGTACTACCACGCCGGTCACCTCGCCCTCGACATCGCCGCCCCGTACGGCTCCCAGATCGTCGCGGCACAGGGCGGGATCGTCACCGGTGCAGGCTGGCGAAACAACGGCGGAGGCTGGGTCATCGAGATCGACCACGGCAACGGGATCCGGACCGTCTACAACCACCTCGGATCGATCTGGGTCGCCGCCGGCCAGTACGTTGGCGCCGGACAGGGAATCGGTGGCGTGGGATGCACCGGCATCTGCACCGGTCCGCACGTTCACTTCGAGGTCATCGTGAACGGCGTGATCGACAACCCGCTCCGCTACTACTGATCGCGGCTCGCAACCTCGCATCCTTCGCCCGGCGGCCCGCCACGGCCGTCCCGGCCCATGTGATCCATGTTCGCTGACCGCGCTCGGATCCTCGTGTCAGGTGGCAACGGCGGCAACGGGGCCAGCACGTTCCGCCGGGAGGCGCACGTGCCACGGGGCGGTCCGGACGGCGGCGACGGGGGTCACGGGGGGAGCGTCATCCTGCTCGTGGATCCGGGGATGACCACGCTCGGCGACTTCAAGCGCCGGCGCCACTTCCGTGCCGATGCGGGCGGTGACGGCACGGGGCGCCGTTCGCACGGGCGCAACGGCAAGGACATCGTCGTTCGAGTGCCACCCGGCACGGTGGTGCGCTCGCACCCGGACGGCTCGTTCATCGGCGAGCTGCTGGAGGCTGAGACGCGGCTGGTGGTCGCCAAGGGGGGTCGCGGGGGACGCGGCAATACCCACTTCGCCACGGCCACCCACCGTGCGCCGACGCACGCGGAGAAGGGCACGCCGGGTCACGAGGGCTGGATCGAGCTGGAGCTGAAGCTCATCGCAGACGTGGGGCTGGTCGGCGCCCCGAACGCCGGCAAGTCCACGCTGCTCGCCGCGATGACCGCCGCCCGTCCGGAGGTCGGCAGCTACCCCTTCACGACGCTGTCGCCGAACCTTGGCGTGATGGCGCTGGACGAGGAGCACGACACGGTGATCGCGGATCTCCCCGGCCTCATCGAGGGTGCGCACGAGGGCAGGGGCCTCGGCCATCATTTTCTGCGCCACGTCGAGCGCACTCGTGCCCTGGTCGGGGTCGTGGACGGCGCGGCGCGGGACCCCGTCGAGGAGTGGCGGGCGGTGGCCGAGGAGCTTCGGCTCCACGACGCAAGGCTGATGGAACGACCGATGCCGATCGCTGTCACCAAGCTCGACCTGCCGGAGGTCGGCGAGCGCTGGCCGGAGCTGCGGGCGGCGCTGCGCGCCGACGGCATCGAGCCGATCGCGGTGAGTGCGCACGACGGCACGGGCCTTGAGGCGCTGCGCACCGCCATCGGTGCGGCCCTGGCCGAGGCGGAGACCCGCGCGGCCGAAGCGACCGAGCCGGAGGAGATGCGCGTGCATCGGTTCGACCCGCTCGCGGAGGGGTGGGAGGTGGTGCCGGAGGAGGGCGGCCATCGCGTCCGTGGGCGGCGGATCGAGACTGCCGCGGCAAGGACGAGCTTCGACAACGACGAATCGCGCGACCGCTTCTGGCGGATGCTCGAGCGGCTCGGGATCGACCTCGAGCTGCGCCGGCAGGGCGCCGGACCGGGAACCACCGTGTTCATCGGTCGCGAGGAGCTCGAATGGGGCGACGAGTGACCGTCGAGAGCCGGGCGCTGACGGCGACATCCCCGGCGGTCGCAGGGGAGCAGGTGGGCGCCGAACGGGTCGGCGTGCTCGGCGGGACCTTCGATCCGCCGCACCTCGGGCACCTCTGGCTGGCCGCGCTTGCCACCGACGCGATGCACCTCGATCGGGTGCTGTTCATGCCGGCCGCCCAGCCACCGCACAAGGCCCCCGGCGCGGTCAGCCGCTCCACGGATCGGCTGCTGATGACGCGGCTCGCCATCGCCGGCGAGCCGCGCTTCGAGATCTGCCCCCTCGAGCTGGAGCGTCCGGGGCCGTCCTATACCGTGGATAGCCTTCGGGTGCTGCGCGACATGGAGCCTGACGGCACCCGGCTCTTCCTCATCATGGCGTCCGACTCGCTCGCGGCGATCGACTCGTGGCGCGAGCCCGACCGGATCCTGGAGCTCGCAGAGTGGATCGTCGGCCCGAGGCCGGATGCCACGCCGCCGGACCGCGCCGCGCTCAAGGAGCGCTTCGGTGCGGCAGCGGACCGCATTCACCTGCTGGAGGGCCCCTCGCTCGCGATCAGCAGCACCGCCATCCGCGAGCGGGTGGCGGCTGGGCGAACCATCGGCTACCTTGTCCCGCGGGCCGTCGAGGAGCTGATCCTCGAGCGGGGCCTGTACCGCACGTGAACGACGAGGACCAGAAGCTGACGGACGCCGAGCCCGAGCGCGTGGAGATTCCGGCCGATGCCGCCGAGCTGGCGCATCGCATCGTCGAGATCGCCTCCGACAAGAAGGGCAACGACATCGTCATGCTGCGCATGGCCGAGCTCACCACGATGGCCGACTTCTTCGTGATCTGCTCCGGCCGGTCAGACCGACAGGTGCAGGCGCTGGCCGGGGCCATCGTCGACGAGCTGCGCGAGGACGGCATCCGTCCACTCGGGACCGAGGGCCGCCAGTCGTCACGATGGGTGCTCCTCGACTTCGGCTCCGTGATCGTCCACGTCTTCGCGCCGGAGGAGCGTGAGTTCTACGGACTCGAACGCCTGTGGGGAAAGGCGGCGCAGGTCGTCCGCGTCGTCTGAAGCACCCCTCAGAGGGGCGCGAGCTCACCTCGCCGGAAGTACCAGGCGAGTGCCGCCGCCATGGTCCATCGGTCCCATTGAGAGCCGGTTCGGCGGTTCGCATGCTCCGCGCATGACCGAACGGACACAAGCTTCGCGACCGATCGAGACGTGCCGCTTCTGCAGCGGGCATCTTCTGACGAGCGTCTTCGACACCGTCTTCCGGGATCGCGAGGCGGAGGAGCGCCTCTTCTTTGCGATCCCCGGAGCGCTGTGCGTGCCGTGCCGTCAGCTGTACGTCGACCAGCAGCTGATCGGGATCCTCGGCCTGGACTCCGCCCGCTGCACGTTCGCCATCGAGTCGGATCGGGTGCTCCAGGCCGACCAGGCCGGAGCTGCCTGAGCTCGACCAGCGCTCAGCGAGCTCGCCCCGCGCCGAGAAGGTGTTCTCCGAGCCACGCCGCCAGCGCGGGCGCCTCGTCCATTCGGTTCGTCTTGATCGCCACGTCCAACTGCCACAGGCCGACGAGCATGGCGTCCAGCTCGTCGCCGCGGTAGCGCCGGGCGGCCTCGACCAGGCGCTCCGCCATGCGCATGTTGCCGCGGGCCACGCGCCTCGCGATCTCGTTCTGCGGGGTCCGTGAATTCGAGAGGTCGCGAGCAACGATCATGTCGCTGACCCGTCCCGCCAGCGAGGCGAGGATGCGAAGCCCGGGCTCCCCGTCGGCAAGCGCGCGCCGCAACGCCTCGGCCGCAGCGCCGGGCTCACGCCGGTCG
>JASLBU010000244.1 GCA_030146365.1 Candidatus Limnocylindria bacterium | reverse complement strand
ACGATGTCGCGCCGATACGTGATGTAGTGCTCGAGCATCTTCTTCAGCGGCAGCGTCTGCGGCTGGCCGTCCACCAGGGCGAGCATGTTGGCGCTGAAGCTCGTCTGGAGCGCGGTGTGCTTGAACAGCTGCTGCATGACGGTGTGCGGCGAGCCGTCCCGCTTGACCTCGACGACGATCCGCATGCCGTCCCTGTCGCTTTCGTCGCGAAGGTCGCCGACGTCGGTGATCTTCTTCGAGCCGACGAGGTCCGCCATCTTCTCGATGAGCGTCGTCTTGTTGACCTGGTACGGCAGCTCGGTGATCACCACGGCCATGCGGCCGGCGCGGATCTCCTCGAATGCGACCTGCCCGCGAATGATCACCCGGCCGCGGCCGGTGGCGTACATGTGGCGGATCGCGTCAACCCGCTCCTTCTCGCCAGTGATGGAGTTGCGCTGGTCCTCGAAGCGGAAGATGGTGCCGCCGGTCGGGAAGTCCGGACCCGTGACGATCTCGCAGAGCTCGTCGACGGAGAGCTCCGGGTCGTCGATGAGCGCCCGGATCGCCGCGGAGATCTCGTTGAGGTTGTGGGGCGGGATGTTGGTGGCCATGCCGACCGCGATGCCGGATGACCCGTTGACCAGCAGGTTCGGAAGCCGCGACGGCAGGACCGTCGGCTGGCGGAGGCGGCCGTCGTAGTTGTCGACGAAGTCGACGGTCTCCTTCTCGATGTCCGCGAGCATCTCGTCGGTGATGGAGGCCATCCGGGCCTCCGTGTAGCGCATGGCGGCCGGCGGGTCCCCGTCGACCGAGCCGAAGTTGCCCTGGCCGTCGACGAGCGGGTAGCGCAGGCTGAAATCCTGGGCCATCCGCACGAGCGTCTCGTACAGCGCCAGGTCGCCGTGCGGGTGGTATTTCGCCATCGCCTCGCCCACGACGCCGGCGCACTTCCGATAGGCAGCGGTCGAGCGCAGTCCCATCTCGTGCATCGTGTACAGAATCCGCCGATGGACCGGCTTCAGGCCGTCTCGGACGTCCGGCAGCGCGCGCGCCACGATCACGCTCATCGCGTAGTCGATGTACGAGGTCCGCATCTCGTCCTCGATCGACACCGGCCGGACATTCCCGACCCGATTCATCTCCATCGGTTCAATTCCTCACAGCACGGCCATCGCCGCGAAATGTCGGGGATGTCGCAGATGTCGCAGATGTCGCACATCCGTGTGCTCACTCCCCTGCCGTCCCGGCGGCCACGCCGTATCGGTCCTTCAGCTCCGCCTTTTCGCTCGGCGAGGCACCGAGATATCGGCCGCTGCCCTCGGCGATGAGGCGCCCATCGGGCCCGCGCACCTCGCCGGTCACCCGGTAGATGCGGCGTCGGCGCTCCACAACGCGCCCCTCGGCCACCAGCTGCTCGCCGGGCGAGGCCGGCGAGCGGTACCGCACCGTCATCTCCGCGGTCACCGCCCAGGAGTCGTAGCTGGAGGGCGCCCAGGCCATCACCTCGTCCAGCAGCGTGGCAATGATCCCGCCGTGAGCCTTGTCGCTCCAGCCCACGTAGTCATCTCCCACCGTCCACGCCGCTCGCGCCCTGCCGTCGCCCAGCTCGATGTGAAGCCGCATGCCGATGCGGTTGGCGGCGCCGCACGCGAAGCAGTTGTGGTCCGCGAACGCGTACCGTCGACCGTCGCCCGCGACCACCTCGCGCGAACTGCCGATTGAAGCCGACCGCTCCGCCACGCCTACCAGCGATCCTCCTCGGCGTCGTAATCCGCCGCTCCCCACTCGTCGTCACCCGCGCGGCGCAGGCAGTGATCGGCGATCGTGAGCGCGAACGCGTGGCTGACCGCGTACGAGTCGCGCAGCATGTTCACCGCCTCGCGCCGATCGCCGACCCCGTTGGCCTCGAGCAGCTCGCACCACTCCTCCACGGTGCGCCCGGTCTTCTGGGGCACCTGTCGGATGTCAGCGCCGTGTCGTGATGGCATCGGTCGTGATTGCCTTTCTCGTGATTTCGGCTCAGATGTCCAGGTTCCGGACCTTGCGCGCCTCCCCGCGGATGAAGTCTCGTCGCGGCTCGACCTTTTCGCCCATGAGCGTGCTGAACACGTCGTCCGCATCGGCGGCGTCCGCGACGTCCACGCGCAGGAGGGTCCGGGTGTCGGGGTTCATCGTCGTTTCCCAGAGCTGGTCGGCGTTCATCTCGCCCAGCCCCTTGAAGCGTTGCACGGTGACGTTCTTCGACTTGCCATCGCGGCTGAGCTCCTTGAGCGCCGCCTCCCGCTCCTTCTCGGTCGTCGCATAGCGCGTCACCTTGCCGGTGCTGACGCGGTACAGCGGCGGCTGGCAGATGTACAGGTAGCCGTTCGCGATGATCTCAGGCATGTGCCGATAGAAGAAGGTCAGCAGCAGGGTGCTGATGTGGGCGCCGTCCACGTCCGCATCGCTGAGGAGGCAGATGCGGTGGTAGCGCAGCTTGCCGATGTCGAAGGTTTCGCCGATGCCGGCGCCGAGGGCAATCACCAGTGGGCGGATCTTGTCGCTCGACAGGACGCGGTCGAGACGAGCCTTCTCGACGTTGAGCATCTTGCCGAACATCGGCAGGATCGCCTGGAACCGTCGGTCACGGCCCTGCTTGGCGCTGCCACCGGCCGAGTCGCCCTCGACGATGTAGAGCTCCGAGCGCGCCGGATCCCGCTCCTGGCAGTCCGCCAGCTTTCCGGGGAGCGCCATGCCTTCGAGCGCGCCCTTGCGGATGACGAGGTCGCGTGCCTTGCGAGCCGCCTCTCGGGCTCGTGCCGCCGTGAGGCACTTCTCGATGATCCGCCGTCCGTCGGCCGGGTTCTCCTCGAGGTGCTGGATGATGCCCTCGGTGAGCACGTTCTGCACGATGCCCTTGATGTCCGCGTTGCCCAGCTTGGCCTTGGTCTGGCCCTCGAACTGCGGGTCGGTGAGCTTGACGCTGATGACGGCCGTCAGGCCCTCGCGGACGTCGTCGCCGGAGAGGTTCGCCTCCTTCTCCGAGAGGGTGCCCGATTTCCGCGACCACGAGTTCAGCGAGGTGGTCAGGGCTGCCCGAAACCCCGCCACGTGCGTGCCGCCGTCCACGGTATGGATGTTGTTCGCGAACGCGATGACGTTCTCGGCGAACGCGTCGTTGTACTGCAGGGCGACCTCGACCGTCGTCGTGCCGACGAGCCGCTCGACATAGATGGGGCGCCCGTTGAGGACGTCCCGGCGGCGGTTGAGGTGCCGCACGAAGCTGGTCAGCCCGCCCTCGAAGAAGAAGTTCTTCTCACGGTCGGTCCGCTCGTCGCGGAGGCAGATCCACAGGCCCTTGTTCAGATACGCGGACTCGCGGAGCCGGGTGCTGATCGTGTCCCAGCTGAAGTCGAGGGTTTCGAACATCTCGGGATCCGGCAGGAAGAAGGTCCGCGTCCCGTGCGTGCGCTTCCAGCTCGGGTCCAGGCCCCGATTCGCTTCAGCGACGCCTCCGTCCTGCTTCACCGGCCCTTGCGGAGCGCCTCGAACGAACTCCTGCACGTGGCGCTTGCCATCGCGGAGCACCTCCACGCGCATCTCGGAGCTGAGCGCGTTCACGACGCTGACCCCCACGCCATGGAGGCCACCGGACACCTTGTAGCCGCCGCCGCCGAACTTCCCGCCGGCGTGCAGGACGGTCATGATGACCTCCAGCGCGCTCTTGCCCGTGCTGTGCCGATCGACCGGGATGCCGCGGCCATCATCCACCACCTCGCACCGGCCATCGGCGTGGAGCGTGACATCGATTCGGGTCGCCTGGTTGGCCATCGCCTCGTCGATGCTGTTGTCGACGACCTCCCAGACGAGCTGGTGGAGGCCGCGGGCGTCCGTTGAGCCGATGTACATGCCCGGCCGCTTGCGCACCGCCTGCAGCCCCTCGAGGACCTGGATGTTCGCGGCGGTGTAGCTCGACGCGGCCTTGGTGCGGGCCTTCGGGGCTCGTTCGACGGTCATGTGGGCTCGGGCGTCCTCGTGTCGAATCCGGGCGCGTCGGCGGACGGCTCCATGCCGCCCACGGCGCCGCGCGTGATGATCTGGTAGAGCCGATCCAGCTCCTCGTCGGAGTAGAAGTCGATTACGAGCCGTCCGCCGCGCCGCGTCCGGACGATGCCCACCTTGGTCGCGAGCACGCCGCGCAGCTGCGCCTCCACGTCTTGCAGATCGGGGCTGAGGCGGGCCCGCTCGCGCTGGGCCGGCTCCTCGTCGCGCTTGCGCCGCACGAGCTCCTCGGTCTGGCGGACGGAAAGCTGCCGCTCGAGGACGACCGCCAGCACGGCGCGCTGCAGCTCCGGGATGGTGATCGCGGCCAGCGCGCGTCCGTGGCCCTCGGTGATGCGGCCCTCCACGATCGCCTGGCGCGTCTCCGGGGCGAGCTCCAGCAGCCGCAGCGCGTTGCTGACGGCGACACGGCTCTTGCCCACCTGGCGAGCGACCGCTTCGTGGGTGAGCCCGAATCGATCGATGAGCTCCCGATAGGCCGTCGCCGTCTCGATGGCGTTCAGGTCCTCCCGCTGGATGTTCTCGATCAGGGCCAGCTCGAGCAGGGTCTCTCCGTCATCGCCGGCTCGCACCACGGCCGGCACCGTCGCGAGCCCGGCAAGCTTTGCGGCACGCAGGCGCCGTTCCCCGGCGATGAGCTGGTAGGAGCCATCCGTGGCGGCTCGCACCACGACCGGCTGGAGGATTCCGTGCACCGCGATTGACGCGGCCAGCTCGCCGAGCTGGCCCTCGTCGAACGCCGCGCGGGGCTGGTCCGGGTTGCGCTCGATGCGCTCCACGTCGATCTCGAGCACGCCGGAGCGGTCGTCGGTTCCCGGGATGAGGGCATCAAGTCCACGGCCGAGGCCGAAGGCACGTGCGCTCCGGGGTGCGGTGCTAGCCACGGGCGGCCACCTCCCCGGCCAGCTCGCGGTACGCGCTGGCGCCGCGAGACGCGGGATCGTACAGCTCGATGGGCATGCCGTGACTCGGCGCCTCCGACAGCCTGATGGAGCGTGGGACGACCGTCCGGTAGACGCTGCCGTTCATGTGGCGTCTGACCTCGGAGGCGACCTGTGCCGACAGGTTCGTCCGCGCGTCGTACATCGTCAGCAGCACGCCGTCGATCTCGAGGCGCGGGTTCAAGCCTTCGCGGACCCGTCGGATCGTGTTCACCAGCTGGCTCAGGCCCTCCAGGGCGTAGTATTCGGTCTGAATCGGGATCAGGACTCCGTCGGCCGCCGTCAATGCGTTCAGTGTCAACAGCCCCAGCGACGGCGGACAGTCGATGAGGACTCGCTCGTATCGGTCGTCGAGCTCCGCCAGGCTCGCCGCCAGCCGGCGCTCCCGCGCCGCCATGCCCACCAGCTCAACCTCCGCCCCGGAGAGCGCCGGTGCCGACGGGACCAGGTCCAGGCCGCTCACGGCCGTCTTCACGATCAGGTCCCGGAGCGGGACGCGGTCGACGAGGGCTTCGTAGGAGGAGCGATCGACGGTCCGCCGATCGACGCCGAGGCCGCTCGTCGCGTTGCCCTGGGGGTCGAGGTCGATGACGAGAGTTCGCGTACCGGAGAGAGCGAGGTAGGCAGCCAGGTTGATCACCGTGGTCGTCTTGCCGACGCCGCCCTTCTGGTTTGTGCAGGCCGTGACCCTGACCACAGGCGCTCCGCTGCGAGTTCAGATGGGCCTCACCATTCTAGCAGTTTTCGGGTCGGATCAGCGGTCGGCGTGCGCGAACCCCAGACCTCGGACGAGCGGTTTATCCACACGATGTTTCACGTAGAACATCCCAACGCCAGGCGGTCGCCTATGGGGCCCTATACTCGCCCGTGGTTCCATCGTGTCACAGGGGGCGCTTTTCCATCGGGTACCTGGGTCCATTGCTCGCGGTGATCACCGGCATCGTGCATGCGGCGCTCGCCCCCGTGATCGTGGTGGGCGGCGTGAAGCCCAACCTCGTGCTCGTCACCGTCGTGCTCGTCACGGTGCTCGTGGGGTTCCTGCCGGGCATTACCTGGGCGTTCGTTGCTGGAATCGCCGCCAATCTGCTCGTCAGCGACCCGCTCGGGTCGATCCCCCTGAGCATGCTGCTCGTGGCGGCACTGACGGCGGCGGGCTCTCGCATCGTCGGCCGTGCATGGATCTACCCAGTGCTCGCTGCGTTCGTGGGGTCTGTGATTGCGGACGTCGTCTCGCTGAGCGTGGGCGGGCTCGTGACCGATGCGGTGGTCCGAACCGTGCCGCTCGACCTGGTGCTCGCCGCGGCGGTGCTCAACGCGGCGATCTGTGCGCTGCTGCTGGTGCC
>JASLBU010000093.1 GCA_030146365.1 Candidatus Limnocylindria bacterium | reverse complement strand
ACGGCCTCCCGGAACGCGGTCCGCAGCTCGCCGGCGGACGCCGAGGGATCGCTGCCGAGCACCTCGTAGTAGTCACGCGTCTCGCTGCGGGCCACGTCGGTCGGGGACATCCGATCGAGTCTAGCGTTCATGCCGCGTGAGGTCGCCGGTTGGGTATGCTTCGTCAATGCCTCCCAAGCCCGGCCGCGGGCCGGCCAGGGCCGGCCATCTGGTCATCATCGGCGGCGCCGAGGACAAGCTCCGCCAGCGACAGATCCTCGCGCGGTTCGTCGCGCTCGCAGGCGGCGCGGACGCAAGGGTGGTGGTGATCTCGACCGCCTCATCCCTCGGCGACGAGGCCACCGAGCTCTACCTGTCGCTGTTCCGGCAGATGGGGATCGCCGACGTGCGCGGCATGCGGCCCCTGGTCCGGGAGGACGCGAACGACGCCCGGCTCGTGTCCGCGCTCGACGACGCCTCGGCGATCTTCATGACGGGCGGCAACCAGCTGCGCCTGTCGAGCGTCATCGGCGGGACACTGCTGGGCCGAACGATGGTCGAGCGCCATCGGCGGGGAGCGGTCGTCGCCGGGACGAGCGCCGGGGCCTCCGCGATCGCGAGCCACATGGTCGCCTTCGGCACCAGCGGCGCCACCCCGAAGCAGCGCATGACGCAGATGAGCGCGGGGCTCGGGCTGCTGCCGGGGGTCCTCATCGACCAGCACTTCGAGCAGCGCAATCGGTTCGGGCGCCTGCTCGCGCTGGTCGCCCAGTCCCCCGCCCTTCTCGGGCTCGGCATCGATGAGGACACCGCGGCGCTCGTGAGCGCCAAGGGCATCCTCGAGGTCCTCGGGAAGGGGTCGGTCACCATCCTGGATCCCGCCCATATCCAAACCGATGCCTACGAGGTCAAGCGCCACCGGCCGATCATGGTCTCGGGCGTGATGCTCCATTCCCTGCCGTCGGGGTATCGCTTCGACCTGAAGAAGCGCAAGCTGATGCCGCCCCTCCGCCCGGTGAGCGCGACGGACCGGGAGATCGCCAGCCTGGCAGCGGCCACGGACCAGACCAGGCGCCTCATTCGACGAATCGCGGCCGAGGGCGCAGATGACACGGCGCCCGAGCGGGCACGCCGCCGTGCGCTCCGAGCCCGCCGCATGGAGGACGCGAGCGAATGACGACGAAGCGCCGGTCGCCGGCCCCGCCCACCGCCGCCCGCGCGCGTGCCCGCCCCCAGCCGCCTGCCGGCGCGGTGCCGAAGGCAGAGCTGCGCATCGTGGAGACGCGCGTGTACCGCGGGCCGAACTACTGGAACTACGAGCCGGCGATCAAGCTGGTCGTGGATCTGGGCGTCCTGGAGCACTTCCCGTCGAGCACGATTCCCGGCTTCACGACCGCGCTCCTCGAGATGCTGCCGGGCGTCGGCCAGCACACGTGCGGCACCGGGCGGGTCGCCGGCTTCACCGATCGCCTGCACGACGGGACGTGGGTCGGCCACGTCGCGGAGCACATCGCCCTCCAGCTGCAGCGCGAGGCGGGCACGGAGGTCGGGCGCGGCAAGACGCGCAGCACCGGCGAGCCGGGCCGCTACCACGTCGTCTACTCGTACGGCGACGAGCAGGTCGGGCTGGCGGCCGGCAGGCTCGCCGTGCGGCTGGTCAACCACCTGGTGGAGGCTCAGCCCGGGTTCGATTTCGGGGCCGAGCTCGAGCGGCTCATCCTGCTGTCGGAGAGGTCGGCCTTCGGGCCGTCCACGCAGGCCATCCTGGACGAGGCGGCCCTGCGGGACATCCCGTACATCCGCCTCAACGATCAGTCCCTGATCCAGCTCGGGCACGGCATCCGTCAGCAGCGCATCCGGGCGACGATGACGAGCCAGACAGGCTCGCTCGGCGTCGACATCGCCTCGGACAAGAAGCTCACCAACCGTCTGCTCGCGGCAACCGGCGTCCCGGTGCCGCGCTCCGAGGTCGTTCGCGACGTGGACGGCGCAGCGGCGGCCGCCGCCCGCATCGGCTACCCGGTGGCGATGAAGCCGCTCGACGGGAATCACGGCCGCGGGGTCATGCTGAACCTGGCCGACGAGGACGCGGTGCGCGCCGCCTACGCCGTCTCGCGGGCGCAGAGCCGCAACGGCGCGGTGGTGGTCGAGTCGTTCCTGACCGGCAACGACTACCGCTGCCTCGTCATCGGCGGCGTCCTGCGCGCGGTCGCGCAGCGCGTGCCGGCCCACGTCGAAGGCGACGGGCGCCACTCGCTGTCTGGCCTCGTTGAGCTCAGCAACGCGGACCCGCGTCGAGGCATCGGCCACGAGAAGGTCCTCACCCGGATCAAGCTCGACGAGGAGTCGGTGACCTACGCCCGCGAACAGGGGTTCGAGCTCACCGACGTCCCGCCACGCGGCACACGCGTCTACCTGAAGCGCACCGGCAACATGAGCACCGGCGGCATCAGCATCGACCGCACGGAGGAGGCGCACCCCGACAACGTGGAGCTCGCCGAGCTGGCGGCTCGCGTCGTCGGGCTGGATATCGCGGGCATCGACCTCATCTGCCCGGACGTCAGCGTGCCGGTGCGGGAGACCGGCGGCGGCATCGTCGAGGTCAACGCGGCACCGGGCTTCCGAATGCATACCCACCCCACCGAGGGCGAGGCGCAGTACGTCGCCAAGCCGGTGATCGACATGCTGTTCCCGCCGGGCGCCGACGCGCGGATCCCGATCGTGGCGGTCACCGGCTCGAACGGCAAGACGACCACTGCCCGGATGATCGCCCACATCATGAAGGGCATGGGCCGCAAGGTCGGCCTCACCTCGACCGACGGCATCTACGTCGACGGACGAATCGTGCGCAAGGCCGATGCGTCCGGCCCCAGGTCCGCCTCGATGGTGCTGCAGAACCCGACCGTCGACTTCGCCGTCTTCGAGGTCGCCCGCGGCGGGATCCTGCGCGAGGGCCTGGGATACCAGCGCAACGACGTGGCGGTCGTCCTCAACGTCACCGGCGATCACCTGGGACTGGGCGGCATCAACTCGATTCGCCAGCTGGCCGAGGTGAAGCGGGTGGTCGTGGAGGCGGTGCCCCGGGACGGCGTCGCGGTCCTCAACGCGGACGACCCGCACGTCGTGTCGATGGCGCGACACTCGTCGGGGTCGGTCATCTACTTCAGCATGGACCCCGAGCACGACCGCCTGAAGTTTCAGGCCTCGCGCGGCCGGCGGGCGGTGACGGTCGAGCAGGGCCGCAACGGGGAGAAGATCGTGCTGCGCCAGGGCCGCAAGTCGATGGACCTGGTATGGACCCACCTCATCCCGGCCACCTTCGAGGGGCGTGCCCGGATGAACGTCCAGAACGCCCTCGCCGCGACCGGGGCCGCGTGGGCCGCGGGCGCTCACCTCCACGACATCCGTCAGGGCCTGCGGACCTTCACGACCAGCTACTTCATGGCCCCCGGCCGGCTGAACATGTTCGAGCTCGACGGCTACCGGGTCGTGGTGGACTACGCCCACAACCCGCCGGCCATGGAGGCGCTCGGCTCGTTCGTCGACCGGCTGACGGAGCCCTCCTCGGGCGGCGCGCGGGCGTCCGTCACCGGGCGAAGGATCGGCGTGATCGCCACGGCCGGCGATCGGCGCGACCAGGACATCCGCGAGATCGGCCGGGTGTCGGCGCGTTACTTCGACGAGATCATCATCCGGGAGGACGAGAACACTCGCGGTCGGCCGAGGGGCAACACCGCCGAGCTGATCGCGAGCGGCATCGAGTCGGCGGGCGAGGAGCGCCGCGTGCGGTCGGTGCGCACGATCATCGACGAGCTGGAGGCGACGCGGGCGGCCCTCGACGAGGCGCGAGAGGGTGACGTCGTCGTCGTGTGCGTCGACCACGCCAACCAGGTGTGGAAGGAGCTGCAGCGCCGCCAGCACGGCGCCGCCAGCGAGAGCGACGGGCTGCGGGCGGTCATCGGCATCCCCGGCGCGGACGACGAGATCGACCTGGAGCTCTGATTCCTCAGCCGGCGAGGTGCTGTCGGATGCGCTCCACGCCCACCTGACGAAAGCCCTCGCTCTCCAGCCAGCGAAAGAGCTCCGCTCGCTCGACGTGCGCCATCACGACGCAGACGTCGCCCCGCTTCGCGCGGGCGATCAGCGCCTGCAATGCCGCCAGCTCGGAGCCCTCCGACGGGACCTCCTCCGCGTATCCGCCCTCACGCGCCCCCGCGCGCAGCAGCTCGTTCATCTCGTGCAGGTCGCGCCCGCGGAGGTAGTGCTCCTTCTCGGCGATCACGAGGTCGTCCGCACCCCCGGCCACCACGCCCAGGCGATGAAGGATCTCGTCGGTTCGGTCGCCAGCGGTGCCGAACGCCAGCCGGACCCGATGGCCGCGCGCCACCGCGCGGGCGACGTCCATCAGTCCGACCATGCCGGCCTCGTTGTGTGCGAAGTCCACGAGCGCGAACAACCCCCGGCGCTCGTACAGGTTCAGCCGGCCCGGGTTCGTCGCGGCATCCGCTCCGAACGAAGAGAGCCCGGCCGCGATCTCGTCGTGGGCCAGCTCGAGCGCATCGCAGGCGGCCGCGGCCGCCAGGGCGTTGGCAACGTTGTAGCGGGACAGGCCCGCAAAGGTCACCGGCAGCGTGCCGGCCTCGACCAGGCGGCGTGGCCGGCGGCCAGCGCCACGGAGGACGATCCATCCCCGTTCCAGCACGGCGGCGCGACCCCCCGCGTCGAGCGCGGCCTCGGTGGCGGGCGACTTCACCGACATGCTGAACGGGTAGAGCCGCGCCTGCGTGCGTCGCCGCATCTCCCAGACGCGCTCGTCATCGGCGTTCAGCACCGCCCATCCACCGCGCTTGGTGATGCGGACGACGGTGCTCTTCACCTCCGCCAGCTCGTCGAGGGTGTCGATGCCGTGGAGTCCGAGATGGTCGGCGCTGACGTTCGTCACGACACCGACGTCGTTCGCCGCGTAGCCGATGCCGCGGAGCAGGATTCCCCCGCGCGCCGTCTCGAGGACCGCAACGTCGACGCCCGGCTCGGCCAGGATGCGCGCCGCACCGCCGAAACCGGTCCAGTCCCCCGCCTCGACGAGCTCCCCGCGCACGAAGATGCCGTCCGAGTTGGTCATGCCCACCGTGCGCCCCGCCTGCGAGAGCACGTGAGCGATCAGCCGCGTCGTCGTGCTCTTCCCGTTCGTGCCGGTGACGGCCACGATCGGGATCCGGGGCCGCGGCAGGTTCGGCATCGGCCCGAGCGCGGTGGCCCGCAAGGCCGACACCTCCCGGCGCTCGTTGGACCGCCCCAGGGCCAGGCGCGCGGCGGCCGCGCCGATCGACTGGGAGATGGTCCGGCGTCGCCACGGAAAGGCGATCGCCGTGCGAAGGCGGTCGACCGAGTGGCGCGTCACGATCCGCGGCTCGGGGAGGTCCAGGGCGACGTGGAGGCGCCGAATGACCCCGCTGGCAGCGGCGGCCACGGTGCCCGCGTCACCTGGTCGGTCGCCGCGGAACTCGAGCTTCACGGCCGGGCGCGTGGTGAAGCGGTTGGGCCCATCCAGCACGCGCAGCTCCACCAGCTCGACCTCGAGTCCGGAGTCGGGTGGCTCGGCCCTTGGCGGCATGGCCGTGAGTATATTGGTCGCCATGCCGGACCTCGATGCGCTGGGTCGCGCCGCCACCTCGCGCCTGCCCGACTTTCTCGCAGAGCTGGAGGCGATGGTGAACGTGGACTGCGGCTCGTACACGCCGGACGGCGTGAACGCCATCGCCGACCGGGTCTCCGACGCCCTTCAGGCCGAGGACGGCAGCGTCGAGCGGATCCCCCATCGGCCGGCGGACGGCGAGACCCGGCTCGGGGATGTGGTGGTCGGGCGCGTCCCGGGGAAGGGACGGCCCGTGCTGCTCATCGGCCACATGGACACGGTCTTCGATCCCGGCACGGCGGCCGCTCGACCGTTCCGCCTCGATGGCGGCCGAGCCCTCGGGCCGGGCGTGACGGACATGAAGGCCGGCCTGCTGGCTGGGCTCCACGCGCTCGGCATGCTGCGAGAGGCCGGCTCCCGGCCTCCGATCACGTTCGTCGCGAATCCGGACGAGGAGATCGGCTCACCGTTCAGCACGCCGATCATCCGCCGGCTGGCCCCGGAGCACGACGCAGTGCTCGTCCTCGAGTGCGCCCGCGCGAACGGGGACATCGTGAGCGCACGGAAGGGAATCGCCGACTACGAGCTGACGCTCACCGGCCGGGCGGCGCATGCCGGGGTGGAGCCCGAGAAGGGCCGCTCCGCCATCCTGGAGGCGGCCCACCAGGTGCTCGCCCTCCACGCCCTCAACGGCCGTTGGCCGACGGTGACGGTCAACGCGGGGGTCGTCCGTGGCGGGACGAGGCCGAACGTCGTCGCCGAGCAGTGCGAGCTCCAGGTCGATCTGCGTGCCGCCACCGCCGGCGCGTTCGATGCGGCGGCTGCCGAGGTGGAGCGACTCGCGCAGCACCCGACGGTGGAGGGGGTCACCGTCGCGCTGCGGCGGATCGCCAGCCATCCTCCGATGGAGAAGACCGCGGCCTCCGCCGAGCTCGTGGCCCGGGCCGCCGAGATCGCCGCCGCGCTCGGCTTCGAGCTGCGGGACGCCGCCACCGGCGGGGCCTCGGACGCCAACACGACAGCGGCACTCGGGATTCCGACGATCGATGGCCTCGGGCCCGTCGGCGGGGACGACCACTCTGTCGACGAATGGCTCGACACGGCGTCGATCGTCCCGCGCACGACCCTCCTGGCCGCCCTCATCGCACACGTCGGGACCGGCTGACGGAGGGCCGATATATACCGGATATACTCGCGGTCATGCCGGCCAAGCGGGTCCTCATCTCGCTCGAAGAGCGGCTCCTGGGGCGCATCGACGATGCGTGCGCCAGGCGGAACGTGAGCCGCAGCGCCTACCTCGCGCAGCTGGCGGAGGCAGATCTCGTCGCTGGCATCGGGCCCGGAGCCGATCCGACGGTCCGCCTCGCGCTGGCCACGATCGACGGTCTGGTCGCCCGGGCCCACAGATGAAGCGCGTGGTCGTGGACGCCGGGGTGGTCGCGTCGTGGTTCCGGCCCGATGGCGCCGGCAGGCGCCTGCGGGAGGAGTACGAGGCCGGCGCCCTCACTGTCGTCGGGCCTCCGCAGCTCCCGGACGACGTTCTGGAGCACCTCCGTCCGCTTGCGGAGGATCGGCTCGCGCGCATCGGGACGGAGCTGCGGCGCCTGGGCTTCGACCTGCAGCGGCCGCCGGTGGCGGAGCTCGCGCGCTGGATCGCCCACGGCTTGCCGAGCCACCGGGCGGCATATGCGGCCCTCGCAAGCCACCTGGACCTGCCGCTCGCGACGGAGGACGCCGACCTCCTCCGCTCGACGCCGGCGGCACGCACCCCGGACCGCTGCTGACATCCGGGAGGGTATATACCGTATATCGCCGGCAGCCTTCGACGGCGCTCCGGCTAGAATGAGGCTCCCGTGACCGATGCCTATCGCCACCGCACGAGCCTGCAGGTGCGCTTCCGCGACATCGACGCCTTCGGGCATGTGAACAACGCGGTGTTCCACAGCTATGCCGAGCTCGCCCGGATCCGCTACCTGCTCGACGTGCTCCAACCTGAGCAGGCGTTCGAGCGGCTGCCGCTGATCCTCGCGCGGGCGGAGATCGACTTCCGATCGCCGGTCCTCCTGGGCCAGGAGATCGTGGTGGAGACGGCGGTCCATCGAATCGGCGGCTCCAGCTTCGGGATGCGGCACCGCATGACGGCCTCGCCGGATGACCGCGTCGTGGCCGACCTCGACAGCGTGCTGGTCACCTACGATTACAGCGCGGCACGCTCCATGCGCGTACCGGACGACTGGCGCCGACGCATCGGTGCGCACGAACGCCGATCCTTCGAGGCCGATGCGCCGCGGCCGAGCCCGGCCGCGGCGACCTGAACGACACACACGGGAGACCGATGGCCGATCAGCAACGTTTCGACCTGCTCATCCTGGGCGGGGGCATGAGCTACGTCGGCGCGATCCGCGCTTCGCAGCTGGGACTTTCCGTCGGGCTCGTGGAGCGCGACCGCCTTGGCGGCACGTGCCTGAACCGCGGCTGCATCCCGTCCAAGGCACTGCTTGAAACCGCGGACCTCCTCCACCGGGTCACCGAGCAGGGCGCCGAGTTCGGGCTGTCGGGGAACGGGGGCATCGGCCTCGACTACGCAGCGCTGGGAAAGCGGCGCGACGCGGTGATCGAGAAGCACGTCGGGGGCGTGGAGTTCCTGATGAAGAAGAACCGGGTGGCGGTGCTGAAGGGCAACGGCGTGCTCACCGGCCCGACGACGGTCCGCGTCGCGGGCGGCGAGTCGGGCGACGTCGAGGCGACCGCCGATCACCTGATCCTGGCGACCGGCTCGGCTCCCCGCTCCCTGCCGGGGCTGGAGCCGGACGGCCGGCTGATCATCACGTCGGACGAGGCGCTGGCGCGTGACGACGTGCCGGGTCGGGTGACGATCGTGGGGGCCGGGGCGATCGGCGTGGAGTGGGCCAGCATGTACCGCGACTTCGGTGCGGAGGTCACGCTCGTCGAGTTCGCT
>JASLBU010000229.1 GCA_030146365.1 Candidatus Limnocylindria bacterium | reverse complement strand
GCGATCGCCGCCATGGGCGACAAGGCGGCGGCACGCCAGCGCGCCGCCGCGCTGGGGGTTCCCACGGTTCCCGGCTACGACGGGGACGCTGCGGACGACCGGGTCCTGTCGGCGGAGGCGGACCTCATCGGCTATCCGCTGCTGGTCAAGCCGAGCGCCGGTGGCGGCGGGAAGGGAATGCGCGTGGTCCGCGCGCCGGACGAGCTGCCGGAGGCGGTGGCGGGGGCGCGCCGCGAAGCGGAGCGATCCTTCGGCGACGATCGGCTGATCCTCGAGCGCTACCTGGCCGGCTCCCGCCACGTCGAGGTCCAGGTGCTGTTCGACGCCCGCGGTGCCGGCGTGCATCTGGGCGAACGAGACTGCAGCGCGCAGCGGCGCAACCAGAAGATCGTGGAGGAGGCGCCAGCCCCATCGGTCACCGCGGAGCTGCGCGAGCGGATGGGATCGAGCGCGCTGGCGGTCGCATCCGGAGTGGGGTACGTCGGCGCCGGCACGGTCGAGATGCTGCTGACGGATGCCGGCGAGCACTTCTTCCTCGAGATGAACACGCGGCTGCAGGTGGAGCACCCGGTGACGGAGGCGGTGACGGGCCGGGACCTCGTCGAGGACCAGCTGCGGATCGCGTCCGGCGCCACGCTGACCGAGCTGAGGCTCGCGGCGCCGGTCCCGATCCGTGGGCACGCCATCGAGGCGCGGCTGTACGCGGAGGACCCGGAGTCCGGCTTCCTGCCAGCCACCGGCCGCCTCGAGCTCGTTTGCTGGCCGCCGGGGGTCAGGGTGGACACCGGCGTCCGGCCCGGAGACATCGTGAGCGATCGCTACGACCCCATGATCGCCAAGCTCATCGCCCATGGCCCGAGTCGCGCCGCGTCGCTGGAGCGGTTGCGTGACGCGCTCGCGGCGACGACCGTGCTGGGCGTGCGAACGAACCTCCGCTTCCTCCGATGGCTGGCCGACCAGCCGTGGATGCGTGATGGCGAGGTGCGGACCGACACGATCGTGAGCCTCGACCTTCCCGCGCAGCCGCACATGGACGAGGAGCACTGGCAGGCGGCGGCTCGCGCGTGGCAGCGTCCGGACGCTGGCCCATGGTCCGGCGGGTGGCGCCTCAACGCTCCACGGGTCGTACGCCTGCGTCACGACGCGCTGGAACGGGCGGTCTGCATCGGGGAGGCGGCGGACGCGCAGGTGCCCACGGCAGTCGCCGTCGGCACGACCCTTCACGTCGATGTCGAGGGACAGAGCATCGAGCTGTCCGTCGCGGCCCCGCCGAGCGTCGAGGAGGCCGTGCGACACGCGGCCGGCGCGGGCTCGGCGGGCACGGCGAGCCTCGTGGCACCCATGCCCGGACGGGTCATCGGCATTCGGACGACCGAGGGTGCGTCGGTGGACGCGCACCAGCCGATCGTGATCCTGGAGGCGATGAAGATGGAGCACGCCGTGGTGGCACCGATGGCTGGGACGTTGTCGCGCCTGCTCGTGGCGGAGGGGCAGCAGGTCCAGCGCGGCGACGTGCTCGCCGAAGTCGCACAATCCGACTCGTGACCGATCGCGACGTCCGGATCTACGAGGTCGGGCCGCGCGACGGCCTGCAGAACGAGGCCGCCCCGATCCCCACCGATGCAAAGCTGCGCTTCGCGGCGCTGCTCGCCGATGCGGGCCTGCGCGAGATCGAGATCACCAGCTTCGTCTCCCCGAAGGCCATCCCGCAGCTCGCCGACGCGGACGATCTGATGCGGCGCCTGGAGCGGCGTCCCGGAGTCCGATACCCGGTGCTGGTGCCGAACGTCCGCGGGCTGGAGCGGGCGGAGGCTGCGGGTGCCGATGCCGTGTGCGTCTTCACCGCGGCCTCCGAGCCGTTCACCAGGGCCAACATCAACATGACGATCAGCGAGTCGATCGATGCGTTCCGGCCGGTCGTCGATGCCGCCCGCACGCGCGGCTGGTGGTCGAGGGGCTACATCAGCACGGCGTTCGGCTGTCCCTTCCAGGGCGAGGTCGGCGAGGCGGCCGTGGTCGGCGTGGCGCAGGAGCTGCTCACGCTGGGCGTCGACGAGCTGAGCATCAGCGACACGATCGGCGTGGCCGGGCCGGCCGACGTGCGCCGCGTCGTGGGCGCGCTCCTCTCCGCCGGGATCGAGCCAGGCCGGCTGGCCATGCACTTCCACGACACGCGGGGGACGGCGCTGGCCAACGTCGCCGTGGCGATGGATCTCGGCATCAGGACCTTCGACGCGTCCACGGGCGGGACCGGCGGGTGTCCCTATGCGCCGGGGGCGGCCGGAAACCTCGCCACCGAGGACCTGGTGTACATGCTCGAGCGCGAGGGCCTGTCCCACGGCGTGGACCTTGACGCGCTGCTCGCGGCGGCCCGTCACGTGAGCGAGACCCTGTCCCGGCCGCTGAGCACAAAGGTGGGCCTGGCGGGCGGCTGGCGGGTACGATAGGGGCCCGATGGACGAGGACGCGCCACAGACGCCGCCACGCCCGTTGATCCTGGACGTCGACACCGGGATCGACGACATGCTCGCCCTGCTCATCGCCGCCACGAGCCCGGAGCTGAACCTGCGCGGGGTGACCTGCGTGGCTGGCAACGTCGAGATTCACCACGTGGCGCGCAACACCGGCAAGATCCTGCGCATGGTCGGCCGCGGCGACGTGCCGGTCAGCATCGGCGCCGCCCGGCCGCTCCATCGGCGGCTGCGGACCGCACCGGACACGCACGGGCCGACGGGCACCGGTTACGTCGAGCTGCGGGGGGAGGACCGGCAGCTCGGGACGACGGAGTACACCGCCATCCCGGCCAGCCGATATCTCGGCGCGCACGTGTCGAGGCACCCGGGGGAGATGACGGTGCTTGCCCTGGGACCGCTGACCAATCTTGCGGCGGCGACGCAGCACGGCGTCGACCTGGCCGGCGCGACTCGCGACGTCATCTGGATGGGCGGCACCCTGGAGGAACGCGGAAACACCACCGAGACCGGGGAATGGAACGCGTGCGTGGATCCCGAGGCGGCGGAGGTGTGCCTGCGCAGCGGTTCGATCAGCCGCATCTTTCCGCTCGACGCGACCCAGGACATCGTCTTCACCATGGAGGACCTG
>JASLBU010000223.1 GCA_030146365.1 Candidatus Limnocylindria bacterium | reverse complement strand
GCCGGGTTGCGGGCGAACCCGCTCGCCGTCGACGCTGGCCCGATCGACGCGGCCGGCGAAGAACGCCACCCAGCCGGCCAGCTCCACATACCGCGGGCTCGGCGCCTCGTACGTCCAGGCGACGAGGCCCGTGCGCCGGCCGTCCATCACGAGATCGAGGTACGTGGCGCGTCCCTTCCACTCGCAGAACGTGGACGCGCCGTGCACGGGCTCGAGAAGGTCGGTCTGCACGTCCGGGGCCGGGAGGTACCAGGCCGGCGGACTCGCCGTCTCGAGGACGCGGACGGCGGCGCGCGTCTCGGCGAGCACGGTGCCGGCATGCTCGACGACGACGTGCCGGTGGGACGGCACCACGACCGGAGGCCGCGGGTAGTCCCACACCGACTCCTGGCCGGGACCGGGCGAGACGGGATCGGGTCGCTGCTGCACTCCAGCACTACGCTGAGGGGCCTCTGATCGATCATTGGTCGCGCGGCCGCTTGTCGAGGCCGCAACCGATGACGAGGCAGGAACCCCTCGGAGGGTGTGGGTCAGCGGCCGGGCAACGCCAGCAGCCGGGCTGGCCGATTCGACCCCACCTCCGTCGGTGGTCGCGGCCCGGGCAAAGGTGCCCGGGGCCCGCGTCGGCGCGGTGCCGACGCGCATACGGCACCCGGTACCATCGCGGCACATGGACCAGTGGCACACGATCATCGAGCCGTTCCGCATCAAGAGCGTCGAGCCGGTGCGGATGACGACGGTCGAGGAGCGGGAGCAGTGCCTCGCCGAGGCGGGGCACAACCTGTTCAACCTGCATGCGGCGGACGTCCTCATCGACCTCCTCACCGACTCGGGGACCGGTGCCATGTCCGCCGAGCAGTGGGCGGGCATCCAGCGCGGCGACGAGTCGTACGCCGGGTCGCCGTCCTGGTTCCGCTTCCTGGAGGCGGTCACCGAGCTGTGGCCGTTCCGGCACGTGATCCCGACCCACCAGGGGCGAGCGGCCGAGAAGATCCTGTTCAGCGTCATCGGGGGACCCGGGAAGGTCATCCCGTCGAACACGCACTTCGACACCACTCGCGCCAACGTCGAGTTCTCCGGCGCCGAGGCCGTCGACTGCGTCATCCCCGAGGGCCGCTCACCGTCGACCATTCACCCGTTCAAGGGCAACATGGACACCGAGGCGCTCGATGCGCTCATCCGGGCGAGGGGCGCGGAGAACGTCCCGGTCGTGTTCGTCACGATCACCAACAACTCCGGGGGAGGGCAGCCGGTGTCGCTCGCGAACCTGCGAGCGGTGCGCGCGGTCTGCGATCGGTATGGCCTTCCGCTGTTCATCGACGCATGCCGCTTCGCGGAGAACGCGTGGTTCATCAAGCAGCGAGAGGATGGCTACGCTGATGCGGCCGTCCCGGACATCGTGCGCGAGATGGCAGCACTCGCCGACGGCATGACGATGTCGGGGAAGAAGGATGCGCTCGCCAACATCGGCGGCTGGCTGGCCATGAACGACGACCGGCTGGCCGACCAGTGCCGCAACATGCTGATCCTGACCGAAGGGTTCCCGACGTACGGCGGCCTGGCGGGCCGTGACCTCGAGGCGATGGCCCAGGGGCTGCGGGAGGTTGTGCAGGACGACTACCTCCGCTACCGGATTCGCTCGACCGCCTACCTGGGCGAGGCGCTCATCGAGTCCGGCGTGCCGTGCGTGCAGCCCATCGGCGGCCACGCCGTCTATTTGGATGCCGCGGCACTCCTGCCGCACGTCCCACCGCTCGAGTACCCCGGCCAGGCGCTGGCCTGCGCGCTCTACCGGGAAGGAGGGATCCGGGGCTGCGAGATCGGGACGGTGATGTTCGGGCAACGTCCGGATGGGACGGAGACCGCCGCGCCGATGGAGCTCGTGCGCCTCGCGATCCCCCGGCGCGTGTACACCCAGTCGCATATCGACTACGTGATCGAGGTGATCCGTGGGGTCGCGTCTCGTGCGGACGAGCTGCGCGGCATGCGGATCGTTCAGCAGCCCGACGCGCTGCGGCACTTCACGGCGCGGTTCGAGCCGAACTGAGGCTCAGGCGACCTCGATCCGGTCCACCCACTTGATCCAGTCGAGTCCGCGCCTGGCGGGCGCGACGAGCCGCAGCGGAGCGCCGTTCGCCGCCGGAAGCGGGTCGCCGGCGACGTGGGTCGCGAGCAGCGCCTGATCGATCTCGTCCGGCCGAAGCCTCACCATCCAGCCGGTGACCGAGTAGATGCGCACACGCGCTCCCGCGGGCTCGACGCCGGCGGCGGAGAGGACGGCGGGAAGGGGGACGCCGCGCCAGGTCGTGCGCATCACCCAGCCGGATGTGCAGTCGAGGACCGCCTCACGGTCGACCACCCCCAGCGCGGCCAGGCCCACTCGGTCGAGGGTCAGCGGGGTCGCCACGCGACCGGTGACGCGGAGCCGCCAGGCGTCGCCATCCACCGCAGGCGTGGGCTCGCCGTAGAACGTGGTGGGGGGCGGCGTTCCGCCATCCGGCAACCACCGCGAGCCGGTGAAGCGCCGGACGCCGCCCTGCACGCGGTCCAGGAGATTCGCCGCGCCCCATGCGACGGCCCCGAGCGCGGCGACGCCTCCCATGGCCAGCAGCGTCCGGCGGCTCAGCCGCGGCGCACGAGCCGGAGGCCGCAACAGCCGCCAGCGACGCGGCACGAGGTGGAAGCCGAGGATCGGAACGGTCGCGAGAGCGGCCCAGATGTGAAGCGTCAGGATCGTCCACGGTCCGATCGACAGGATGCGGCCGCTGGCCACCCAGGTGAATCCTCCGGCCAGGGAGGCGGCCACGAGCAGCGTGAGCAGGCCGGCGAGGGTGAGGTGGCGCCACCGGCGTGTCCGGACGGCAGGGCCGACGCTGCGACGCAGCTTCTCCGCCACCGCCACCAGCAGCGCCCCACCCACCAGGCCGTGGAGCCAGAACAGGGGTGCGGTGGCCGGCACGCCCGCACGCAGCGTGAGCAGCCCGCCGATCACCTGCACGATGACCAGCAGCGCCAGCAATCGGTCCAGGGCCGCGGTGGTCATGCCCGAACGCTACGCCGGCACACGCCCGGTGACAACGCATCGCAGCCGGCCGTCAGAATCGCCGACGGTCAGAACACCTTCGGGCACCACGGTGGGCGCACCGTGCGGAACAGCGCATCGGCACGGGCCACAGCACCGGGCTGGAGCTCCCGCACGCGCCCGGCGTCGGCGAGCTGCGTGAATGACAGGTTGCCCAGGTAGGCCGCGCCGAGGTCGGTGATGTCGCATGCCAGGTCAGCCGTCTCGCGGGTCCCCGACACGATCGGCACGCCGTCCTCGACGGAGAGCGACCATCGGCCGTCGTTCCAGTCACAGAACTCGTCGGCGACCTCGACCACCAGCCGCCCATCCGCGTCGTAGCGCCGGCCGGCGAGCGCGGACGGCACGTCCACGACCCGCAGCCAGAGGCCGTCGCCAATGGACAGCTGGAGGCGCCGCGGCTCGAGGATGCTGGCGATGAGCGGGTCGTCCGGCGCGATGTTCCATGCCTCGAGCTTGTGCATCAGGTCGATGTCCAGCAGGAAGCGCCACAGGTCCAGATGGGCGGCCGGATTCGTGGCGTGCTTCTCCACCAGGATGACCGTGGACTGTGAGCCGATGTCGTCCCAGCGTTCGCGCACCCGGTAGCGCGCATACCCGTCGGCGACGCCGCCGACCTCGTGGACGACGTGGAACGCCGGACTCGCGCCGCGTCGCCAGTGCTCGGGGTCGCGCAGCACCTCGGCATCCCAGTAGGCCGGGGTGCGCCCGAAGAACCCGGGCCGGATCGGAAGGACCGCGTCGTAGACCGCCGGAAAGAGCCGTCGTGCCTCGTCGACCTCGACGAAGCGGATCGTGCCGGAGGGGCTGTGGGGCAGCCGGAACCGGCTGCGCGACTGCTCGACGGCGACGCGCGCGGCGAAGGTCGCAAGCCCGTAGCCGAAGCGCTGGTAGATGCTGCCCTCGCTCGCCCAGAGGATCGCGATCGGCTCGCCTCGGTCGCGGATCGCGTCGAGCTGCAGCCGCATCATGCGTCGAAGGATGCCGCGACGCCGGTGCGTCGGATGGACGCCGACGATCGTGACGCCCGCGGCCGGAAGCACCGCGCCCGGCACGGTGAGGTCGTAGCTGAACGTCCCGGCCGTGCCGACGATGCGGTCGCCGTCATACGCGGCCACCGCGCGGTCCGGCTCGAACAGCGACTCCCAGTGCGGGACGTCGTCCTCGTGCGGGTGCTCCGCGAACGCGAGCTCACCGGCCAGGAAGAAGTCCCGCGGCACCCCGTCGAAGGGCCGAACGTCGATTTCCATCGGCGGATTATGGCGCGACGGGTGCTCTATCATCCGCGCGAATGTTCCCCATCTCGGACGACAACGAGCGCGGCCACGGGCCGGCGTTCATCAGCCTGACCTTCATCGCGCTCAACATCTTCGTGTTCATCGCGCTGCAGGGGGCCGGCACGAGCGCGGACGGAACCGAGTTCACCTACGGCTACAGTGCCGTGCCGTTCGAGATCACGAACAACGTGGACCTCACCGAGCCGGAGCCGGTGACGATCGGTGGCCGGACGCAGGCCATTCCGCAGGAGCCCGGACCATCACCGATCTGGCTGACCCTGTTCTGGAGCATCTTCATGCACGGCAGCTGGCTCCACCTGGGCGGCAACATGCTGTTCCTGTGGATCTTCGGGGACAACGTCGAGCACCGCATAGGCCACGGGCTGTATCTCGTCTTCTACGTCGTGGCCGGCATCCTCGCCAGCTTCGCCCAGATCCTGACCGACACGGCCTCGTTCATCCCGACCCTCGGCGCGTCGGGAGCGATCTCGGGCGTCCTGGGCGCCTATCTCGTGATGTTCCCCACCAACCGCGTGCTCGTGATCTTCTTCCGGTTCCCGCTGTGGGTGCCGGCCATCGTGGCCATCGGCCTGTGGGCGGCGCTCCAGTTCATCAACGGCTTCGGGTCGATCGCGGTGAGCGAGGAGACCGGCGGCGGTGGGGTCGCGTACATGGCGCACATCGGTGGCTTCGTGGCTGGCGTCGCCGCAGGGGTGGTGTTCCGGGCCCTGTTCGGTGAGCCGAGGCATCCGCGAGGGACGTCCGCCGCCGCCTTCCGTTGATGCGCGCGTCCGGCACACGACCGCACGCAGAAGGGCTGTTCGGACCGGGCAGCGTCTCGTGGCGAATCGACCGAGAGCTCATCGTGCTCGGCGGGGGATCGTGCGCACTGCTGCTTCAGGCCGCGCACCCTTCGGTGGCCGCGGGCGTCGTTCAGCACTCGACGTACGCCACCGATCCGTTCGGGCGGTTGTTCCGAACGCTGGAGAGCAGCTTTGCCGTGGTCTTCGGGGATCAGGCGCACGCCGAGGCCACGATTCGTCGGGTCAACGCCATCCATGCCTCGGTTCGCGGTCGACGCGCCGATGGGATGCCCTACAGCGCGCTGGATCCGGAGGCGCTTCTGTGGGTGCACGCCACGCTGATCGACACCGCGCTGCGGGTGTATCACCGGTTCGTCCACCCGATCTCCGAGGCAGATGCCCAGCGATACCACGAGGAGTCCGCTCGGGCTGCGATCGCGCTCGGCGTTCCGAGCGGCGCGATCCCCCGCACCATCGGCGAGCTTTGCGGCTGGATGGACGGGCTGATCGCCGACCGGGTCGTCCGCGTCACACCCGAGGCGCGTGACATCGCACGGACGGTCCTGTATCCCAGCCGGCTGCTTCCGAGGGTCGTATGGGACGCCGCCCACCTGGTCTCGCTTGCGACGCTCCGGCCCGCCATACGAAGGCAGTACGGGATCGGCTGGACGCCCCGTCGTGAGCGCGGCGTCGAGCGAATCGCTGGCGTCACGCGGCGCCTGTTGCCGTGGCTGCCGTCCCCGCTGCGCCATGCACCTCATGCCCGCGCCGCTGACCGTCGCGTACGGCGCTCGGCCTGACGTGGCCGATGGCCGGCGTGCGCCCTGCCGTCTATCATGAGGGGG
>JASLBU010000146.1 GCA_030146365.1 Candidatus Limnocylindria bacterium | reverse complement strand
GCGTCGAAGGCGGCGGCCATGAAGATCGGGCTGCGCTCCGCGTAGAAGTCGAGGACCTCCGGCGCGTCGGGCGGCAGACGGAAGCCATGGTTCTTCGCCCAGAGACCCACCTCATCGCCGCCGCCGCGCAAGATCGTGATGGCGAGGGCGTCGATCGTCGTCTCGAGCAGGACCTCGGCCTCGTCGAGCGCCGCGGAGGCGGCACCGGCGGAGACGCGGAGGAGATCGTCGGGAGGCGGATCGGTCTCGAGGATGAGACGCTGGAGCGTCCAGTCGCCGCCGCGGACGACGGCGGTCGGGATTCCGGGCAGCGGAGTGATGGAGCCGAAGGCGCCGCCGCCCCCGGCGAAATCGAAGCTGGTGACGTAGTGCTCGACGCCGTCGTGGTAGCCCGCGAAGGTCGTGGTGCGCAGCAAATTCACGGCACCGTTCGGGCCTATGAGGCCGCCGCAGGCGAGTGCCGGGGCGGCGGAGATGAGCATGGCGGTGAGCGCCGCCGGGATGGTGAGCCAGGGACGTCGCATCGACCGTCCTCCCGTGTGCGTGGAGCGTTGGTGTCGATGCCGATCAGCACAGGCAGAACGCCACGCGGCCCGGAACGGTTCCTTCACCGGAACATCCGCTGCTGCTTCGTTAGAGCGAGCTTCTCTGGAACGCCGTCGAGCGTGTCGTCGACCGAGCGCATCCGGGTCGCGATCACGTTGAGCACCGCACCCTCCACCTGGAGCCGTCCGTCGATGACGAGCAGCGGATGGCGGTGAAGCAGCGCACGATGCCGCTGGTAGACCTGCGGCCGCAGCGTGACGTTGATCATGCCGGTCTCGTCCTCGAGCGCGATGAATACGAAGTTCTTCGCGGTCATCGGGTGCTGGACGCTGACCGCCAGGCCCGCCAGCCGGATCTGGGCCCGATCACGCCGTCGGCCCGCCTCCGCCACGGTGATCACCCCGCGGGCCGCCAGCCGCTCGCGGAACAGCTCCACTGCGTGAAGGTTCGGCGCCACGCCGGTATCGCGGTAGTCGGCGGCGACCTTCTCGGCATCGCTCATCGGCGGCAGCGATGCGCCGAGCGCATGCTGGGCCTCATCGGTCAGGCCGAGAGCGGGACGCTCCGGATTCGCGTCGGCCAGCGTGGTGCGCAGCTGCCAGAGGAGCTCGCGGCGGGGCGCACCCCTCCAGTCGAAGGCGCCGATGCTGATCAGCCGCTCGACGACCTGCTCGCCGAGCCGCGTTCGGGACACGAAGTCGCGTACGGACGCATAGGGTCCATTGGCACGCTCCCGTTCCAGCGTCTTCCGCGCGCGCTCATCGATTCCCTTCACCTGCCGCAGCCCGAGCCGAATGGCCCACTCTTCGCCGATGCGTCGCGTGTCGTGCTCCCACGCCGATTCGTTGACGTGGATCGGCAGGACCCGGATCCCATGGCGCTTCGCGTCGTTGATCACGACGGCCGGCGAGTAGAAGCCCATCGGCTGGTTGTTCAGCACGCCGACCGTGTAGTGCGCCGGGTGGTAGCGCTTCAGCCACGCGGTGTCGTAGCTGATCTTCGCAAAGGCGGCGGCGTGGGCGCGGGCGAAGCCGAACTCGGCGAATGCCGAGCACTTCTGGAACAGCTCCTCCGCGTCCTGCTCCGTCAGCCCGGTGCGCATGGCGCCGCCGACGAACCGGCCCCGCTCGGCCTGCATCTTGGCGTGGCTGCGGTGGCTGCCCATCGCCTTGCGGAAGATGTCGGCCTCGACCGCGGTGTAGCCGCACACCTCGATGGCGACCTGCATCACCTGCTCCTGGTAGAGGATCACGCCCAGGGTGTCGGAGAGGATCGGCTCCAGGGAGGGGTGGGCGTAGGTGACCGGTTCCTCGCCGGCGCGGCGTCGCAGGTACGGGTGGACCGCGTTGCCCTGCACCGGGCCGGGACGGATGATCGCGACCTGGACGACGAGGTCCTCGAACCGTTCCGGCCGTGCCTTGGGGAGGGACTGCATCTGGGCACGGCTCTCGATCTGGAACATGCCCACCGTGTCGGCCGCCTGGATGGACCGATACACCTCCGGGTCGTCGTGCGGGAGGCTGTCGAGGTCGGGGCGCTGGCCGGTGTCCCGCTCGATCCGGTCGAGCGCGTCGCTCACCACCCCGAGCGTCCGGAGGCTGAGCAGGTCGATCTTCACGAGGCCGAGCTGCTCGATGTCCTCCTTGTCGTACTGGGTCACGACCCTGCCCGGCATGCTGGCGCGCTCGATGGGCACGAGGTCGATGAGGGGAGTCCGGGTGACGAGCATTCCGCCCACGTGGATGCCGAGATGTCGCGGGAAGCCATCGATCTCCCCGCACAGCTGGAGCAGCCACTGCCACCGATTGCGCATCGGATGAGGGGCGTCCGTGGGCGGAACTGACGGCCAACCAGCAGCCGTTTCGCCCCCGCCAGTTGTCTCGTCGTGCGTCCCGTCGCCATGCAGGGCCCCTGGATCGCCCGAACCTGGCTGATGGCTCCGCTCCGGGGCACCTTCCGGCCGCCCGTCGCGCGATCCGTCCGCGTCGCCGGCCACCGGGAGGACTTGCGGCCTGCGCCGCTCCTCGACCGGCATCCCGCTCTCCGGATCCACGCGGACGAGCGCGGGTCTGCCCGAGGACGGGCCCGGTGAGCCGTTGTCGCGTGGCGTGGGCACTCGCAGCTCCCCGCCCGCCAGTTCCCCCGAGCGCGCGTAGCGCTTCGTGGTCTCCGACTCGTGCCGCACGCTGGTGACAGATGCATCCAGCACCCGCGGCTTCCTCGGCGGATACCAGCCGCCCTCGCTGACCGGACGCGGATTCGGATCGGGCGCCGGGTTGAATGCCGGGTCGAGCGCCGGGCGCGGCCGCGGGTTCCAGGAGGAGTCGGACGACGGCCGCACCAGCCCGGACGTCGAGCCGCCGCGGCCATCACGCCCGGGAGGAACCGCCGCATCGGCCATATCGATGCCGAGCTCGTCGAACAGCCAGCCGAAGGAGCCATCGAGCGCCAGGTCGCGGGCAACATCGCTCGCGTCCCGCGTGTCGAGCGCCTTCGCCAGGGCGTCGATGCCCTCGAGCGGGAAGCCGAGCGCCTTGGCCACCTCGCGCACCGCGGATCGGGCGCGATAGGTGACGACGGTGCAGACCATGGCCGCGTGATCGGCGCCATAGCGGGTGTAGAGGTACTGGATCACCTCCTCGCGCCGGCTGACGTCGAAGTCGATGTCGATGTCGGGCAGGGCACGAGCCTCGTTGATGAAGCGCTCGAACAGCAGCTTGTGCTCGATCGGGTCGACCTTGGTGATGCCCAGGCAATAGGCGACGATCGAGTCGCCGGCGCTTCCCCGCCCCTGGCCGATGATCCCGCTCCTGCGGGCGAACTCCATGAGGTCCCAGACGATGAGGAAGAACTCGGACAGGTTCGTGCGGTCGATGATGTCCAGCTCATGGGTCAGCTGGGCGAGCGCGCGCTTGGTAATCGGCCGGTAACGGTGGCGTAAGCCCTCGTGGGCAAGCTGGTAGAGATATGAGAACGCGGTCTCCCCCTTCGGCACGGTGAACCCCGGGAACCGGTAGCGCTCGAAGCCGAGCTCGAGCCGGCACTCCGCGCCGATGACGCCGCTGCGTGCCATGCCGTCCGCCCAGGCGCGACGGCTGCGCTCGTCCGGCAGCTCTGCCCCGATGGCGGCCAGCTCCACGCCGGCCTTCAGCCGGTACTCGGCGTTCGGCAGGAGCAGCTCGCGCGCCTCCTCGAGGGTCGCGCCGTGACGGATGCAGACGAGGACGTCCTGGAGCCGATGCCCCTCGGGATCGGCGTAGTGGACCTCGTTGGTCACCACGGTCGGCAACCCGGTGCGCTCCGCCAGCTCGGCGAGCTCGGCGACGAGCCAATCGTCGTCCGGCCCGAGGTGGTGGCCGAGCTCGATGGCGAAGTCCTCGTCGGCGAAGTGGCGGGCCCAGGTGCGTGCCGCCTGAAGCGCCGCGTCCCGTTCGCCCGCGAGCAGGAGCCGTGGCACGAGCCCGTTTCGGCACCCGGACAGGCCGATGAGGTGGCCGCGCGCCTCGTCGAGCGCGACCGCCACGACCGAACGCTCGAACACGGGGACCTGCTTCTCGCCGGCCAGGTGCGCGCGGCTCGCCAGGCGCGACAGTGCCGTGTAGCCCTCCACGTCGCGTGCCAGCAGGACGAGGTGGTCGCCTGGGACCGGGCCGGCATGGTGCTCGCCGGGCCAGCCGCGGCTCGCCTTCTGGCCGCGGTGCGGGTCGTTGAGCTTGCGGCCACGACGCGACAGGCGCAGCTCGTCGTCGTCACGTGGAATGGTGATCTCGAGGCCGATGATCGGGCGGACGGGCTGCAGCCTGGCCTCGCGGGCGGCCTCGGTCTC
>JASLBU010000116.1 GCA_030146365.1 Candidatus Limnocylindria bacterium | reverse complement strand
GACCGATCCGGCGGCCGACGATCCCGAGGTCAGCCAGGACCTGGCGATGATCCTGAACGACGGGCCGCTCGGCTTCACGATCAATGGCAAGGGCTTCCCGGCGACCGAGCCCATCGTCGCGAAGCAGGGGGACAAGATCCGCATCCGGTACATGAACGAGGGGTTGCAGATCCACCCCATGCACCTACACGGCATCCCGCAGCTCGTCGTCGCGAAGGACGGATGGACCCTGCCCGACCCGCACTACGAGGACACGGTGCTCGTTGCTCCGGGGGAGCGAATCGACGTGATCATCGACGCCTCGGAGCTTGGCGTGTGGGCCTTCCACTGCCACATCCTCACGCACGCGGAAGGACCCGACGGCATGTTCGGGATGGTTACCGCACTGATCGTGGAGGAATGAGGGTGAGCACGCCGGCTGACCCGGTGCCGACGCCGCAGGGCTTCGTCCGCCTGACGGCGTCGGTCCCGCTCCGCTCAGGCGAGGAGCGCATCGCGCAGCTGCTGGACCGGGGCGAGCCCTGGACGGATGATCTCGTCGAGCGGCCGGAGGTCGGCGGTCTTCGCCGGTATGCCGTCGACCTTCGGCTCCGTATCGGTGAATCGCCTCACGGCCTGACGACGTTTCGAAAGGCAGCGTACGTGGACCTTGGGCATCCACGTCTCGCTGCCGAAGGCTGGGAGGCAGAGATCGGCTGGCGCTCCTCGACCGCCGCACCGCTGTTTCCGGTATTCGCGGGCTGGCTGTTCCTCCGCAAAGGCGAGCTGCGCATCGACGGGCTCTATGCGCCGCCGGGCGGCGTCCTCGGACGTGCCGCCGATCGGGTCCTCCTGCACCTGGCAGCTAATGCCACCGCTCGGTGGGTGCTCGGCGAGATCGACCGCGCCGCGCTCGGTGGGGTTGCCTAGCTCCCCGCCGGAGGCTCGCCCAGGTGGTGCCTTGCGACGAACGCGGCCGCCTGGGTTCTGCGCTGGAGGTTGAGCTTGGACAGGATGCTGCTCACGTAGTTCTTCACCGTCTTGTCCGACAGGAAGATCTCGCCGGCGATCTCCTTGTTGGTCTTCCCCTCCGCGACGAGCAGCAGAATCTTCCGCTCCTGTGACGTGAGGTCGCTGAGCTCGTCGCTGCTTCCGCCGCTGGCTGCGGACCTGACGCGTTCAAGCACCCGCTCCGTCACGGCGGGGTCGAGCAGTGAGTCACCGCGCCCGACTGCCTCGATCGCCGACACGAGGTCGCGTCCGCGCACCTGCTTGAGCAGATAGCCGGAGGCCCCGGCGATGATCGCCGAGAGGACCGCTTCTTCGTCGGGGTAACTCGTGAGCATCACGACCCGGGTTGCAGGACGTGCGGCCCGGATCTCGCGGCACGCTTCGATGCCCGAGCCGTCCGGCAGCCGAACGTCCATGACGACGACGTCGGGCTCGAACCTCGCGGCGGCGGCGGTCGCCTCGGCGACGCTTCCGGCCTGCGCGACGACCTCGATGCCTTCTCGGCGGTCGAGGAGGGCGACGAGTCCCTGCCGAACGACCTCGTGGTCGTCGACCACGAGGAGACGTAGCGGTCGCTGGTCGGTGGAGTCGTTCAACCGCGTCCTCCATGGTTCGTTCTCGGTTCCCGGGGAAGCGTGATGATGATACGGGTGCCGGCGGTAGGCCCAGTGTCGATCGAGAAGGTCCCGCCCAGCGCCTGTGTGCGGGCGCGCATGTTCGCCACACCATGGTGGCCCCGCTCTGACGGGCGATGGGTGCCGAAACCGCGGCCGTCGTCGGTGATGCTGAGTCGGAGGCCCCCAGGTGGAAGCTCGAGGGCCACCGTGGCGTTCGACGCAGAAGCGTGGCGCGCGATATTGCTCAGCGCCTCGCGGGTGACGGCGAGGACCTCGGCGACGACCTCGATGGGCAGGGAGGCGAGCTGGTCGACCTCCGCCGGCAGCGATACGGCGACGTGCACGCCTCCGCTCCGCCGCAGCTCCGTCGCCAGGTGCTGAAGGCCTTCGGCGATCGTCCCGGTCTCGAGCAGCACCGGGCGAAGGCCGAAGATAAAATTGCGAATGTCCCGGATCACCGCGTGGAGGGCGTCGATCGCTTCGTCCACGCGGCGTGCGGCCTCCTGCGGCTCGGTGCTGACGAGATCGGGCACGTCATCGAGCGCCAGCGTCTGCGCGTAGATCGCCTGGATCACGCTGTCGTGCAGGTCGCGGCTGATCCGGTCACGTTCGTCGACGACCGCGAGCCGACCGACCTGTGCATGCAGCCTCGCGTTCTCGATCGCGATCCCGGCATGGAGCGCGAACATCTCGACGAGCGCCTGATCGCCCTCGCTGAACTCGTCCGCCGCGACCTTGTTGGTCAGGTACAGGCGGCCAACGACCGCCCCGCTGGCAAGGATCGGCATGCCGAGGAAGGAAGTCATCGGCGGATGGTGCGGCGGGAACCCGTATCGTTCAGGGTGCTTCGCGATGTTCGGGATCCGATACGTGCGGCTCTCGCGGATGATCAAGCCCAAGAGCCCTCGCCCGTGCGGCAGGTCGCCGATCCGCTCGCGGTCGCCCACGCTGATCCCGCTTGTGATGAAGCTCTCGATCGTGGCGCCTTCGCGATCCACGATGCCGATTGCCGCGTACTGCGCACCGACGAGATCGCGGACGCGGTCGGTGATGAGTTGCAGGACGCGGTCGACGTCGAGCACGCCAGAGATGCCACGAATGGCCTGGTCCAGCGCCGCCAGCTGCCCGTGCGTACGTTCTGCGTCGGCCCTCGCGCGGGCCGCCGCCAGCGCCAGCTGCAGCGCCTCGGTGAACACCGCGACGCGACCTGATGGGCCCACGATCCGGATCGAGCCGATTGGTTGTGGATCGGGCCGCGCCCGCAAGGCGATCTCCGCCCCAGCGGTTCCAGCACCCAGGTCGAGCCGCAGGTCCGGTAGCGGCGGGGCGCTCACCTCGAAGGCGCCGACCTCCAGAGCGACGGCATGCGCAGCGGCGCGGACCGCCTCCCCCAAGGACTCACGCCGCCGGTCGGAGGGATCCGCGCGCCACGCATCAATGGCGTCGAGGAGCGCTTCAAGGGCGAGCGGCG
>JASLBU010000096.1 GCA_030146365.1 Candidatus Limnocylindria bacterium | reverse complement strand
CCGGCCATGCGCGTGCCCTTCCAGACCCGACCCGGATACGTGCCGGCGCCGATGGATCCCGGCGCACGGTGGTGGTCCGACCCGTGGGTCTTCGGGCCGCGCTTGAAGTTGTGGCGCGCGATGACGCCGGTGAACCCGTGGCCCTTGCTCACGCCGGTGATATCCACCAGCTCGCCAGCCTCGAACACGTCGACGGCGAGCTGCTGCCCGACCTCGTACCCATCTGTGGCGTCAAGGCGCAGCTCACGCACGTGCTTCGGGCGCTGCTGCCCCTTCTCGAGATGCTTGAACTGGCCGGCGACCGGCTTCGTCGAGCGGCGCGCGACACCGGCACCGAGCTGGACGGCGGTGTAGCCGTCCTGTTCCTCGGTGCGGAGACGCGTCACGGTGTTCGGGGTCGCCTCGATGACGCTCACCGGGACGACGCTGCCGTCGTCCTGGAAGATGCGCGTCATCCCCAGCTTCCTTCCGATCAATCCTGCCGGCACTGTTGGTGGTTCCTTCCTGATGGCGGAACGTCCTCGCGCTGAGCCGATGCGGCCCAGCCGAGGAAGTTCACATCTTGATCTCGATGTCGACGCCGGCCGCCAGCGACAGCCGCATCAGCGCATCGACCGTCTTGCTGGACGGATCGATGATGTCGATGAGGCGCTTGTGCGTCCGGATCTCGAACTGCTCCCGGCCGTCCTTGTGGACGAACGGGCCGCGAATGACGGTGTACTTCTCGATCCGAGTCGGCAGCGGAACCGGGCCGGCGACGTCGGCGCCGGTCCGCTGCGCGGTCTCCACGATCTGCTCGGCCGACTGGTCGAGCAGCTTGTGGTCGTACGCCTTCAGCCGGATGCGGATGCGCTGCTTGGCCATGCGGCTAGCCGATGACCTCGGTGATCACGCCCGCGCCGACGGTGTGGCCGCCCTCGCGGATGGCGAAGCGCTGGCCCTGCTCGATGGCGATCGGCGTGATCAGCTCGACGTCGATGTTCACGTTGTCGCCCGGCATGATCATCTCGACGCCCGCAGGCATCGCGATCGCGCCGGTCACGTCGGTGGTGCGCAGGTAGAACTGCGGACGGTAGCCGGCGTAGAACGGGGTGTGACGCCCGCCCTCCTCCTTGGAGAGCACGTACACCTCGGCCTTGAACTTCGTGCCGGGCTTCACGCTGCCGGGCTTGGCGAGCACCTGGCCGCGCTCGAGCTCGTCGCGCTCGATGCCTCGCAGGAGGAGGCCGACGTTGTCACCGGCCTGGCCCTGGTCGAGCGTCTTCTTGAACATCTCGACGCCGGTCACGACCAGCGAGCGGCTCTTGGCGTGGATCCCGAGCAGCTCGACGCTCTCGCCGGTGTTCACGATGCCGCGCTCGATGCGCCCGGTGGCCACGGTCCCGCGGCCCTTGATGCCGAAGACGTCCTCGATCGGCATCAGGAACGGCTTGTCCGTCTCGCGCGCCGGGGTCGGGATGTAGGAGTCGACCGCGTCCATCAGCTCCTTGATCGACGCGTAGTCGTCGCTCGTGGGGTCGTCGCTGCTGGACTCGAGCGCCTTCAGGGCCGAGCCTCGGATCACCGGGACGTCGTCGCCGGGGAACTCGTTCTTGGTGAGGAGCTCGCGCACCTCCATCTCGACGAGGTCGACGAGCATCTCGTCATCGACCATGTCCACCTTGTTGAGGAAGACGACGAGGCTCGGGACCTCGACCTGACGCGCCAGGAGGATGTGCTCGCGAGTCTGCGGCATCGGGCCGTCGGCGGCGGACACGACCAGGATGGCGCCGTCCATCTGTGCGGCACCGGTGATCATGTTCTTGATGTAGTCCGCGTGGCCTGGGCAGTCGACGTGCGCGTAGTGGCGATTCGCCGTCTGGTACTCGACGTGGCTGATGGCGATCGTGATGCCGCGCTGGCGCTCCTCGGGAGCGTTGTCGATCTGGTCGAACGCGCGGAAGTCGGCCCCGCCCGTCAGGGAGAGGAACTTCGTGATCGCTGCGGTCAGCGTCGTCTTGCCGTGGTCCACGTGACCGATGGTGCCGACGTTGATGTGCGGCTTGCTGCGGTCGAACTTCTGCTTGGCCATGTTGGTCCTTCGTCGCTCCTCTTGCGGTCCGTTAGCTCTTCGACTTTGCGATCAGCTCGTTGGCGAGATTGGTGGGAACTTCCGCGTAGCGGCTGAACTCCATGGAGTAGGTGGCACGACCCTGGGTCATGCTCCGCAGCTCGGTCGCGTAGCCGAACATCTCGGCCAGCGGCACGTGCGCCTGGATCATGCGGCTGCTTCCACGCTCGTCGATCCCGTCGATCGTGCCGCGCTTGCTGTTGAGATTGCCGATGACGTCGCCCATATGGTCCTCGGGCGCCGTGACTTCGACCTTCATGATCGGCTCGAGGATGGCCGGGTCGGCCTTCCGCACGCCGTCCTTGGCCGCCATGCTGCCGGCGATCTTCATCGCCATCTCGGACGAGTCGACTTCGTGGTACGACCCATCCACCAGGGTCGCCTTGAGGTCGATCACCGGGAACCCGGCGACCACGCCCCCGGCCAGCGCCTCGGTGACGCCCGCCTCGATTGCGCGCCAGAACTCGCGCGGCACGGCGCCGCCGACGATCTTCGACTCCCATTCGAACCCGGCGCCGCGCTCGAGCGGCTCGAGGGTCACGACGGCGTGGCCGTACTGTCCCTTGCCACCGGTCTGGCGCACGAAGCGGCCCTCGGCCTTGACGCCCTTGCGGATCGCCTCGCGGTAGCTGACCTGGGGCCGGCCGACGTTCGCCTGCACCTTGAACTCGCGCAGCATGCGGTCCACCAGCACTTCGAGGTGCAGCTCGCCCATGCCCGCGATCCGGGTCTGGCTGGACTCCTGGTCCGTGTGCACCCGGAAGGTCGGATCCTCCGCCGCGAGCCGCTGCAATGCGATTGCCATCTTGTCCTGGTCGGCCTTGGTCTTGGGCTCGACCGCCAGCTCGATGACGGGCTCCGGGAAGGTGATCGACTCGAGCACGATCGGCTTGTCCTCGGCGGACAGCGTGTCACCGGTGGTCGTGTTCTTCAGGCCGACCGCGGCGGCGATGTCGCCCGCGCTGACCGAGTCGATCTCCTCGCGATGGTTGGCGTGCATCTGGAGGATGCGCCCGACCCGCTCCTTCTGGCCCTTGCTGCTGTTGAACACGTACGAGCCGGTCTTGAGCGTGCCGGAGTACACGCGGAAGAACGCCAGCGAGCCGACGAATGGATCCGTCGCGATCTTGAACGCGAGCGCCGTGAACGGCTCGGACGGGTCCGTGACGCGGACGACGTCCTCGCCGCTGCGGACGTCCTTGCCGGTCATGGCCGGCACGTCGAGCGGGCTGGGGAGGTAGTCGACCACGGCATCCAGCATCGGCTGGACGCCCTTGTTCTTGAGAGCGGACCCCGTCAGGACCGGGACGATCTTGTAGGCCAGCGTCCCCGCCCGAAGGGCGCGACGCAGCTGGTCGGCGTCGATCGTCTCGCCCTCCAGGAACTTGTGGGCGATGTCGTCGTCGATGTCGGCGAGCGCCTCGATCATCTTCTCGCGCCACTCGTCCGCCTCGGCCTGGAGCTCGGCCGGAATGTCGCCGATGTCGATCTGGTCGCCCAGGTCGTTGCCGTAGGTGATCGCCTTCATGTTGATGAGGTCGACCACACCGCGGAACTGGTCCTCGGCGCCGATCGGGATCTGGAGAGGCACCGCGTTGACGCCCAGGCGGTCCTTGATCATGGCGACCACCCGCCAGAAGTCGGCGCCGGTGCGGTCCAGCTTGTTCACGAAGCAGAAGCGCGGCACGTGGTACTTGTCGGCCTGGCGCCAGACCGTCTCCGACTGCGGCTCCACGCCGGCGACGCCGTCGAAGACGACGAC
>JASLBU010000288.1 GCA_030146365.1 Candidatus Limnocylindria bacterium | reverse complement strand
GCCAAGGGCGGGGCCGCACTTATTGCGATGCGGTCCGGCGCGCCCATCGTGCCGGCGGCCATCAGCGGGACGCACCGCATCTTCCCCGGCGCGTCGCGGCGGCCCCGCGCTTCCCGAGTGCGGATCCGGTACGGGGCGCCGTTCACGCTCCCGCACCAGCCGACTGGCCGGCTGGACCGAACGGTGATGGCCGAGGGCACCGAGCGCATCATGGCCGCCATCGAGGCTCTCCTCCCCGAAGGGCAGCGGCGCGCTCCGCACGCCTGACGTATATACGGTATATACATCTGCGCAGCGGCGAATTTCGTACCATGGGCGTGATGACAACGGCACTCCGACCCGACGTGCGTATCGCGCAGCGAGCCGGCTTCTGCTACGGCGTGCGCCTCGCCATCGACAAGGCCAAGCACGCTCGCGAGCAGGGAAAGGAAGTCACGACGCTCGGCCAGCTCGTCCACAACCCGGGCATCAAGGCGGATCTGTCGGACCGGGGCATCAGGACCGCCGACCTCGCGGACCGGGTGGAGGGTGGCACGCTCGTCATCCGCGCCCACGGCGTGCCGAAGTCGGAGTTCGAGCAGGTCAAGGGCAAGGGCGACCTGGAGGTCATCGACGCGACCTGCACCTGGGTGCTCCAGAGCCAGAAGGCGGCCCGCGAGCTGGCCCAGGCGGGCTACACGGTGTGCATCATCGGCCACGAGGACCATCCCGAGGTGAAGGGCGTCCGGAGCTACGCCGGCGAGAAGCACGTGGTCGTTGATGACATGGACCGCTCGACCTGGGAGCGCGTGCCGCGCACGAAGAAGATCGGGGTTTTAAGCCAGTCGACGATCCTGCCGCAGAAGCTCGAGGAGTTCGCCGCCTTCTGCCTGCGGCGCGCCCACGACCTTCGCGTGGTCAACACCGTATGCCCGGTGACCCTGACCCGCCAGGACGACTCCGTCGCGCTGGCCCGCGAGGTCGACGCGATGATCGTGGTGGGCGGCAAGAACAGCTCCAACACGAAGGAGCTGGCGGTGAAGTGCAGCCAGATCCTCCCCGACACGATCCACGTGGCGGATGCCGACGAGCTGGCCGCGGAGCACGCTGGCTGGCTGCTCGGCAAGGCCCGGATCGGGATCACGGGAGGCACGTCGACCCCGGAGGTCGATCTCGAAGAGGTCCGTGAGCGCGTCTACGCGCTGACCGCAGCCTGAACGCCGTCGGCGGACCTCACGCGTCGGACGGAGCGGCCAGCTTCCGGATCCACCGTGCGAGGCGCCGCTGCAGCATGTCGTACGAGAGGTGCCGGCGCGCGATCGCGTAGTTGTGGCGCGCGGTGGCGGATTGCCGGCGCGGGTCGGCCACCGCGCGGCGCACCGCTTCGACGGTCTCGTCGGTGATGGCGCCATCGATCTCGATGAAGCGGAACCCGAGCGGCCGGATGTCGGCGTCGTACACGCTGTAGCGGTTCACGACCACCGGCCTGCCGTAGTACATCGCCTCCACGAGCGCGTTGCCGTACCCCTCGTACAGGGAGGGATACGTGATCACATCCGCGGCGAGATAGGCGTCGTGCAGGGTGTGAGCCGGCCGTAGCGGCCGCCCCTCGAGGTCGGGCGCGAAGCGGTCGGCCGCGTATCGCAGCCGCACGTCATGGTGCTCAGCCAGCCGCTCGAGATCCACGAGGTAGTCCAGCCCCTCGTCGCCGGCCGGGCTCGTGATGAGCAGCACCGAGTCGGGGTTGCGCAGCCGGCCGACGAGCTCGATGGCCAGCTCGATGCCCTTGCGCGGGACGACGCGAGTCGGCTGCACGAACAGCAGGCCGTCGTCCGCCATGCCGAGCTCCGCACGCATCCGGCGGCGCATCGCGGGGTGGGCTCGCGGCCGCCGGGACGGGAAGTCGAACACGTTCGGCATCACGGCCGACGCGATGCCGCGCCGCCGACGGAGCTCGCGGGCCGCAAGGCTGTTGATGCTGACGTGGCGGATGCCGGGCAGGTCGGGCGGAAACGCCTGGTCGAGCACCTCCGGCACCACGCAGGCGGCGAAGCGCTCGCGCTCCCACCAGTAGTCGTGGTGATGGCCGATCGCCGGCAGTCCGGTTTCCTGCACCAAGCGGCGCAGGGCCACCCCGAGCGGCAGGTGCATGGGGATCGCCCATGCGTTCTGGACGATCAGCAGCTCGATCCGGTGGGTGGTGACCCACTCGTCCAGTACCGGCAGCAGCTGCCCGGCGAGGCGGTGAATCTCGCGTCTGACGGACTCCGCGTCGCTGGCGGCATCGAAGGCGGCGGCCGTGACGCGCGCCGCCGGGGGGTAGGTGAAGTGCATCGGCGGAACGAGCATCGCCGTGCGTCGCAGCGCATCCACCTCGCCAGCCAGCAGGCGGACAGCATGGCCCATGCGCGTGAGGACGGCCTCCCACTTCGCGGCCTCGAACGTCACCCCGTCGACGCCGAACAGCCTGGTGCCAACGATTCCGATGCGCATGGGGTGGATCCTATCGGCCCGGCGGGTGCCCCGAACGCGCCGGGTACACTCAGGACCATGTCGTCTCTCCCCGTGGTCGCGATCGTCGGACGCCCGAACGTCGGCAAGAGCACCCTGTTCAACCGGCTCATCGGGGAGCGTCTGGCGATCATCTCGGACGTCTCCGGCACCACGCGCGACCGGGTATACGGCACGGCCGAGTGGAACGGGCGCACGTTCACGCTGGTGGACACCGGTGGGCTGGAGCTCGAGCCCGGCACGGACATCGAGGAACGCGTGCAGGACCAGGCGCGAGTGGCGGTGGAGGAGGCGGACCTCATCCTCTTCGTCGTCGACGCACACGCCGGCCTCGCGCCGCTCGACCACGAGGTCGCCGATCGGCTGCGCCGCGCCGAGGCCCCGGTCATCCTGGTGGTGAACAAGGGCGACAACCCCGCGCGAGAGGCGGACGCGGTCGAGTTCTATGCCCTCGGCATCGATCCGAGCATCACCATCAGCGCCCAACATGGGCGCAACACCGGGGATCTCGCGGATCTCATCGTGGATGGCCTGCCGCCGTTCAGCGAGGCGGAGAGCGCCGCATCGGTGACGTCGGAGGACATGACCGAGGAGGAGCTCGCTGAGCTGGCCGAGACCGACATGGGCCCGCCGCGGGTGGCCATCGTCGGACGCCCGAACACGGGGAAGTCAACCTTCGTGAACCGCGTGCTCGGGGAAGAGCGGATGATCGTCTCGAGCGTGCCCGGGACGACGCGGGACCCGATCGACACCGCCGTCCAGGTGGACTCTCAGCCGCTCGTCCTCGTGGACACGGCGGGGATCCGGCGGCGGGGGAGCATCGAGCGGGGCATCGAGCGCTACAGCGTCCTGCGCAGCATGAAGGCCATCGACTCCGCGGACGTGGCGATCGTGATGACCGATGCCACCGAGGGCTACACCGCCCAGGATGCGCATGTGGTCGGCTACGTTCTCGAGGCCGGCAAAGGCGTCGTCCTGGTCCTGAACAAGTGGGACGCGGTCGAGAAGGACGAGCACACCGCCGATCAGTGGCTGCGCAGGCTCCGGCGGGATGCGCCGTACCTGGCGTGGGCGGACATCGTGTTCGCATCGGCACTCACCGGCCAGCGCGTCGAGCGGATCCTGCGGGAGGCGATTCGCGTGGCTGAGGAGCGCTATCGGCGCGTGCCCACCGGCGAGCTGAACCGGCTCATCATGGACGCCGTGCGGGCGCACCCGCCGTCGCACGTGCGGAACCGGCTCCCGAAGGTCTTCTACGCGACGCAGGTCGGCGTCGGTCCCCCGACGTTCGTGATCTTCGTCAACGATCCGGCAATCGTGCACTTCAGCTACAAGCGCTACCTCGAGAACCAGATCCGCGCGAAGTACGGCTTCCTCGGCACGCCGATCCGGCTCATCCTCCGTCAGCGGGAGTCGGAGGAGGCGGCGCGCCGCTCGGTGAAGCCCCGACGCCGGGTGACCCGCCGAAGATGAGCGACCAGGTCGCCGTCATCGGCGGGGGTGCGTGGGGCACCACCATCGCCTGTCTGCTGGCAGAGGCGCAACGGCCGGTCACCCTGTGGGCCCGCTCCACCGAAGCCTGCGAGCAGCTCGCCCATGCACGGACGAACGAGCGCTACCTGCCAGGCGTGATGTTCCCGCCGAACGTCCGTGTGGCGACGGAGGACGCCTATCTCGGCGAGCCGCACCGGTTGTACGTGCTGGCGGTACCGTCCGCGCACGTGCGTGCCACGGCCCGGCGTCTGGCGGACGTGCTGTCACCCGGGGTCCCGCTGCTCTCCCTGGTCAAGGGGATCGAGGAGGGCAGCCACCTGCGCATGAGCGAAGTGCTGAGCCATGAGCTTCCCGGCCGCCCGGTGGCCGCCCTGTCCGGACCGAACCTCGCCCGCGAGATCGCCGGCGGCAAGCCCGCCGGATCCGTCGTCGCCTCAGATGACCCGCGTCTCGCGGCGGAGGTGACGGCGATGCTGTCATCGGACCGCTTCCGGGTCTATACCAACCCGGACCTGGTCGGCGTGGAGCTGTGCGGGGCGCTGAAGAACGTCGTCGCCCTCGCCGCGGGAATGGTGGATGGGCTCGGGTTCGGGGACTCCGCGAAGGCGGGCGTGGTCACTCGCGGCCTTGCCGAGATCACGCGGCTCGGGGTGGCGGCCGGCGCGCATCCGCAGACCTTCGCCGGGCTCGCCGGCGTGGGTGACCTGATCGCCACGTGCATGTCGCCGCTGTCTCGGAATCGGCGCGCCGGCGAGCTCATCGGGTCGGGCGTACCGTGGCCCGCGGCGGGTGAGCAGCTCACCGGTGTGGCCGAGGGCGTGGCCACCGTGGCCGGTGCGCTCGACCTGGCGTCCGCGCATCGTGTCGAGATGCCGATCGCCGAGCAGGTGCGGGCCGTGGTCTTCGACGGCCGTCCGCCGCTCGCCGCCGTGGCCGAACTGATGGGCCGCACGCCGAAGGACGAGCTGGAGCCGCTCGTCGGCTGAGCAACGGCCGCGGCTATACTGGCCGCGTTCGGTCGGGGCGTGGCGCAGTCTGGCAGCGCACTTGGCTGGGGGCCAAGGGGTCGGAGGTTCGAATCCTCTCGCCCCGACCACTACCAAACCTTCGCTGCGCTTCGCCGCCACGCCCAACAGCCAGGCGTGCTCAGCACGCGGGTGCCCCGCGACCCGGTCCGGCCGCCACAGGTCGAGCCGCTCGAAGCTCTCGCGTGCGGCCTCTTCGCGCAGCTCATCGGGCACGGCTGGGTCGCGCCAGAGCGAACCGAAATCACCGAGGAAGCCGCCGGACCCACCCCGGTACCCTGAGACCGCGGGTAGCTAGTTGATCCTGTCGCGACCCACGGTGACTGAACACCTTGCCCGTCCGCGGTGTCTATTCCGCCGATGGCAGAGTTGAGAGCGTGAACACCGGAATGGACGAACTCGTCCGCCAGGCCCGGGACGGCCGTGCGGACGCGTTCGAGTCGCTTGTTGAAAGCCATGGACCTGCGATCTATCGGCTGGCGACTGCGATCGTGGGCCCTGAGGACGCTCGTGATGTTGCGCAAGAGGCCTTGGTAGCCGCCTGGCGCGACCTTCCAAACCTGCGGCGGGTGGACCGATTCGAGGTCTGGATCCGTCGGATCGTCATCAACCGCTCGCGCAACGCGCTGCGATCGCGTGGCCGGCGCCCCGCCGAGCGGCTGGAGGGCATGACAGTCGCGGAGCCCGCATCGTCGACTCCGGACTTCCGCGACGCCATCCACGCGCGAGATTCACTCGACGTGGCGTTCGCCGGACTGAGCGCCGACCACCGCGCCGCGGTGGTCCTGCATTACGGCGCCGAACTGTCAATCCGCGAGACGGCCGACGCCATGGGCGTTGCCGTCGGCACTGCCAAGTCACGACTGCATGCCGCACTCGGCCGCATGCGAACGGCCATGGAGGGCGACCGATGAACGAGAACGACGGACACGACCGGGAGATTCATCAGTACGTGCGCAACCGCATGGCGGCAGACATGCCGCCGGAATTCACAAGGGATGTGATGAACGACGTACACCGAACGACCCAGCGGCGGCGCGGCTTCGCGTGGCCCATCCTCACCGGCGTCGCTACCGTGGCCGCGGCCGTAGCCGTGGTCGTCATTGGCCTGGGCCTCATCAATTCGGAACAGGGTCCGGTGGGCTACGAGCCGACGTCTTCGGCCAGCGCCACTGGGTTCGCAACGCCGAGCCCGACGCCGGAGGCATCGGCCCCCTGAGGACGCGACTCCATCCTCGACGCCGGAGGCATCGGCCCCCGACGAGGCGACTCCGTCACCGAGTGCGGAGCCGACCGCCGGTGACGGCGAATTCGGACCGATCCACTCCATGGCACCCGATGAAGCGTTCGCCAACACGCAGACCTGCGCGAACCCGGATGGCATCACGACGGTTGGTGAGCCAAGCGGCCTGTCGTACACCTTCTCGTTCCCAGCGGACTGGTACGCGAACGAGGGAACCCAAGGGCGTCCGGCCTGCACCCTGTTGGCGCCGGAACCGTTCGAGGCGCCGGACGACCAAATGGTCCCACCCACGGTCGCGATAGCGGTCCACATGCCGCCGGGCGGTGACTTCGGGCGCGTCGGCCCGGACGCCACCAGTGAGAAGTTTACCGTGGACGGCGTGGCGGCAATCCGCTACGACATTCCCGCGAAGGAAGGTGGATTCCCGACTGCGCGCGCGATCATCTGGATCGTCGCGATCGGCGGCAACCTGCCCACCGAAGGCAACGATCGACCGTATCTCGCCTTCTCCACCGCCTCGTCTGACCCGGACGAACTGGCCGCACACGCGGACATCCTCGACCGTATGGTGGCGACCATCGACATCGGCGAGTAGATTCGACGGACCAGACCTGGAGTCGGAGCCCGAAGGGGCAGGCTCCGCCTCGTGCTGTGCAACGCCTTTCATTACCATCTGTGATGACGGCTAGATGGGAGCGAGCGGCGGTAGCACCGCCGGTAGCATCAGGCGCGGACACGGCCGCGCATTTAGCTAACGAGCTGCCCTCCTATACGCGTGGCGGCGACCTCAGCGGACGCCCGCGGACGCTACGGCTGGGACTGCAAAACCGCGTACTGAACAGGCACGATCTTAGGCAGTGAGTGCCGTCAACACCGCTCGCGGCACGACGATTCGAC
>JASLBU010000246.1 GCA_030146365.1 Candidatus Limnocylindria bacterium | reverse complement strand
GGCGCTCGTAGGCCTCCTCCTCGGCGGGCGTGGGCTCGAATGGCAACGCGGTGACCTGGCGCTCCTGGAAGCCCTTGGCCTCCTTGACGTCGCGCTTCAGCCGGCGGACCGCGACCTCGCGCAGTGCCGAACGGTCGATGTGCGAGCCGCGGACGAAGCGCTGCGGGTCGACCATCTCCAACAGGGCGGTGAACGACTCGACGTAGCCGTTGTGCGGGGTGGCGCTGAGGAAGAGGCGGTGCTCGCACTTCTCGGCGAGCTCGCGGACGGCGTGCGTGCGCTGCGAGTCGACGGCGTACCCGCGGCGGGTGATGTTCAGCTTGTCGACGCGCTGCGGGCTCGACGGGGCGACGTGGTGGGCCTCGTCGACGACGAGGATGTCGAAGGCGAAGCGACGGGCGCCGTTCTGCCGCGCCGTCTGGGCGTAGACGTCCCGGAGGAGCCGCTGCGCCCGCTGTCCCGGCAGCCAGGACATCGAGACGATGATCCGCGGGAAGAGCGTGAACGGATTGGCGTGCAGGCCGTGGGTGCGCCGGACCTCGCGCATCGTCTCGGAGTTGATGATCGTGAAGTCGAGGCCGAACTTCTCGATCATCTCGTCCTGCCACTTCAGGGCCAGGCCGGCCGGGCAGACGATGATCGCGGTGCGGGCCCGGTGGCGGAGGAAGAGCTCCTGGGTGACCAGTCCGGCTTCGATGGTCTTGCCCAGGCCGACGTCGTCGGCGAGGAGCAGGTTGGCGCGGGACTCTCGGAGCGCCCGGCGCAGCGGCTCGAGCTGGTACGCCTCGACGTTGGCGCCGCTGCGGAACGGTGCTTGGACGACCTGGGAGTCGGCCGAGGTGATGGCACCCCAGCGCAGGGCGTCGATGAAGGCGGCGAGACGGCTGGGTTCGTCGAACCGGTCCGGGTCGATGCTGTTCGGGAGGCCGGTCGCCGGTCGGAGTGAACGCCCGAGCTCCAGCTCCCAGACGACCTGGAGCTCCTCGCCGAGGCGGTCCTCCTCGAGCGACTGCAGGGTCACGGCGTGCTGGAGACCAGCAACGGCGTCATCCGCTCCGCTGCGCGGCAGGGACTGCGGTCGGACGTCCGTGACCGCCCAGGTGGAGCCGCGGACCACGGCGATCTGGCCTTGTTCGGGCACGGATCGCGTGTCCGTCGCTTGAGCCTCCGGCAAGATGCCGGTTCGGGCTACGGGCTGTTCTGTGACGGACACGGTTCGAAAGCCTGGGTGTGACTGTATGCAGTGTCTTGCCTCCGACAGGTTACAAGTGGCGCCTGTGACGCACGGGGTACGCGTTGTCCAGGGGGCGATCCCGGACGGGCATCGGTTCCGGCCGCGGTGACGTGGCCAGAGGGGCAACTGTGGCCCGAGAGGGTGACGCGGACCTGCGCCGACCACGGCAGGGGAGTCGCCACTGCAATGCTGCCGGTGCAAGCCGCATCACACCGCCGACCGGTCCTCCGAGGAAATCGCATGGCGTGGCGCCGAACAACTCGCATGGAGCTGGATCCATGAGTGGTCTCAACTACGACCGACCTGCCTTCCGAGTCCAGGATGCGGGCGGTGGTGAGCGCATCCGGACGATCGCCGAGGAGCTCCAGGCGTCCCGGAAGTCGCGCGTGAGAGCGGAGCCCAAGCGGTGTCGCGGCTGTCGCGCGATCAGAGAGGTCATGGACGGCGCGTGCAGGGCCTGCCTGGCTGATGAGCAACTGATCCAGTCGGCGAAGCGGAAACTCAACCCGAAGCGGAGTCGTAAGGCCAACGCTCAGGGCCGCCTCAAGTCGCGAGAGCCTTCCATCAGCAACCGCGACAAGACGGCGTTGAACCGTCAGATTGACGAAGCTCGTGCCCGCATAGCAGGGCGGCGGGCGAGAGTTGCGGCGTCGCAGGAGCCGCGGCGCCCCAAAAGGCTGAGTGTGCCTGCTTCAGGTGCCCGTAGCATTCGCAATCTGGAACGTGTGGTGGAGGAAGCTCGAAAAGAGCTGCTCCTAGCGAGGACCGACTGGGAGAAGGACCTGCTTCGCGCCAAGTACGCGCGGGCCCAGGAGGAGTTGTCGCGACTACAGAAGTTGGACGGCGCCCGCCGCTCGCTGAGCTGAGATCGGGCCAATTGGTCCGGCCCTTACCCTCGGCGGTCATGTCGCGGCTGCTTCGCTCTGCTCATCGCACCATCCCGCTACGGCCCTGAGACGACGTCGCGGATTTCTGCGCCAGACCGGCGTAGGGCACAGCGGGGCCGGCGAACGCCTCGACTTGGGACAGCCGCAGGCTCCGCTGCCCCGTGCCGGCGACCAGGTGCACGGGCAGGACCCAGAACGACCACTGCTCGACATCGAGTGCGTCGTACTCGTTGTGCTCAGTGGTGCTGCACTCAGTGGCGTAGGACCAGCAAGGAGATTGTCCGGGTCCGGCAGCCGTTCCGCCAACCGCCGGCCGGCGACTGGGACGATGCCCTGATGGAGGCCCGCGACGCCGCCGAGCTGATCGACCGGCTGCGCCGGTCCGGGTCGGTGCCCATGCTGAGGCTCGTCGACGACGCCGGCCTGGACGCCGGTCCGGCGCCGGAACCTGACCCGGCGGCCGTCGAGCCCTATCGGTGGCTGTTGGCGCGGGTCGGCGATGGAGTCCGGCTCACCCAGGCCGGCTATCTGCCGCCCGCGATGGTCACCGAGACGATGCGCAGCCTCGGCTGGGACGCCGACTGGATCGGCAAGCAGAACCGGGAGGACCAGACCCTCCCCGTCCTGCTGCTGCGGGACTCCGCCCGCCGCTTCGGCCTGCTGCGCACCTCCCGCGGTGTCCTGCTGCGCACCGTTGCCGGACGGCGGCTCACCGACGACCCGATCGGACT
>JASLBU010000243.1 GCA_030146365.1 Candidatus Limnocylindria bacterium | reverse complement strand
CTGTCGTCAGCTCGTGTCGTGAGATGTTGGGTTAAGTCCCGCAACGAGCGCAACCCCCGTGGCATGTTGTATCTCTCATGCCAGACTGCCGAGAGAAACTCGGAGGAAGGTGGGGATGACGCCAAGTCAGCATGGCCCTTATGCCCTGGGCTACACACACGCTACAATGGCCGGTACAACGGGTTGCCAAACCGCGAGGTGGAGCCAATCCCCTAAAGCCGGTCTCAGTTCGGATTGCAGGCTGCAACTCGCCTGCATGAAGCCGGAGTTGCTAGTAACCGCAGGTCAGCACACTGCGGTGAATATGTTCCCGGGCCTTGTACACACCGCCCGTCACGTCATGAAAGCCGATAACACCCGAAGCCGGTGGGCCAACCGCAAGGGGGCAGCCGTCGAAGGTGGGATTGGTGATTGGGACGAAGTCGTAACAAGGTAGCCGTACCGGAAGGTGCGGCTGGATCACCTCCTTTCTAGGGAGATACGTGGAGCCGGTTCGCCGGATCCACAGATCCCAGGTCGATCGGCCAGCTCGCCGAAAGGACCGATGCTCGAGGGAGCATCGGTGAATGAGCTGAACCGCCCTCGAACTCAGACGACCTGATTCCCGCTGATAACGCGGATTCCTGTCACTCTTCAGCTCGAGCAAGCCGAGAGCCGTCTCCCACGTGGAGGCGGCTTTTTCGTGCTCGCGGCCAGGCGGCCTCTGCGGGCCGCGGCGGCCGGCTTGTCCGCGGGAGCCAGTATCGGCCACCTCTTGGCCGATACTCCCGCCGGCGGGCAACCCTCGGCCAACGTCGACCCGTGCGTCACCATCGCCTGCAGCCCGCGCGCAACTTCGGGCACTTCTCGCCCGATACTCCCGCCGGCGCGCAACCACGACCGCCCGCCCGCCGCCCACCGCCTTCGGTTGCGGCAGCGTCGTCCCGCTGCTACGATGCGCGCTCCCGAGGGGCGTTTAGCTCAGCTGGTTAGAGCACTGCCCTGATAAGGCAGAGGTCTCTGGTTCGAGTCCAGAAACGCCCACCACCTCACCTCCCCTCGACCGATGGAGAGCGGCGTGTCCTTCCAACCGGCCGCGGCGGCGCCGCCAACGGATGAGCGCCCGATGGGAGTTCTCGATGCGCCGAACGAGGACCGGGCGCTACACGCCTCGTTGAACGGCGTGGTGTACGCCCGGCATCCCGTGCGAACCCACCTTGTCACGGCGGCCGACGATCCGGTCGAGGTCGTGCGCCGGTACGTCGGATCGCTGGCCCATGACGTTCGCCTGGTCGCCATCAGCGAGCGCATGGTCGCCATCACGCAGGGGCGCTCGTATCCGATGAACGAGATTCGCGCCGGTCGCCTCGCGAAGTTCCTCGTGCGGTTCGTCACGCGACCGGGGTACGGAATCGGCCTGGGCACTCCTCAGACCATGCAGCTCGCGATCGACGAGGTCGGCGCGCCGCGAATCCTGTTCGCCGCGGCGGCCTCGGCGGTCACGAAGGTGGTCGGCATCCACGGAGTCTTCTATCGGCTCGCGGGTCGGCAGGCGGCGGCCATCGACGGGCCGACGAGCTACACCATCCCGCCCTACAACCAGGCGGCGACCCTCGGCCCGCGTGACCCCGACGGTGCGGCACGGACGATCGCGGCCGCGCTCGACGCGCCCGTCGCGATCATCGATGCCAACGACGCGGGTTGCGCCGTCCTCGGCGCGAGCCCCGGAGTCGACCGCCGCTTCGTCCAGGCCCTCTTCGCCGACAACCCGCTCGGACAGGCGCGCGAGCAGACCCCGATCTGCGTGGTTCGCGAAGTCAGCTGGCCGGCCGGCGAGCCCCTTCCCGCCGAGCCAAAGCGCCGGCTGACTCCGCCCTGACCGCGACCCGCGGCACGGGCGCCGAGCTGGTCCTGACGCTCTCGTGCCCCGACCGGCGCGGGATCGTCTTTGCCGTGGCGCGCCTCATCGCGGAGGGCGGCGGGAACATCCTGGACAGCCAGCAGTTCGGGGACCCGGACGCATCGGTCTTCTTCATGCGCGTGCACTTCGTGGACGAGGCGGGCCGCGATCTCGCCGCATGGCGCGAGACGGTGCGCGAGACCGCGGAGGCGTTCGGCATGCAATGGTCGCTGGACGACGCCCTCGAGCGCCCGCGAGTGCTGATCGCCGTCTCGCGAGAGGGACACTGCCTCAACGACCTGCTCTACCGCTGGCGTACCCGCGCCCTGCCCGTGGAGGTCGTCGGCGTCGCTTCGACGTACCGTGACTTCGAGTCGCTGGTAGACGGCTACGGCGTGCCGTATCACGTGCTGCCGGGCACGGACGCATCGGTGGAGGAGCGTGACGCCGCGCTCCTCGAGCTCGTGGCCGGGCATCGCGCCGATCTGGTCGTTCTCGCGCGATACATGCAGATTCTGGGGGCGGAGGCGTGCCGGGCGCTGGCCGGCCGCGCGATCAACATCCACCATTCCTTCCTCCCCTCGTTCAAGGGGGCGAGGCCGTACGCCCAGGCCCACGCGCGCGGCGTGAAGCTCATCGGCGCGACGGCGCACTACGTCACCGGCGAGCTCGATGAAGGACCGATCATCGAGCAGGAGGTCGCACGGGTCGACCACGCGCATGGCGTCGCCGAGCTCGCGCGGGTCGGCCGCGACGTCGAGTGTGTCGCTCTGGCTCGCGCGGTGCGTTGGCACGCGGAGCATCGCGTGCTGTTGCATGGCGATCGGACGGTGGTCTTCCGCTGAGCGGCTTTGACCGCGATACGCTCGGCCCTTACGATGCGACGACCGTGGGGATGTAGCTCAGCTGGGAGAGCACCTCCTTTGCAAGGAGGGGGTCAGGGGTTCGAGTCCCCTCATCTCCACCACGAAATCGACCGCGAATTCGGCCCCCGAAACCGGCGGCAGCCTTCTTGACCGTCCCTCGGCGGGATGCTAGAGTAGCGACATTCCGCGGGGAGACCACCGCCGGTCCTCCTCGCGCCCACTGTGACAAACCACATCGATTCGTCCCCTGACCGCTGCGCGCGACACTCGTGGCGCCCACCGGTCAGCGGATACCATCGCTGACGCCGTGACGGCTTCGTCGCCGGGCGTCGACCGGGAAGCGTTCGCGCCACCGGCGGCCTCAACTGCACGATCGACACGGTGAGCACCCGTCCAACGGGCGCAGACCTTATCAATCGAAGATGGAAGCATCGATTTCGTCGAGGAGATTCCGACGCGACCGCATCGTTGCGACGGCCAGCACCGTGCTAGCCGCGTGAACGTGTAGGTCAAGCTACTAAGAGCACGCGGTGGATGCCTTGGCGCCAAGAGCCGACGAAGGACGTGGCAGGCAGCGAAATGCTTCGGGGAGTTGCGAGCAAGCGTTGATCCGGAGATATCCGAATGGGGAAACCCCCCAGGGGTA
>JASLBU010000189.1 GCA_030146365.1 Candidatus Limnocylindria bacterium | reverse complement strand
ACATCGGGCACTCCGGCGGAGCTGCTCTCGGCGGCGGGCATCGACGCGGACCACATCGCGGCCGCGGCGCGCGAGCTTGCCGGACGCGCCGGAGCTCGTGGCCGGGCCACCACCGAAGTCGGCTCCGGTCGGCGCGCATAGACGGAGACGTGACATGACAGGAGCAGAACAGGACCGCCGGCAGGACAAGGCGGTTGATCAGCACCGGGAAGCAGACGAGGTCACGAAGAAGGGCGAGGGGAACAACGCGCTGCATCGGCTGCACAGCGAACAGGATCAGAGCCCGTGGATCGACTTCATCGATCGCGATCTGATCGGCAGCGGCAAGCTGGAGCAGATGGTCGACGACGGCATCCGAGGCCTCACCAGCAACCCGACGATCTTCGCCAAGGCGGTGGCCTCCGGGCAGTACGACGAGCTGATCCGCCGAGAGATCGAGGCCGGGAACGGCGCCCGCGACATCTACGAGCAGATCGCGGTCACCGACGTCGGCGATGCCGCGGACGTCCTGCGGCGCGTCTACGACGCCTCGGGAGGAACGGATGGCTTCGCGAGCATCGAGGTGGAGCCGGACCTCGCCGAGGACACCGACGCGACGCTCGCCCGCGCTCGCGAGCTGTGGGCGAAGCTCGACCGTCCGAACATCATGATCAAGATTCCAGCGACGCCCGCCGGCATCCCGGCCGTCCAGGCGGCGATTGCCGAGGGCATCAACGTGAACGTCACGCTGATGTTCAGCGTGGACACCTACCGAGAGATCGCGCGCGCCTACGTCGAGGGCCTGCGCTCTCGCCAGCAGCGGGGCGAGGACGTGAGCCGCATCGCCAGTGTGGCGAGCTTCTTCGTGAGCCGCGTCGACTCGAAGATCGACAAGTTGCTGGACGATGCCGGCGACCGCGCCGCGCTGGAAGCCCGCGGCCAGGCCGCGATCGCCAACGCGAAGCTCGCCTACGCGGCGTTCGGCGAGATCTTCGGCGGCGAGGAGTTCGCCGACCTGCGCGCTGCCGGCGCGAACGTGCAGCGCTGCCTGTGGGCCAGCACCAGCACGAAGAACCCGGACTACCGTGACGTCATCTACGTCGAGGAGCTGATCGGGCCGCAGACGGTCGACACCATGCCGCTCGACACGATCACCGCCTTCATCGACCACGGTGAGGTGGAGCGGACGCTCGACCGCGGCGTCGACGAGGCGCGGGAGGCATTGCGCAGGGTCGAGGCGAACGGCATCAGCATCGAGCAGGTGACCGAGGAGCTCCTGGCCGAGGGCGTCGCCAGCTTCGACAAGAGCTTCGGGGAGCTCATCGACACCATCGAGTCGAAGCGCCAGGAACTCGCCCCGGCATGACGGACCTCGACAGCGCGATCTCCGCGCGGATCGAGACCTTCACTGCCGACCGGGTGGCGGAGCGGCTGTGGAACAGGGACGGCTCACTGTGGGCTGCCTCCGGCAAGCCGGCGGACGAGATCGCCGGTTGGCTCGGATGGCTGGACCTGCCGGACGCGATGACGGCGCGCGTGGCGGAGCTCGAGCACCTGGCGCGCGACGTCAGAGAGGATGGCTACCGGCGCGCGGCCGTGCTCGGGATGGGCGGTTCGAGCCTCGCCCCGGAGCTGTTCAGCCGCGTCTTCGCGTGGGCGGGCGGCCCGGGCGGGAACGCCGCCGCGTCGGCGGATGGACTGGAGCTGCGGATCCTGGACTCCACCCACCCGGACGTCGTGCGCGGATTCCGGTCCTGGGCATCGGACCAACGGACGCTCTTCTGCGTGAGCTCGAAGTCGGGCACGACGACCGAGCCGCTCGCCTACCAGGCGGCGATGGGGGAGGTGGCGCCGGCCCTGGACTTCCTCGCGATCACCGATCCGGGCACGGCGCTCGCCGAGCTCGCCCGCGTCCAGGAGTTCCGCGGCATCGTCGAGGCGCCGCCGGACGTGGGCGGCCGCTACTCGGCGTTGACGGTGTTCGGCCTCGTCCCCGCAGCCCTGAACGGGGTCGACCTCGCCGGTCTGCTTGCGAGTGCGACCGCCATGGCCGACGAGTGTCGCAGGCAGGACGCCGCCGCCAATCCCGGGCTGGCACTCGGGGCCTTCATCGGCGAAGCCGCCGTCGCCGGTCGTGACAAGCTCACCTTCATCACCTCCGACCGCCTGGCGCCCTTCGGCGACTGGGCTGAGCAGCTCATCGCGGAGAGCACCGGTAAGGCGGACACCGGCATCGTGCCGATCGTCGGCGAGCCGCCTGCCGAGCCGTCCGGCTATGCCGATGACCGCTGCTTCGTGCTCGTCACGTTTGCCGCCGACGACAACCGCGATCAGGAGTCCTTCGCCGATGCGGTCGAGGCCGCCGGCCACCCGGTCCGGCGCATCGAGCTTGGCGGGCCGCTCGACATCGGCGGCGAATTCTTCCGATGGGAGGTGGCAACAGCGGCGGCCGGCATCGTGCTCGGCATCGATCCGTTCGACCAGCCGAACGTGCAGGAGAGCAAGGACGCCACCAGTGAGCTGCTCGAGGCGTTCCGCGAGAGGGGCGCGTTGCCGCAGCCGATGCCGCTCGTGAGCGAGCCGGGCGTGGCGGCCAGCGCGACTGCCTCCGCCCTGGGCGACACCCCGGTGAGCGTCGAGGACGCGGTGTCGCTGCTGCTGGGGACGGTCGCAGCGGGCCGGGACTACGTCGCCATCCTCGCCTACCTGCCCCCGGACCGCGCCATCGTCGAGCGCCTGCAGGCGCTGCGAGCTCGTATCGGGGAGGCGACCGGTGCGGCCACCACGGTCGGCTTCGGCCCGCGGTTCCTGCACTCGACCGGTCAGCTGCACAAGGGGGGGCCGGACAGCGGCGTCTTCCTGCAGCTCACGGCCAACCCGTCGCGGGACCTGCCGATCCCGGGCTGGGACGAGACGTTCGGGACGCTCATTGCCGCACAGGCCCTGGGCGACCTTGCCTCGCTGCAGCGACGCGGGCGTCGGGCGCTGCGGCTTCATCTCGGGGATCTGGAGGCGGGCCTCGCCCGGGTCGAGCAGCTCGTCGCCGCTGCGCTCACCAACTGATTCCAACGCCAGCAGAAGGAGCATCGATGCAGGTCGCGATCTGCGGACTGGGACGCATGGGGGCCGGCATGGCGCGCCGCACGGCGCGTGGCGGTCACGACGTGGTCGCCTGGAACCGGACCGAATCGGTGACGGCGGAGATCGCCGCCGAGCCCGAGAACGAGGGCCGCATCACCGTGGCCGAGCCGGTCGAGCGCGTGCTCGAGCTGATGGGAGCGCCGCGCCACGTCGTGATCAGCGTCCCCTCGGGGGCGGCCACGGACGCGATGGTGGATCAGCTCGCCGGGATCCTGGAGCCGGGCGACGTGATCATTGATGCCGGCAACAGCCGCTTCCACGACTCGAAGCGGCACGCCGCGGACCTGGAGGCCAAGGGTATCGAGTGGCTCGACATGGGCGTGTCCGGCGGCGTCTGGGGGCTGCAGGTCGGGTTCTGCGCCATGCTGGGCGGGAAGCGCGAGGTGTTCGATCGCTTCGAGCCGGTCGTGAAGACGCTCGCGCCGGAGAACGGGTACCTGTACTGCGGTCCGGCCGGTGCCGGGCACTACACGAAGATGGTCCACAACGGCATCGAGTACGGGATCATGCAGGCGTATGGGGAGGGCTTCGACATCCTGCACGCCAGCGACTACGAGCTCGACCTGGCCGCCATCGCCCGGATGTGGAACAACGGATCGGTGATTCGATCGTGGTTGCTGGAGCTCGCGGGCAACGCCTTCGAGAAGGAGGGCAATGACCTCACCGATATCCACGGCTGGGTGGCCGACTCGGGAGAGGGCCGCTGGACGGTGGCCGAGGCGATCGACCATGACGTGCCGGCGCCGGTGATCACCCTCAGCCTGCTCCAGCGCTTCCGGAGCCGCCGCGAGCCGGACAGCTACTCCGACCGCGTGCTGGCGGCGCTGCGAAACGAGTTCGGCGGCCACGCGCTGAAGGACCGAGGGTAGCCGCGCCGATGGCCACGCGCGCCGTCGAGCCCGACGCGACCACCACCGCCCACGGCGGGGTCCGTCCCAACCCGCTGCGCGAGGGACTGCGCCTCGAGCGCATGGCGGAGCCCTGCACGATGGTCATCTGCGGTGCCACCGGGGACCTGACCGAGCGCAAGCTCGGGCCGGCGTTGTACAACACGCTCCTCGGTGGGTTCCTGCCGCCCGAGTTCACCGTCGTGGGCTTCGCGCGGCGGGATCTCAGCGACGACCAGTTCCGCGCCCACCTGCTCGAGGGCATCGACAAGCACAGTCGCAACCGTCCGGCGAAGCCCGCGATCTGGGAGTCGTTCGCGCGCGGCGTCGAGTATCACCGCGGTGACTTCGATGACCCTGCGGCGTACGCCGAGCTGGCGAAGCGCCTGGATCGGATCGACCGCGACCGGGGGACCGCCGGGAACCGGCTCTTCTACCTGGCCGTCCCCCCCAGCCTGTACCCCGAGATCGTCAACCAGCTTGATCAGGCGGGGCTGGCCGCCAGCGACGAACGGCGGCGGAGCGGCTGGCGCCGCGGATGGACCCGCGTGATCGTCGAGAAGCCGTTCGGCTATGACCTCGAGAGCGCCCGCACCCTGAACCATGAGATCGCCGAGGTCTTCGACGAGGACCAGGTGTATCGGATCGACCACTACCTCGGCAAGGAGACCGTCCAGAACCTGGCCGTCTTCCGCTTCGGGAACGGCCTCTTCGAGCCGATCTGGAACCGGCGCTACATCGACTCGGTGCAGATCACCGTGGCGGAGACGGTGGGTGTCGAGGGCCGTGGCGAGTTCTACGACGCCACCGGCGCACTCCGCGACATCGTGCAGAACCACGCCCTGCAGCTGATGGCGATGTTCGCCATCGAGCCCCCTGTCGAGTTCGCCGCGGAGGACCTCCGTGACGAGAAGCTCAAGGTGCTGCGAGCGGTGAAGCCGATGGCGCCCGACGACGTGGCGACGAACGTGATTCGGGGCCAGTACGTCTCCGGCTGGGTGGAGGGCGAGCGCGTGAGCTCGTACCGCGATGCCCCGGCCGTCCGCCCCGACTCGGAGACGGAGACGTACGTGGCGCTCAAGCTCGCGATCGACTCGTGGCGCTGGGCCGGCGTTCCCTTCTACCTCCGCACCGGGAAGACGCTGCCGAGCCGGGTGACGGAGATCTCGGTGCAGTTCAAGCAGGCGCCGCTGGCGCTCTTCGCGCGCGCCGGGGTCCCCGTGGTGGACGCCAACGTGCTCGCCATCCGCGTCCAGCCGGACGAGGGCATCCTGCTGCGCTTCGGCGCCAAGGTGCCGGGGCAGGGCCTGCACATTCGCAACGTGAACATGGACTTCCGGTACGGGTCCAGCTTCGCGGTCGACTCCCCCGACGCGTACGAGACGCTCCTGCTCGACGCGATGGTCGGCGACGCGAGCCTGTTCACCCGCGACGACGAGGTGGAGCGGGCGTGGGAGATCCTGGACCCCATCCTGGGTGCCTGGCAGTCGGGGCAGGGCGGGCCGCTGCATTTCTACGGTGCCGGGACGTGGGGCCCGCCGGCCGCTGACGAGCTGCTGCAGCGTGACGGGCGCGCGTGGCGCAGGCCGTGAGGAGCCCACAGCCGCCGGCCACGGAGGAGCAGGCGGTCCACCAGAGATTGATGCGCTTCGGCGAGGCCGAGAGCGTTACGACGCCAATGTGGGTCGAACACGACACGAGCGTGCAGGCCGTCGCCGGGCACCTTGCCTCGCTATGGGACGTGCCGACCGGCTTCGACGACGGCGGCGATCCGCTGGTTACCGAGAAGGGCCTGCCGCACGCGCGCGCGTCGGTCCTCAACCTGATCGTGACCGTGGTGGACGAGGCCGCGGCTGACCGGGTGGTGCGCGCGCTGGTCGGCCTCGGCGTCCACCACCCCTCGCGCGCGATCGTGCTCGTGCCGCAGCACGGGGCTCGCGGCGCGTCGCTCGACGCACGGATCAGCACCCATTGCAACGATGCGATCGGGGGCGGCGACCGGG
>JASLBU010000176.1 GCA_030146365.1 Candidatus Limnocylindria bacterium | reverse complement strand
CTCGGACGGAGAGGTCGCATAGTGGCCTAGTGCGGCGGTTTGCTAAACCGTTGAAGGGGGTAAACCTCTTCCGAGGGTTCGAATCCCTCCCTCTCCGCCACCGCCCGATCGCCCAGCGATCACGTGTGCCCGTAGCTCAGTGGATAGAGCGTCAGGTTGCGGACCTGAAGGTCGGAGGTTCGAGTCCTCTCGGGCACGCCACTCAGTTGGAATGGCCGCCGAACGCCGGTACGGCGCCGTTCCAATGTGGTCCCCGTCAGCCCGTCGCGTGCTTCGCTCCGCGACCCCGTGAGGCAAGGACGGCACACGCTCCGTTCATCGCGAACAGGTAGGCGACGAACGCGGTGTTCTCGAAGTTGTACGTCTGGACCGAGAGGAAGCTGATGCCGAAGCCCAGGGTGCTGATCGCATAGGCGATCCAGCTCTCCGAGGCGGGGTGGCGGAACGACTTGATGAGGGTCGGGATGCCGGCCAGCATGTCCGCCAGGAGCGCGAACAGGATGGCCAGGCTCGGGTTGTCCGTGAGTGCCCACAGGACGATGCCGACGACGGCCGCCGCCATCAGGTAGTAGTCGCGCGGCTCGGTTCGCCAATAGGCCCTTTTGTTGAAGAAGGACGCAGCCACGATCAGCAGCGGCGTGAAGCCCGCGACGAACGACGTCCAGGACAGCCCCTCGACTCCCTCCGCCCGCTGCGCCACGAAGATCACCATCGGGAAGATGCCCCACAGCAGCCAGGTGATGCGGTTGGGCTGCGCGGTTCCGGCGATGGTCTCGTACAGGTAGAAGAAGCCGCCGAGCGAGCCGATCACGGCGCCGACGATCGCGAACTCTTCGGGAAGCATCAGCGGCTCCGGCGCCCACGAGCGTCGTTCTGGCTGTCCATCCGACGAGGATAGAGCGCGCCACGGCCCACGCGCCTGAGCCCGGCTAGCATGGCGGCGTGCCCCCGACGCTCCCGCTGCCGCTCTACGCCCTGGTGATCGCGCGGGCCCCGGGCTGGGCGCTCGAACCGGGGCTCTACGAAGCGCTCCTCCTCGCCGGCGGGATCGTGATCCTGGGCGGGGCAGTCCTGCTCTCTGTCCAGCGCGGGCGACCATTCTCGGCCGCCTTGGCCTACTTGATAGCGGGGGTCGTGATCGGGCTGCTGCTGCGGGTGCTGGGCATCCGCTGGTACGACCCGCTCGAGGAGGCGGTGCTGTTCAGCCGCGCGGCGGAGGTGGCGGTGATCGTGTCGCTCTTCGGCGCGGGAGTGAAGCTCGACCGAGCCATCACGTGGCGCAACTGGCGGACCGCCACGCTGCTGCTGGCGGTGGCCATGCCGCTGACGATCGCCGGCATGGCGTTCCTCGGCAGCTGGCTCATCGGCATGACGATGGCGAGCGCCGTGCTCCTGGGAGCGGTGCTCGCCCCGACCGACCCGGTCCTGGCCGAGGACGTCCAGGTGGGCGGGCCGATGGACGATGAGCCCGAGGACGAGGCCCGCTTCAGCATCACCGCCGAGGCCGGGCTGAACGACGGCCTGGCGTTCCCGTTCGTGATGCTGGCGCTGTTCGCCTACGAGCGCGGGTTCGGCGGTATCGGTGACTGGTGGCTGGAGTGGCTCGGCGCCGATCTCCTGTACCCGGCCGTCGCCGGCATCGTCATCGGCGTGGTCGCCGGGCGGCTGATCGCCACCTTCACGTACCGCGTCATCGATCGGGGGTGGCTGTCGAATCCCTTCGACGCCTTCGTCGCCATCGGGGCGATCTTCGCGGTCTACGGGGCCACCGAGCTCGTCGAGGCGTACGGCTTCCTGGCGGTCTTCGCGGGCGGGGTCGCGTTCCGCCGCTACGAGTCGGACCACGAGGTCAACCTGCGACTGCACGAGGTGGCGACCGTGGTCGAGAAGCTGGCCGAGCTCACCGTGCTGCTGCTGCTGGGCAGCGTGCTGCCCATCGGCGGCCTGCTCGAGCTCGGGTGGCCGGTGCTGGTCGCGGCGCTCGGCCTCATCTTCGTCGTGCGGCCGGTCGCGGTGCTCGTCAGCCTCGTGCCCAGCGCGCTCCCGCTGCGTCAGCGGCTGTTCATCGCCTGGTTCGGCATCCGGGGCATCGGGTCGATCTACTACCTGGGGTTCGCGTTCGCGGTGCTCACCCCGGCCGATGCCGGCCCGCTGTTCAGCGTGGTCGCCGTCGCGATCATGGCCTCCGTCGTCCTCCACGGCGCGAGTGCGGCGTACCTCACCCGGCGGCTGGTCGATGCCGATCGCGCAGCCGAGGAGACGCGGGTCGAGGATCGTCGCAACCCGGGCGACCTCTAGATCCAGCACCACCCGTCGGGCGGGACGCCCTGGCTGGTCGAGTCGTCCGGAAGGGTCTGCACCACCCCGTCGGGCCGTCCGCAGTCCTCGAACAGGATCCGCAGCCGCCAGCCATCGGGATCCACGGGGAGAGCGGTCGCGAATGGCAGCCAGAATGCGAAGCTGGCGACCACGGCCACGCCATAGATCGCCGCGATGGGACGCCACCGCGCCGCCTGCCAGGCTCGGGCAGCCAATACGCCGAGCGCCAGGCACAGGAACGGCACGGTCGGCAGGAAGTACCACAGGAACGTCTGCGACCGCTCACCCGACAGGACCAACCATGGCAGGTAGGTCGCACCGGCCGCGCCCACGATCACGGGCTCGGGCTGCAGCCAGCCCCACCCGCCGCGCGCCCAGGTGACGGCCAGCGCCACGAGCGCGAGTACGCCGGGCCACCAGGTCACCGGGTTGCCCATCGCCAGGATCTCGCGGTACGAGGCGCCCTCGTCCCCGAACCAGTAGGCGACCGGGCGCTGCAGCAGTGGCCACGACCACGGGGGGGATTGGTACGGATGATCCCCGCCGAGCTCGGTGTGGAAGTCGAGCATCGCTCGCTGATGCTGCCAGATGCCGTTCCAGACCGACGCCGGGTCCCACGGCGCGGCCAACAGCTCACCGGGCATGCGGCCCGTGTAGCCGGCGACGTACACGAGGACCGGCACGAGGCCCAGCAGCACCGCCGTCCGGAGCGCTTCTCGCCGCACCGCTGAGGTCAGCCAGGTGCGCCAGCCGGCGCCCGGGTCGAGCCGTCGACGCTCGAGGACCTCCCAGATGACCACCAGGCCGATGACGGCCGGCGCCACGTAGGCGCCCGACCATTTCACCCCGACCGCCGCGCCCAGGCAGATGCCGGCCACCAGCCGCCAGGGCCGCCCCAGTGTGAGCGACCACCACCACGGTCGCCGGCCCACGTCCCTGCGCCGGTCGCGGTCGAGGACCACGGCGGCCACCGCGCCGATGACGAACAGCGCGATGAACGCATCGAGCATCGCGACGCGCGACTGCACGACGGCCAGCAGATCGATGGCCAGCAGCCCCGCGGCCGCTCCCGCGCCCACCGTGGCCGCCCGCGCGGTCACGTGCGTTCGCAGCAGCCGCCAGCCCAGAAGGTAGGTGAGCGGCACGGTGGCAGTGCCGGCCACGGCCACCGCCACGCGCCAGCCGACGGGTTGGTAGCCCATCGCCGCGATGCCGCCGCCGATGAGCCACTTTCCGAGCGGCGGATGGCTGCGGCTGGCGAGCTCGGTGATCCCGCACGCCGCCTCCGTCCCGTAGACGTACCAGCACGCGTCCCGCGCGTAGAAGATCTCGTCGAAGACGAGCTCGACGGGCCGGCCGAGCGAGACGAAGCGCAGGGCCGCCGCCAACAGCGTGATGCTGAGGACCATCGCGGTGTCGAGGCCGGTCCAGTGGCGAACGGCGGGCGAATCGGCCGAGTGGATGAGGCGGCTCCTGCGGTGCATGTGGGTCCGGTTGTCGCGCAATGCTATGCGCAACGCGCCTGCGGGAGCGAGCGCGGGCCTCTGCTAGACTCGCTGCCTCGCGATCCCACCGAATCGGTGGAGGGCGGAGGAGGCGGACCGATGAACTACGAGCTCTACATGGCCGAGGCGATCGCCGAGGCTCGTCGTGGCGGCGCGGAGGGAAACGAGCCCGTGGCCGCCGTGGCCGTCATCGACGACGCCATGATCGCGCGGGACCACGATCGATCGGTTTTGGACGGGGACCCGACCGCGCACGCGGTGCTCCTGACGCTGCAGGCGACCGCCCGCAAGCTCGGAACGCGGCGGCTGTCCGAGGTGACGATCTTCACCACCAACGAACCTTGTGCGATGTGCACCGGTGCCCTCGTCGAGGCCCGCGTCCGCGCGCTGGTCTTCGCCGTGCCCGACCCTGACCGGGGCGCCGCCGGCAGCGTCATCCAGCTCGCTCGCCATCCCTCGATGCATCATCAGCTCTCCGTCGTCTCGGGCGTCCGCGAGGCGGAGGCTCGTCGGCTGGCCACGGAGGGCGCTTCGGTCTGAGGCCGCCCTCGGGCGCGCTTTGTTCACCTTCGCGGGAGTGCGATAGACTCCCTTCCGCGTGGAGAGGTGTCCGAGTGGTTGAAGGTGCCGCTCTCGAAAAGCGGTGTGCGGGCAACCGTACCGTGGGTTCGAATCCCACCCTCTCCGCCACGTCAGCACTCCGCGGAGAGGTCGCCTAGAGGCCTATGGCGCGGCACTGGAAATGCCGTTCGGGGCAACCCGTCGAGGGTTCGAATCCCTCCCTCTCCGCCATCTCGCCGCCCGGTCGGACACTACCCCCGATTGACCGATGCACCGGCTCCGGCCTACCATCGCCGCCGGTCGTGCTAGGCGGGGAACTAGCGGTGCCCTGTATCCGCAATCCGCTACAGCGGAGCTGAATTCCCGGTCGAGGTCCGCACCGTTCGTCCACCACCACCGTGCCCGACGTTGAAAGTCGGGTCCCGCGCAGCGTCGGTCCGTGAACCCCGTCAGGTCCGGAAGGAAGCAGCGGTAAGCGACCGCCGGCGGGTGCCGCGGGACAACCTGGCTGGAGCCGGGCGCGTGGGTGAGTGCGAGCTGGTGAGGTTCGACACCGGGTGCACGGCCGATTTCCATTCCCCACAGGCGCGCCGCCGGCTCGCGCGGCGACCATCCCGTTGAGACGGACCGGGGCGGCAAATCGGTGTACGGTAGGGCTCTCATGCCCGCAGCCCAGCCCATGACGGCCCCCATCGCAGAGGTCGACCCCGCGACGCCTCACCGCGCGCTGTACCGCAAGTTCCGGGCGCAGCGATTCGCGGAGCTCATCGGCCAGGACGCGATCGTCACCACGCTGCGCCGTGCCATCAGCGGCGATCGGCTCGCGCACGCCTATCTGTTCGTCGGGCCGCGCGGCACCGGCAAGACCAGCACCGCGCGCATCCTCGCGAAGGCCATCAACTGCACCGACATCGGCGCGGAGGGCGAGCCGTGTGACGCCTGTGCGGCATGCACCTCGATCCGCGACGGACGCGCGCTCGACGTCATCGAGATCGACGCCGCCAGCCACGGGGCGGTCGAGGATGCCCGCGACCTGGTGATGCGGGCGCTGACCTCCCCGTCCGAGCTCCGCCGCCGGGTCTACATCATCGACGAGGTCCACATGCTGAGCACGCATGCGTTCAACGCGCTGCTCAAGCTGATCGAGGAACCCCCCGATCACGTCGTGTTCATCCTGGCGACGACCGACACGCACAAGGTGCCTCCCACGATCATCAGCCGCACGCAGCGACACGACTTCCGGCGCCTTGCGGAACCGACGATCGTCGGCAAGCTCGGGCGGATCTGCAGCGCCGAAGGCGTCGAGGCCGACGATGACGCGCTCGCGCTCGTCGCGCGTCTGGCCGACGGCGGGATGCGGGACGCAGAGTCGCTGCTGGACCAGGTGATGGCCTTCGCCCCGAGCCGCATCACCATCGCCGACGTCCGTGAGGCCGTCGGCCTCGCGGCCGACGACGACATCGCGGCACTCGTGGACGCGTACCTGGCCGGGGATGCCCCCGCGGCCCTCGACCGGGTCGCCTCTCTCGCCGATGCCGGGCGCGACCTCGCGCAGATCGCGGCCCAGGCGGAGGGCGAGACCCGCCGCCGGTTGCTGGCGTCGGCGTCGGATCCGGCTTCGGCGCGACGCCTGGCCACGATCCTCCGCACCCTCGCGGAGGCAGCGGGCGTCGGCGCGCGCGAGGGGCGTGCCCGGCTCACCCTCGAGCTGCTGGCCGTCGAGTCGACCGGTACCGCGGCCGCCCTGCCGATCGGCGCGCTGGCCGGCGAGGGCCGCCGGTCCGCGAATCCCACGATTCAGCGGCCGCCCGACCCCGCACCCGCACCCGCTGCTGCGTCCGCTGAACCCCCGGCGCGCGAGCGCGCGACGAGCTCCGCGGTCACCTCGAAACGATCCGAACCGGATGCGCCGCTCAGCGCCCTCCCATCTCCGTCCGGCGGAACGGCCGACGTGGCGGTCCTTCGCGCGCGGTGGGCGGAGGTGGTCGAGCGTGCCAGCCCGGTGATCAAACCGCTGCTCAAGGAGTGCCGGCCGGTGGCTCGCGACGGAGCTCGCCTCACCCTGGCCTTCCCCGAGGGCAGGGACTTCATGCGTTCCAACATCTCTCGCCGGTCGTCACAGATCGAGGCACTGCTCACCACCATGTTCGGCGGCTCGTTCGCCATCGAGTGCGTCGCCAGCAACCTGGAGCTCGAGCCGCTCACGGTCGAGCAGGCGGTGGGCTCGCCATCGGATGATCCCGAGGCACGCGCCCTGCTCGACGGCGTGTTGAAGATCACCGGCGGCGAACTCGTCGACGCCCCCGAGGTCCGCTGATCCCGCCCGACAACGCCCGAGCCCCGAACCCACCCGCAACACGAGGAACCGAGTGAACATCGGCCAGATCGCCAAAATGGCGCAGCAGATGCAGACCCAGATGGCCCAGGCGCAGGACGAGCTGAAGGAGACGACGCTCGAGGCAACGGCCGGCGGCGGTGCCGTGCGCATCGTCATCACCGGCGCACAGGAGGTCCGGAGCGTCGAGATCGACCCCGGCGCCGTGGACGCGGACGAGGTGGAGATGCTCCAGGACCTCGTCATGACCGCGATGAACGACGCGATCACCCGCAGCAAGGAGCTCGAGCGCGAGCGCATGGGCCGCATCGCCGGAGGGATGGGCCTGCCCGGCATGCCCGGCCTTCCGGGGTTCGGCTGACGCGGCGCTCATGGCCGGGCTGATCGCCCCGGTCGCCCGCCTCATCGAGGAGTTCAGCAAGCTCCCCGGAATCGGCACCAAGACCGCCCAGCGCCTCACGTATCACGTCCTCCGCGCGTCGACCGATGACGCGCGGTCGCTGGCCGGTGCGCTGGTCGCCATCAAGGAAGAGGTCGATTACTGCAGCGTGTGCTGCAACATCACCGAGGCGGGCGTCGATCCGTGCGACATCTGCGCCGATCCGCGGCGTGACACCGTCCGGATCTGCGTCGTCGAGGAGCCGCTCGACGTGCTGGCGATCGAGCGGACGGCAGAGTTCCGCGGCCGCTACCACGTCCTCCACGGCGCGATCAGCCCGATCGACGGCATCGGCCCCGATCGGTTGCGGACCCGGGAGCTCTTCGCGCGCGTCGCCGAGGGGGGAGTGGACGAGGTGATCCTCGCCACCAACCCGAATCTCGAGGGTGAGGCGACCGCGATGTACCTCGCCGACTTGCTCCGACCGCATGTCGGCAACGTGACGCGCATCGCCCGGGGCCTCCCCGTCGGTGGAGACCTGGAGTACGCCGACGACGTGACCCTCATCCGATCGCTCCAGGGACGCCGGACCATCGAGCGCTGACCTGGGGCCCGCGAGAGCCACTCTCCACCGTTGACCCGGCCGAACGCCTGTTCTATACTGGCCCTCGAACACGCGATCCACGATCCACGGATCGGGATCATGCGGCTCCATCTCGGAGCGCACTTGACGGCCCTGATGGGCTGACCTATAGTCCGTATTCGCGTCGGCATCCAGCCGGCCGATGAGACACGAACGGCGACCGAACACCGGACGCGCAGCGTGGCCCATCGCGAGGTTCCTCAACAGGAGACTCGAATCGAACGAAGCCGAGTCCGTGATGAACGGGCAGGGCAACGTGGCTTACCAGCTGAAGAGTGACAGGAATCCACACGAGTCAGCGGGACAACGTCGAACTCTTAACCGGTGGAGAAGCCTTCGGGCAACACCACTGGTTTCGTTTTGTACGGAGAGTTTGATCCTGGCTCAGGACAAACGCTGGCGGGGTGCGTGAGACATGCAAGTCGAACGAGGTGCCATTGAGCTTGCTCGATGGTCACCTAGTGGCGGACGGCTGAGTAACGCGTAGGTGACCTGCCCGGAAGTGGGGAATAACTGCCCGAAAGGGTGGCTAATACCGCATGTGGTCGGCGATTCGGTTCGTCGTCTAAAGGAGAAATTCGCTTCCGGAGGGGCCTGCGTTCGATTAGCTAGTTGGTGGGGTAACGGCTTACCAAGGCGACGATCGATAGCTGGTCTGAGAGGATGATCAGCCAGACTGGGACTGAGAACGGCCCAGACTCCTACGGGAGGCAGCAGTCGGGAATTTTGCCCAATGGACGAAAGTCTGAGGCAGCAACTCCGCGTGAGGGATGAAGGCTCTAGGGTCGTAAACCTCTTTTCTCAGGGAAGATCCAAGACGGTACCTGAGGAATAAGCGACGGCTAACTACGTGCCAGCAGCCGCGGTAATACGTAGGTCGCAAGCGTTGTCCGGATTTACTGGGCGTAAAGAGCGCGCAGGCGGCTGGTCAAGTCCGATGTGAAATCTCCCGGCTCAACTGGGAAACTGCATCGGAAACTGATCGGCTTGAAGGTGGGAGAGGGTAGTGGAATTCCCGGTGTAGTGGTGAAATGCGTAGATATCGGGAGGAACACCAGTGGCGAAGGCGACTGCCTGGCCCATTCTTGACGCTGAGGCGCGAAAGCTAGGGGAGCGAACGGGATTAGATACCCCGGTAGTCCTAGCCGTAAACGATGAACACTAGGCGTAGTCGGTATCGACCCCGGCTGTGCCGTAGCTAACGCATTAAGTGTTCCGCCTGGGGAGTACGGCCGCAAGGCTAAAACTCAAAGGAATTGACGGGGGCCCGCACAAGCAGCGGAGCGTGTGGTTTAATTCGTCGCAACGCGAAGAACCTTACCAGGACTTGACATGTGGCGGAAAACGGCGGAAACGTCGTCCTCCCGCAAGGGACCGTCATGCAGGTGTTGCATGGCTGTCGTCAGCTCGTGTCGTGAGATGTTGGGTTAAGTCCCGCAACGAGCGCAACCCCCGTGGCATGTTGTATCTCTCATGCCAGACTGCCGAGAGAAACTCGGAGGAAGGTGGGGATGACGCCAAGTCAGCATGGCCCTTA
>JASLBU010000172.1 GCA_030146365.1 Candidatus Limnocylindria bacterium | reverse complement strand
GGACCGTGCCCAGGATCGTGCGCAGCGGCACCGGCCGCCCCGGTCGCCAGGTGACCGAGCGCACCGCCGCTGCGCTCGGCGCGGCAGCCGTGGTGGATCCGTCCATGGCCCCGAGTATGACCCGCTAGCGACGGTCCGGGCGTGCGTTCTCGCCGGCGCCGCTGCCGCGAAGGATCAGATCTCCGCCGACGGCTGCGACCAGGCTGCCGAGCATGATCCCGAGCTTGACCAGGCGGATGACCTCACCGTCGTCGAAGACCAGGTTGGCGACGCGGATCGCCCCGCCGGCTCAGCGCTCCAGGATCGCCGTCACGCCCTGCCCGCCGGCGGCGCAGATCGAGATCACGCCGCGCCCCGAGCCCTTCTCGGCCAGCAGCTTGGCGAGCGTCGCGACGAGGCGACCGCCGGTGGCCGCGAACGGGTGACCCGCGGCGAGCGACGACCCGTTGACGTTCAGCTTGCTGCGGTCGATCGAGCCCAGCGGGGCGTCGAGACCCAGCCGCTCCTTGCAGAACACCGGGTCCTCCCAGGCCTTCAGGGTCGACAGCACCTGCGAGGCGAACGCCTCGTGGATCTCGTAGTAGTCGAAGTCCTGCAGGTCCAGTCCGGCGCGCTCGAGCATCCGGGGCATCGCGTACGTCGGCGCCATCAGGAGGCCCTCGCCACCGTGGACATAGTCCGCCGCGGCGGTCTGGGACGCGGTGAGGAAGGCGAGCGGCTCCCAACCCCGCTCCCGGGCGTACTCCTGCGAGCACAGCAGGACGGTGGAGGCGCCGTCGGTCAGCGGGGTCGAGTTGGCGGCCGTCATCGTGGCGCCCGCGCCGGAGCCGAAGACCGGCTCGAGCCTCGCCAGCTTCTCCAGCGACGTGTCCGGGCGCAGGTTCGTGTCGCGGCCGACGCCGAGGACCGGCGTGATCAGGTCCTCGAAGAAGCCGCGGTCGTATGCGGCGGCGAGGTGCTGGTGCGAGGCGACGGTCAGCTCGTCCTGCTCCTGCCGGCCGATCTCCCACTCCAGTGCGGTCAGCGCGGCGGACTCGCCCATGGACAGCCCGGTGCGCGGCTCGGCGTTCTGTGGCACCGACGGAGCGAGATGACCGGGACGGATCTTGGCGACCGCGGCGAGGCGCTCCGGCAGGCTCCTGGCCCGGCTGAGCTCGAGCAGGATCTGGCGCAGGCCCTCGTTGACCCCGATCGGCGCGTCCGACGTGGTGTCTGCACCGCCGGCGATGCCGACCTCGATCTGCCCCAGCGCGATCTTGTTCGCGATCGCGATCGTGGCCTGCAGACCGGTGTCGCACGCCTGCTGCAGGTCGTAGGCGGGCGTCGTGGCCGCCAGGCGAGACCCCAGCACCGCCTCGCGGGTCAGGTTGAAGTCACGGCTGTGCTTGAGCACGGCGCCGGCCACCACCTCGCCGACCGACTCGCCCTCCAGCCCGAACCGTGCCACCAGCCCGTCCAGGGCGGCAGTCAGCATGTCCTGGTTGGAGGCGCGCGCGTACGCGCCGTTCGAGCGCGCGAACGGGATCCGGTTGCCGCCGATGATCGCCACGCGGCGCGGATAGGCGGACGTCGACGGTGCGTTCTCGACTGGCATCGGGAGCTCCTCGTTGGGCGAACCTGTCGGGTGCGAGCGGCGCGCTACCCGCCTAACGTAGCGAGGACCACACCGCTGCGCGTGGCCCCGGTGCGGCTCCCAAGTTACTGTCGAGTAGAGCCCCGTAACACCTTCAGCAGCGAGAGATGGGACACACCGCATGAGCGACCTCTACCAAGGCCTGGCCCAGAGCTTCGTCGGACAGATCGTCGTGAAGAACCTCGGGCTTCCCGACCCGCCGAAGCTGCAGCGCTGGAGCGATGGCCGGTCGCTCGTCGACGGCACCGTCCTGCTGGGCGGCGCTCCCGGCGGCCGTCTGGTCGATCCCGTGGCGGAGACCCTTGCGCCCCTCGAGGTCACGGTCGAGCGGGAGCCGGCCGACGGTGACCGCTACCGCGGGCTGGTGTTCGACGCCTCCGGGATCACCGACGTCGCCGGGCTCGCGGCGCTGCAGGGGTTCTTCACCCCCGTCATGCGGTCGCTGGCCGCAAACCCGCGCATCGTGGTCCTCGGCACCCCACCGGAGTCCTGCTCCACCGACGCCCAGCGCATCGCCCAGCGTGCCCTGGAGGGCTTCACCCGCTCGGTCGGCAAGGAGGTCGGCGACCGCGGCGGAACCGTGCAGCTGGTCTACGTCGCCGAGGGCTCGGAGCACTCCCTGAGCTCCACCCTGGCCTTTCTGCTGTCCCCCAAGTCCGCGTACGTGAGCGCCCAGGTGATCCGGGTCGGCACTCACGCCGTCGGGGTCACCGCACCCGTCTTCGACGTCGAGCGGCCGCTGACCGGCAAGGTCGCGCTGGTGACCGGGGCCGCCCGTGGGATCGGCGCCTCGATCGCAGAGGTGCTGCATCGTGACGGCGCCACCATCGTCGGCGTCGACGTCGCACCGGCGACGAACGACCTGAACCTGGTCATGACCGGCCTCGGGGGCACAGCGATCACGCTCGACATCACGTCCGAGGACGCGCCCACGCGCATCGCCGACCGGCTGCAGGAGCTGCACGACGGCGTGGACATCGTGGTCCACAACGCCGGCATCACCCGCGACAAGCTGCTGGCCAACATGAGCAGCGACCGCTTCACGTCCACGCTCGACGTCAACCTGCTGGCGCCCCATCGGATCACCGAGGAGCTGCTCGAGCGCAAGCTGGTGCGCACCGGCGGAGCCATCGTCGGCGTCGCGTCGATCGCCGGCATCGCCGGGAACCGGGGGCAGACCAACTACGCCACGTCCAAGGCCGGGGTCATCGGGCTCGTCGACGCGCTCGCACCGCGGGTGGCAGAGCGCTCCATCACCGTGAACGCGGTCGCGCCCGGCTTCATCGAGACCCAGATGACGGCCGGCATCCCGCTCATGCTCCGTGAGGCCGGTCGCCGCATGAACTCGCTCAGCCAGGGCGGTCTGCCGGTCGACGTGGCGGAGACGATCGCCTGGCTGGCCAGCCCCGGCTCCAGCGCCGTGACCGGCAACGTGGTCAGGGTCTGCGGCCAGAGCCTGCTGGGCGCCTGAGCGGTGGTGGAAACCCGCACCCGCCGGTTCGTCTCGGCTCCCGCAACGCTGCCGCTGTATGCCAAGGCGGTGCTCGCGGAACTGCCGGTGCTCGGCCTCCTCCCGGGGGTGCGGCACAGCGGAACCTCGGCACCCCACCTGGT
>JASLBU010000169.1 GCA_030146365.1 Candidatus Limnocylindria bacterium | reverse complement strand
CATACCTCCTCGGGCGTCGCCCAGCAGCTGGATCTCGACGCCTCCCGTGATGGCCGCCGCAAGGTTGTAGATCAGGCAGAAGAGCGCCGTGATGATCCAGCCGAGCACCGCGTACACGAGCGGCACGAGGAGGAGCCAGATCGGCGAGAAGTCGACGCTCGCGGTGCGGCCGAACTGATCCGTGAACTCCATCGGCCCGGCGGCGGCCAGGATGAGGACGAACGGCAGGACGAACAGCAGCGTCAGCAGCAGGTAGACCACGGCGGCGAGGTTGGCGGTGCGCACCACCCCGAAGCGTCGAACGCGGAACACAGCAGCTCCCTCCGAGCGATGGACGGCAGGGCGCCGGATGACACCCGCGCCAGTCTAGGGCGCGGATGTGGCGCGCCGGCGGAAGCGTCAGCCGGTGAGCTCCGCCGCGAACTCGCCGAAGACCTGCACGTAGCGGTCGATGTCAGCCTCGCTGTGCTGCACCGAGAGGGTCCACTGGTCGTCAGGTCCGGGCGGCAGCAGGATGCCGCGATTGGCGAGGTAGTAGAAGCTCGCGCCCCAGAGCTCCGCGTCCAGGCCGATGAAGTCCCTGTAGTTCGTCACGCGCCCCGGCGTGAACATCACGCACCCCTTCGGGCCGACGTTGATCGCGTACCCCGGCAGCCCATGCTCGTCGAGCACGCGCTGGCTACCGGCCGTCAGGCGCTCGGCCATGTCGTGAAGCCGCGGGTAGACGTCGCGCGTGAGGATCTTCGTCAGCGTCACCAGGCCGGCCGTCATCGACAGCGGGTTTCCGTTGAACGTTCCGAGGTGCGCCACGCGCGTCGCGCCACCCGGGATCGTGGAGCGCTCGATGCCGGACCCGGAGGCGCCCTCCTGAAACGCGGGCGTGCCCTCCAGGGTCTCGATGGCGGCCATGACGTCGTGCCGACCCCCGAAGGCGCCGATCGGGATCCCGCCGCCGATGCTTTTCGCCAGGCAGAACAGATCGGGCTTCACGCCGTAATGCTCGTAGGCTCCGCCCCACGCCAGCACCACGCCGGTCTTCACCTCGTCGAAGATGAGCACGATGCCGTGCTCATCCGCGAGCTCGCGGAGCCGCTGGAGGTACCCGTCCCTGGGGGGCACGACGCCGATGTTGAACTGCACCGGCTCGACGAGGATCGCCGCGACCTCGCCCCGATGCGCCTCGAGGATGTCCGCCAGCATCTGGGGCTCGTTGTATGGCGCGATGATCGTCTCGGCGACCCGGCTGCGGGGAATCCCGGCGCTGGCCGGGACGGTGTTCGGTGACTCGACCGGGCCCATGGCGTCCCGCGGCGGCTGGATGCTGACCAGGACATCGTCGTGGTGACCGTGGTAGCCACCCTCCATCTTGACGATCTTCTCCCGGCCGGTATATCCGCGCGCCACGCGAACCGCGTCCATGGTGGCCTCGGTGCCCGAGTTGCTGAACCGCACGAGATCCGCGCCGAATCTCTCCTTGATCTCCTCGGCCAACGCCACGCCGTCCTCGACGGGGAACGTGTAGCAGGTGCCGTTCGCCACGCGGTACGCGAGGGCTTCGGCGAGGAGCGGATGAGAGTGGCCCGCGGCGAGCACGCCGAACGCCATGTCGAAGTCGATGTACTCGTTGCCGTCCACATCCCAGATACGCGAGCCACGCGCATCGGTCATGAAGAGCGGATACGGGTCGTACGCCTGGAAGGAGCTCGCAACGCCCAGGGGCAGCGCGTGACCGGCTCGCTCGAACAGCGCGGAGCTCCGCGGGGTCCGGCGGCGATAGTCGGCCTCCTCGCGGGCGCTGATGTCGGCGATCCGTGCCCGGCTGATCTCGCGTCCGGCGATGGTCACCGGCAACCTCCTAGCGCGCGCCCCACTGATAGCTCTCCTTCACGAAGCGGAGCTCGACGAGCGTCTCGGTCGAGCGGATGCCCTCGATGGCGGCGAATCGGTCGGTGAGGACCCGCAGCAGGTGCTCGTTGTCCTCGCACACGACCTCGCAGAACAGGTCGTACCGGCCCGCCGTGATGACGACGTAGGTGACCTCCTCCAGCTCCGCGATCTGCTCGGCGATGCGGTCCAGCCTGCCCGGATCGACTTTCAGGCCGATCAGCGCCGGCTGCTGGAACCCCATCGCCAGCGGATCGGTGACGCCGACGACCTGGACGACACCCCGGGTGATCAGGCGCTCGGCACGCTGCCGCACCGTCGCCTCAGGCACCTTGAGCTGACGTCCGATCTGCGCGTATGGGCGCCGACCGTCGAGCTGGAGGGCTTTGATGATGGCCTTGTCGAGATCGTCGAGGACGGGCCGCCGCCCGGTCTGCCCGATGCTGCGCATTGCCATGCGCGAAGGGTAGACGTGGACCGATCGGTGGTCAACTTTCCGTAGGATGGGGGCCGAGTTGTTGCGGATTCCGCGCGGATTAGGGATTCGGTGGCAGCCGGCGACGCTGATGAAGCACCGTCGGAGGAGATCTGGGGTCCCTCACGCGTTATCTCACTGGTGATATATCCGGTGACAGAAGCGGCGCACGCCAGCCGGGACACGCCGCGGTCCCCCGCCTTTGCAGCACGCCGCCGCTACTGCGGCGGTGTCTCCCCGGCCGCAGGAGCGGGCGCGACGTCACGGTTCCACGCGCCGGTGGCGTCGGCAAGCAGCTCGGCCACGTCCCGAACCGCGACATCGGTCCGCTCCAGGTCCGTGGTGCCGTCGCGGAGCATGATCAGGCAGAAGGGACAGGCCGTGGCGATCTCGTTCGGCTCCTTGTCGAGCGCCTGCTGCGTCCGCCGGTGGTTGATGCGCTGGCCTTCGTGCTCCTCCATCCACATGCGCGCCCCGCCCGCGCCGCAGCACATGCCTTTGCGGTGATGGAGGTCCATCTCCACGATGCTCTGGCCGGGCACGGATTCCACGACCCGTCGCCCCTCGTCGTAAACCTCGTTGTAGCGGCCCAGGTAGCACGCGTCGTGGTAGGCAACGACCGCATCGTGGTGCTCAGTCGGCACCAGGCGTCCATCGGCGACAAGCCGGTCGAGCAGCTGCGTGTGATGGATGACCTGCACGCCGGACAGGCCGAACTGCGGGTACTCGTGCTTTATCGTGTTGAAGCAGTGCGGGCAGGTGGCCACGATCGTCGAGATCCCGTGCTCGGCGTGCGCTGCCGACAGGGACGCGACGTTCTCTTCCGCGAGCATCTGGTAGAGGTACTCGTTGCCGGCACGGCGGGCCGGATCGCCGCTGCAAGTTTCGCCGGAGCCGAGGACCGCGAACGGCACATCGGCCTGCCGCAGCAGCTGGGCCATGGCGCGCACGACCTTTCGGTTGCGGTCGTCGAAGGCGCCGGCGCACCCGATCCAGAACAGCACGCGGCCGCTGAGCGCGTCACCGCTGGGGGCCGACTCGTGGATCGTCCGCCATCGCCCATTGCCGGAACGCGGGGTGGGTTCCGCTGCGCCGAGCACCGGCACGTCCAGGCCCTTCGCCCAGTCCAGGCGCGCGGACTTCGGCTGGCCCCATGGATTGCCGGCGGTCTCCATGTTGCGGAACGCGGCGTTGAGCTCCTTCGGGAAACGCGACTCCTCGAGCACCGCGTTGCGCCTGATCTCGACGATCGTGTCGACGTGCTCGATGAGCACAGGGCAGCCCTCCACGCACCAGCCGCAGGTGGTGCACTGCCAGACTGCCTCCTCGGGGATGGCGTTGTCGATGAGCGGAAGCGCGAGCGCCTCCTCCGCTCGCTCGCGCGCGAGCTTCAGCGTGTCCTCGGACGCGGCCGCACCGCCGCTGGCGCCACCCTTCCAGGCCCGCTGTGCGGAGGCGGCCGCGGCAAGCGCCGTCTCGGCTGCCCAGATCTGGTCCCGAAGCCCCTCCATGAGGTGCTTCGGATTCAGCGTCTTGCCGGTCGACGTCGCGGGGCAGAACTCCATGCAGCGGCCGCACTCGGTGCAGGCCAGCGGATCGAGCAGATGGCGCCAGGTCAGGTCCTGCAGGCCCTTTGCACCGAAGACCGGCAGCTCCTCGCCCTCCGCCGGCTCCGCCTCGAGGTCCATCTTGCGCAGGGCACCACGCGGCTCGAGGTTGCGGTAGTACACGTTGGGCTCGCTGCTCACGATGTGGAGGTGCTTGCTGTACGGCAGGTAGGCCCCGAACCCGAGCACCAGCCCGATGTGGCCCCACGCCATGGCACCGTAGCCAAGCTCCGCGGCTGTCGTCCCGAACGGCTCCAGCACGGCGCTGAGCGGACCGGCCAGCAGCGCCCAGCTGCGCGCGTGATGCTCGGGGTCCAGGACGTAGACGAACGCATCGCCGATGAGCTCGGTCAGCACGATCAGGAAGATGAGGCCGAGGATCACGAACGCGTCCCGCGTGAGGGCAAGACGCGCAGGCCGCACCACCGTGCGGCGGACCACGTAGTACACGACCGACGCCAGCACCAGCCCGATGAACACGTTCGCGAACAGCGTCACGACGCTCCACGCGAAGCCGCCGAACGGCCAGGCCAGCACCGTCTCGACGAGGCCGTTCGTCATGTAGTTGCCCGTGGTCGCCAGCAGGACGATGAACCCCCAGAACACGAAGGCGTGGGTCAGCCCGGGCCCGAGGTCCTGGAGCAGGCGACGCTGCCCGAAGACGAACACGCCAAGCGACGCGATGCGCGCCCAGGTCCGGTCAGAACGGTCGAGCGGCCGACCCTCGCGGAGGACGGCAAGGTGCCAGCGGGCGCGGCGCCAGAACAGGAAGGCCGCCGCGGCGATCGGGACGACGATCAGCGGGTAATACGGAATGGTGGCTTCCATGGGTCGGCGCCATGGTAGCCGTCACTCAGTGATCGCCGCCGGCGAGCTGGTCGAGCGCGTGACGGAGCACGGGGAGCAGCGCGTCGAAGGACTCGACAGCGCCCTTGGGCGAGCCGGGAAGGTTGACGATCAGCGCGGAGCCGCGCGCGCCGACGAGGCCGCGGCTGAGTGAGGCCATTGGCGTGGAGGCGACGCCGGTTGCTCTCATGAGCTCGGCCATGCCGGGCACCTCTCGGTCCACCACGCGGCGTGTCGCGGCCGGCGTCACGTCCGTCGGGGTCAACCCTGTGCCGCCGGTCGTCAGGATGAGCCGATGTCCGGCGTCCGCCAGTCGCGTCAGCAGATCGGCGATCTGGGCCTCGTCGTCGCGGACCACCGATGGCGCGGGAGCGACCTCGAAGCCGGCACCGCGCAGGCGCTCGACGAGAGCCGGGCCGCTGGCGTCATCGCGCTCCCCCGCCGCGGATCGGGTCGAGCAGGTGATGACCACGGCCTCGTGTGGAGCGGGCGGCGCGGGTTCGTCGTCGGGCGAGTCGACCGCATCCCGGCGGTAGTCCCCGCTTCGGCCACCGGACTTCTCCAGGAGCGCGACGTCCTCGATGACGATGTCGCGCTGCATCGCCTTCGCCATGTCGTACAGCGTGAGGGCCGCCACGGAGGCAGCGGTGAGCGCCTCCATCTCGACGCCCGTGCGAGCCGTCGCGGTCGCCTCCGCTCGGATGGTCACCGTCCCGGCGTCTCGGTCCGGCGTCAGCTCCACGTCGACCCGGTCGAGCGGCAGCGGATGGCAGAGCGGAATCAGATCCGCGGTCCGCTTGGCCCCGCCGATACCGGCGAGGCGGGCGGTGACGAATGCATCCCCCTTCGGGCTGCCTGCGTCCAGCAGTGCGGCCAGGACATCCGGGCGGAAGCGCACACGCGCCCCGGCCACTGCCCGGCGTGCGGTGACCGCCTTGTCGCCCACGTCCACCATGCGCGGGGCGCCGTCGTCATCCAGATGCGATGGCCTCATGCGTCGTCCGCCTCCAGGGGTCCGAGCATGATCACCTCGTAGCTGCCTCCCGGTTCGGCGGCATCCTCACCCGGCGGGACGACGAGGAGCGCGTTGGCGTCGGCCAGGGGCCGGAGCTGTGAGGACTGCTGGCCTCCGGCGGCACGGGCGACGAGCCGTCCGCCCTCCTCCGCGACGCTCACGCGGAGGAACGCTCGGCGGGCCGGGTCCTTTGCGATCCGCTCGGCCGCGAACGCCCGCAGGTGGAGCCGGCCATCGCCGCGCAGGCCGAGCATGGCGCGAATGAGCGGACGGACGAACAGCTCGAACACCACCAGCGCGCTCACGGGGTTGCCGGGCAGCCCGATGACGGTCGTGCCGGCGAGCGTGCCGACGGCCAGCGGCTTCCCCGGCTGCAGCGAGATCCGCCAGAAGTCGAGCGTGCCGCGCAACTCGAGCACGGTGCGGACGTGGTCGTGCCTGCCCACCGACACCCCGGCGGACGTCACGAGCAGGTCGGCGCTCGCCGCGGCGTCCACGAGCACGGCCTCGATCTGCGATGCGTCGTCCGGGGCTCGTGGCAGCACCGCCGCATCCGCCCCCGCATCGCGCGCGGCAGCCGCCAGCGCGACGCCGTTCGCGTCGTGGACCTGGTGCGCCCCGAGCATCGCTCCCGGCTCGACGAGCTCGTCACCGGTCGACAGGATCGCGACCCGCGGCCGGCGGCGCACCGCCACCACACCCAGGCCCAGCGATGCCAGCACTGCGATGCGGGCTGGCGTCAGCTCGCCCCGCACTTCGACCCCGTCTCCTGCCCGCGTGTCGTGGCCCGCTGACCGAACGTGCTCGCCGGCCGCGGCCGCGGCGACCCGCACGACGCCGTCTGCTTCGGGGTGCGCCCGCTCGACCGGGACGACGGCGTCGGCACCTGGCGGAATCGGCGCACCGGTCATGATGCGGACGGTGGTGTCCTTCGTGACGGTCGGCAGGATCTCCAGGCCGGCGGCCACTTCGCCGGTGACTCGCAGTGTGCCGGGGGTGTCCGCGGCTCGAACCGCATAGCCATCCATCGCCGAGTTCGCGAAGGCGGGGACGTCGACGGTGGCCACGATGCGCGGCTCGGCCAGCACCCGGCCGGCGGCCTCGCCCAGCGGCACCGATTCGGGCAACGTGGGTACGGCGCCCGCCAGCAGGCGAGCGCGGGCCACCTCGAACTCCAGCATGCCGTCAGAGCCCGAGCTTCATCCGGGCCTCGATCAGGCGGAGGATCCCCCGACGTGTCACGAGGCCCATCGCGTCGCGTCCGTGCTCGTCCGCGACGACCGGGAGCTGCCCGACCTCGCGCTCCTGGATGAGCCGGAGCGCGTCGGCCAGCGGCGCATCGGGACCGATCGTCGCGAGCTCCGTGTGTCGAGTCATGATGTCGGTCACGCGGGCCGCGGCCCAATCGTCCCGCGGCAGGCGTCGGACGTCGCCCAGGGTGACGATCCCGGCCAGTCCGCCGTCGTCGTGGCGGACCAGGAACGAACGGTCCTCCCCGCGCAGCAGCCGCTCCTGGACCAGCTCGGTGACCGGCTCGTTGGGCGCCACCGACGGCGGATCCAGGTCCATGGCATCGCGCACCCGCACGCCACTCAGGCTGGATTCGACGCCGGCCTGCGCGACGGTGGCCTCGGCGGCGTTCGACAGGAACCAGCCGATGAGGGCGAGCCAGAGGCCGCTGAAGATGCTCCCACCGGGACGGAGGGCGAGGTAGACGCCAAGCCCGATCAGCAGATACGCGAACAGCCGTCCGACCACCGCGGCACTCCGAGTGGCCGCCAGCCGGTTGCCCCGCACCTTCCAGAGGATGGCCCGCAGGACGCGGCCGCCGTCCATGGGGAACCCGGGGATCAGGTTGAACGCGCCGAGCATCAGGTTGATGAAGCCGAGCCAGCCGAGGAGCGCTGCAGCCTGCGGCTGGTCCACGACCAGATCGATTCCGAGGAGCGCCAGGCCGATGAGGATGCTCGTTGCCGGACCGGCCACCGCGATCAGCGCCTCCTCGCGCGGGGTGCGCGAATCGGAGTCGATGCTCGTGGCCCCGCCGAAGATGAACAGCGTGATGCCCTGCACCTTCAAGCCGAACCGGCGCGCAAGGATGGCGTGCGACAGCTCGTGCGCGAGCACCGAGGCGAAGAACAGCAGCGCCGTGGCGGCCGCGACCAGCCAGTAGGCGGTGGTCGACCACCCGCGGAACTCGGCCGGGAACTGGAACTCGGCCAGTGAGTACGTCACCAAAAAGGCGATGACGAGCCAGCTCGGGTGAATGCTGAGGTCGATGCCGGCGATGCGGCCGACCCGCCAACCAGGTCCCATGCCCGCGAGTCTAGATCAGCCCCGTGTGCCCGTCGTGGCGGGCGCCCGGGAGGCACGGAAGCCGAGGACGGCCACCACCGCAGCCACCAGCATGATGGCCGCGCCGGCGGCGAGCGCCGCGTCGAACCAGAACCCCTGCGGGAAGAGCGTGATGAGGTCGGAGCCCGGCTCGAACAGGTACGTGCCCGGCGGAAAGAACAGCTCGTGAAAGGCGAGGAAGGCCGGCTCGAACGCGACGGCGAAGACGATCGCCAGAACCAGCGCGGCGGCCCCGATCGCGCCGGCCGCGATGAGCATGATCCGCCCCCGGCGGCGCGGCTCGTGTCGGAGGGCCATCGCGCCGACCACGGCCGCCACGATCGCCCCCAGCGCGATGAGGGCCAGCAGTCGAACGAGCCGGGAGACGTCGGTCATGTGCAAGCGCTCGTCACCGTCGAGGAGCGGCTCGTCACCGTCGAGCGACGCGTCGAATGGTCCGTCGAGGTAGATGTCGGTGAGGTATGCAGCGGTGACGCGCTCGACCTGGGGCTGCGTGGTCCCGAACGACGCGGCCACCTCGTGACGCAGCTGCAGCGCCGACGTGAACCACGGGTTGAACAGCAGCAGAGGCCCGGCCAGCAGGATGACCACCGAGAGGGAGAGCCCAAAGAGGATGCCGACACCGGCCGGCGCACGCTCGGTGCCCGGGCGACCGGCCCTCGTGCTCAGAAGACTCGGCGCGTCGCGCCGATCGCCATCGACAGCCCGAAGCCCACCATGCTGACGACGAACGCTCCGAGCAAAGCAGCGAAGAAGCCGTGCACGGCAAGGCCAAGATCGAGCTGGTCGGCGATCGCGCCGGTGAGAAGCAGCATGAGCGCGTTGATGACGAGCAGGAACAGGCCGAGCGTCATCAGCGTGATGGGGAGCGTGAAGATCTGGAGGATCGGCCGAACGAACGTGTTCACCAGCGCGAAGATGAACGCGACGATCAGGAACTTGACGATCGCCCCCTCCGCCTCGAATGCGAAGTCCAGCCCCGGCACGACGAGGACCGCGACGTACAGCGCGCCGGCGTTGACGAGGAGCTGAACGACCCGGTCCATCGGCGACAGCCTACCCGATCGAATCGATGCCTGGCGGGCCGGCGAGCAGGCGTCCGCGGACCCATGCGGCGCGCACCATGTTCGGGTGCGGCCGGAAAATGAGCCGGCTCATCACGTCATCGGCCTCTTCCAGCGGTGGCGCGTCTCCGGGCAGCGGCGTGGTCAGCCGAGGGTCGACGGCGATGAGGTCAGCCTCCTTGCCGGGCTCGATCGAGCCGATGAGGCCGTCCATGCCGAGGACCCGCGCCCCTTCCAGCGTGCCGAGGCGCAGCCATTCGGCGCCGTGAACGGCCTTCGACCGCTCGGCCCGCCCCGTGAGCTCCAGCACGCGCTGCGTGACCGCCCCCGCTCTCATGACGGTGAACATCGAGACTTCCGGCCCGGCGGCGACGTCGCTTCCGAGGCCCACCGCGATGCCCGCGTCGCGGTAGACCGCAAGCCGCATCAGGCCGCTCGACAGGAACAGGTTCGATGCCGGGCAGTGCGCGACCCGGGCGCCAGTCTCCGCGATCCGCGCCACCTCGCGCGCCGAGAGGTGAATCGCGTGCGCCAGAATCGTTCGAGCACCGAGGGCGCCGGCCGCGTCATAGACGTCGAGGTAGTCGTGAGCGGCCGGGAACAGGCGTCGGACCTCCTCGATCTCGCCCGCATCCTCCGACAGGTGCGTCTGCCAGTACGCCCCGTGGCGTTCGGCCAGGGCGGCCGAGTCCCGAAGCATCTCCGCGCTGCAGCTCACCGCGAAGCGCGGCGTGAATGCGTAGCGCAGCCGGCCGCCGTCGCGCCCGTGCCAGCGCACGGCCAGCTCGTCGGACTGCCGGAGGCTGGTCTCGAGGATGCGTCCCGGGTCGATGGTCGCGTCATAGCTCAGACGGTCCATCATCACCTTGCCGATGACCGCGCGAATGCCATGCGCCTCCGCAGCCGCAAAGGCGGCATCCGTGGAGTCCTCCCACAGCGCCGCGTAGGCGACCACCGTGGTCGTGCCGGCAGCCGCGAACGCGCGGAAGGCCGCCGGCGCCTGGCGCTCGGCCACGGATCGGTCGTATGCCGTCTCGAGCGGGAAGATGTAGCGATCGAGCCACGTCAGAAGGTCCAGGCCGCTTCCCAGCCCGGCGTTGGGGATCTGGGGGAGGTGCGCGTGAAGGTCGACCAGGCCCGGCAGGACGACCATCGGCCGCAGGTCCACCACTGGCGACGCCGCTGGCACGGTGCCGGGCCACCGGCCCACGCGGGCGATACGGCCGGCGTCGTCGACCTCCAGAACGCCATCCAGCTCGTCGAGGAGGCTGCCGTCGGCGAGCGGGGAAAGGAGCCGGGCGCGAAGCGCGAACGGGCCCTTGGACGGCAACGCTGACATCGGCGCGATGCTACACGCCAACAACGAGTACCCTTGTCTCCTACCGTTAGGAGGCCTCTCATGGCCAGTGGCACTATCAAGAAGGTCGTCGCAGATCGCGGCTTTGGCTTCATCACCGGCGAGGATGGCAAGGATTACTTCTTCCATCGCGACGGGCTCAACGAGTCGATCGACTTCGACCGCCTCGTCGGCGGCGAGAAGGTGACCTTCGACGTCGAGACCAACCCCCGCGGCCCGCGGGCCGCGAACATTCGGGCCGAATAGGCGCGAATCTCGTACCGACAGCGGCCGCCCGGCGTTCGGGCGGCCGCTTTTTATGTCAGTCGGGTTGGCACAGGACCTGCCACTGGAGGCGGTGGCGCGCCACTGCGCGTCCAACGCACATCAGGAGGCTGAAAGGCCATGAATCGACTGAAGATGGGCGCGGTCACCGCGCTCGCCGTGATCAGCCTGGCGGCCGTCGGCTGTCAGAACCAGGGGACCGATACCGAGAGCATCGAGGATGCCGTCGAGAGCATGGCGCCCAGCATGGACATGACCATGCCGAGCGGCTCTGACGGGGCGGAC
>JASLBU010000131.1 GCA_030146365.1 Candidatus Limnocylindria bacterium | reverse complement strand
GGACCTGCCCGCGGGACGCCTCGCCGTCCTGTCCCGCGTCGCGGTGGTGACGCAGACGCCCCTGGCCACCGTGCGCGAGCGCCTCGATGCCTATACGGGCTCCCCGTTCGACCTGGTTCCCGTGGCGACCGGAATCCCGCGGGAGGCGGCGCTGATGCTGGGCGAGGAATCGGCGTCTCTCCCGGGGGTCGTGGTCGAGATCGAGCCGGTCCGTCAGTATCTCGACGAGACCGGCGCCGCGTCCGGCGAGCTCCTCTCCCACATCCTGGGATATACCGGTCGGATCAGCCGTGAGGAGCTCGTGTCGCGGGCGGAGGACGGCTACCTGCGTGACGACGTGATCGGCAAGACCGGCGTCGAGGCATCGTTCGAGCGGGAGCTGCGCGGCACGTACGGATCGCAGCTGGTCGAGCGGGACCCGTCAGGCCGCACGGTCAAGGTCATCGAGACTCTCCAGGAGCCGGTGGCCGGCGCGAACCTGATGCTCACCATCGACGCGGAGGTGCAGCGCATGGCCACCGAGGCGTTGAGGTGGGGCATGGACGTCGCCGGCGTCAGCCAGGGAGTGACGGTGGTGATGAACCCGCAGACCGGCGAGATTCTCGCGATGGTTTCGTTGCCGACCTACGACAACAACCGCTTCGCCGGCGGCATCAGCCCCGAGGACTTCAACGCCTATCTGGCGGATCCGAACCTGCCGCTCCGCAACCACGCCATCAGCGACATCTATCCGCCTGGATCGACGTACAAGCTCGTCACGGGTATCGCGGCCCTCGAGGAGGGCATCACGACGGCCGACCGGGAATGGCCCACGTACGGGTGCTTCCAGATCCCGGGCGCGCCGGAGGGCGAGTGCCTCTACGACTGGAACCGGCAGGGGTTCGGCCCGCTGGACATGGTCGACGCCTTCGCGATGTCGTCGGACACCTACTTCTACCAGATGGCCATTGCGGCCGGCATCGATCCGCTTGCCGAGTGGGCGCACGAGCTGGGCTTCGGGGCGCGAAGCGGCGTCCGCCTGCCGAGTGAAGAGGCCGGCATCATCGCGAGCACCGAGTGGGCGCGGCAGCAGGGCCGCGCGGGGGTGTTCACCGGGGAGGTCGCGCAGGCGGGCATCGGTCAGAACGTGATCGCTGTCACGCCGCTCCAGGTGCTCAACGCCTATGCCGCGGTGGGAAACGGCGGCCGGCTCATGCGACCGATGATCGTGCGCGGCGAGACCGACGAGAACGGAGAGCTCGTGAAGGCGTACGAGCCGGAGCTCATCCATGAGATCGAGGCCGATCCGGCCACCCTCCACACGATGCGCATCGGCGCGCGGGAAGTGATCACCTCGGGCCACGCCTACAACATCCGCGACCTCGAGCTGCCGGGCGCCCTGTCGGGCAAGACCGGGACCGCCGAGTTCGGTGAGCTTACCGACGAGGGCACCCTGCCGTTCCACAGCTGGTTCGTCGCCTACCTCCCCTCGTCCGCGGGGGCGACCGACGCGGAGCTGGCGATCGTGAGCTTCAACTACTCGGCGGTCGTTCCGGGCAACGTCTCGGCGGAAGTCGTGAAGTTCTTCCTGCAGCTCTACTACGAGCTCGACCAGGACCTGCGGCTCGACCCCAACGACTTCAGCCTCGTGACGGCGAACTGACCGGTGGGCGTCGCGACCGCAACCCTCGCGGAGACGTTCAAGGCGCGCGACTGGCGCTACTTCGATGCGCAGCTGCTCCTCTACGTCGTCCTTCTCATCCTCGTCGGCGTGGTGATGGGCTACTCGGCCGGATACAACGACGCGGGGGCGGCCGCCGGCATGTCGCAGACGGTGAAGACCGTGATCTGGGCCGCCATCGGCCTCACGCTCTTCTTCGTCGCTGCCAGCGTCGACTACCAGTGGCTCCGGACACTCGCAATGCCGATCTACCTTGTCGTGCTGTTGCTCCTGACCGTGACGATGCTCATCGGCACGAACCTGTTCGGGGCCCAGATGTCCGTCACCGTGGCGGGCCTGGACTTCCAGTTCAGCGAGGTGAGCAAGGTCCTGATGATCGCCGTGCTGGCTGCGTACCTCACCGGCCGCCGGGAGCGGGTCGGGCGTCTGGCGACCATCCTCGTGGCCGGTGCGCTGATGGCCCTGCCGACGCTCCTCGTCTTCCGGCAGCCGGATCTCGGGACGGCGCTGGTCTTCGTGGCCATCCTTGCGGGCATGCTGTTCATGAGCGGCGCGAGCCTCGGGTGGATGGGGCTGCTGGCCGCCGCGGTCGTCGGCGCGGCTCCCGTGGCGGTGGGCATGCTGCACGAGTACCAGCGCCAGCGACTCTTCTGCTTCCTGGATCCGTATGCGGATCCACAGGGTGCCTGCTACCAGCTCGTCCAGGCCCTGAATGCGGTCGGCTCCGGCGGCTGGCTCGGCCGCGGCCTGACCGTGGGGGGCGAGGGGCAGCAAGGGTATATCCCCGTCCAGTCGACGGACTTCATTTTCACCGTGGTCGCCGAGGACCTGGGCTTCGCCGGCGGACTCGTGGTTCTCGCCCTGTTCGGCCTGCTGCTGTGGCGCATCCTGCTCATCGGCTGGCAGGCCCGGGACTCCTTCGGGATGATGATCGCCATCGGCCTCGCGACCATGATCCTGTTCCAGGTCACCGTGAACGTCGGCATGGTGATCGGCGTCATGCCGGTCACCGGGATCCCGCTGCCCTTCGTGACGTACGGTGGCTCCAGCCTCATCAGCCTCCTGTTCGGGATGGGCATCCTGGAGTCGATACGGATGAGGAGCCACAAGCCGAGCCTCTAAGCCGGTCTCGGTGATACCGAGTATCAACACGCGGCGGGGCTCCCGACCACCGTTCAGGCGGGCGCCGCCTCGGCCTCCGAGGGGGGCGGCTCCGGTGACGTGGCCGGCGGCCGGCGTTCCCCGTGCTTCGCCAACTCGAACGCGTCGGCGGGGATGACGCCTGCGAAGCGGTGGAAGCCGTACCTGTAGAGGTCGCGGCCCGCTGCCACAGCGGGCGCGGCGAGGATCGCTCCGCCGATGCCGAACAGCGACCCGCCCACCACCAGTGCCAGGATCATCACCGCGGGGTGCAGCTCGATCGCGTCGCCCATCACCTTCGGCACGAGGATGTGGTTCTCCAGCTGCTGGATGGCGGTGTACAGGATCGCGGCCGCGATCGCGGCAGGAAAGCCGATGGAGAGGCCGATGAGGATGGCCGGCACCGCCGCAACGATGGGACCGATGATCGGCAGCCACTCCAGCACGCCGGCGATGAGCGCCAGCACCAGCGTGAACTGCCCGAACTCGGCGAAGCCGAGCAGGGTGAGCAGCGTGAGGCCGATGACGGTGGCGATGAACACGGAGAGCCCGAGCAGGAGCTGTCCTCGAACCCAGCGTCCCCCGACGCGCCCGAGGAGGGCGAGCACGTTCTCGGCATCGGCGCGCCAGCCGGGCGGCAGCGCTCCCGCCACGGACCGGCTGAAGCGATCCCGGTCCTTGAGCACGAAGAAGAGCCAGACCGGCACGACGATGAGCCCGATGATGAACGTGGCGGCACGAACTACCGCGTTGAGCGTCGGCGCCAGCAGCCCGCGGAACAGGTCGCCGAACGTGCGGCCCCCGGCGGCGATCTGGGCGTCGATCGTCGTGCGGACCTCCGCCGGCAAGGGCAGGTCGGCATACCAGTCGAGGAATCCGCGCTCGAGGTCCCCGAGCGCGGCGCCGAGCTCTGGGAGATGCTCGATGAACTCCCGCGTCTGCCGGCTGATCGGCGGCAGGGCATAGGCGACCAGCGCCCAGATAACAGCCACGAACGTCACGTACATCACGATCACGCCTGCCCAGCGGGGCATCCCGTGCCGAGCGAGGTAGGTGACCGCAGGGTCCAGGATGAACGCGAGCGCCAGGCCGATGAAGAAGGCGGGCAGGGCACCGCGGGCGGCCCACAGCAAAATCGCGACGATGACGATCATCGCCATCGCGTAGATCGACTGGCGGTGGTGGCGAACGGTGGCCAGCAGCTCGGACATCGCTGGGAATGCTACCCGCCGTCCTCTGGCCTCAGGGCCCCATCGACGGTACCATGCGGGCCCCATGACCGACCGTCCGACGGATGGCCAGCCGCGCCAGCGCTGGCAGCTCCTGTTCAGCCGAACTGCCCCGGCCCTGCGCATGCGCCAGGCCGAGCTGGTCGATGCGCTCGAAAAGGTCTTCCGGGACGCGAATCTGCCCCTCGCATACACCGGCGCCGCGAAGCCGCGACCTCGCATCAAGCTCGCGGCCAACCTGCCCATCGGCATCGAGCTGCGGGGCGAGGTGGTGGAGGCCTACTTCGATGACCTGGTCTCGCTGGACCGCATCCAGGCGCTCGGCGAGCTCTTCCCGGACGGGATCCAGCTGCGCGACGCCAAGGAGGTGTGGCATGGCTTCCCCTCCGCGGCCTCGCAGCTGCGCGGCGCAGAGTACGAGGTGGAGGTCCGGGCCGACGCAGAGCTCACCTCGGATGCACTGCGCGGCGCGGTCGTGCGGCTGCTCGCTGCCGAGCGGCTGCCGGAGGCGCGGCGCCGGGGAGAGAGCGAGCGCCGCAGTGACGCCGGCGACCGGGACCTGCGGCCGCTGATCGAGGATGTCGAGGTGCTCGACATCGACGAGGACGGACGCACGGCCCGCCTTCGCACCGTGCTTCAGCTGGACGCCAACGGGGCCGGTCGGCCGGAGGATGTCGTCCGGGCGCTCGACGTGCCGTTGAAGGTGAGCCGAGCGGTGCGGACGCGCCTGCTCTTCGTTGACACTCCCCCGATCGCTCGATAAACTTCAACGTCCCGCGGGCTGAGCACTCGGCCCGTTTCC
>JASLBU010000130.1 GCA_030146365.1 Candidatus Limnocylindria bacterium | reverse complement strand
GATGTCGAGCTCGCTCCCGTCGGAACGGCGGGCCGGCACCCGAACGGGCGTGCCGAAGAGGGTCCGCTCACCAGTCGTCACGTAGCGGTGGAAGCCCGCATCGTGGGCGTCGTGGAGACGCTCCGGCTGGATGACGTGGAGCGACTGCCCGATCAGCTCGCCTGCCCTCCAGCCCAGCAGCCGCTCCACCGCCGCGTTGGCGTACACGATCCGCGACTCCATGTCGGCGACCACTACCGCGTCGGGGATCGACTCGAGGAGCGAGCTTCCATCGACGTCCGTCACGGCCGCGAGCGTACCAGCCGATGCGCCGTGAGCGTCAGGAACGCCGCCGGCCCACCACGCTCACCAGCGGGCGGCGCCAGATGAAGTCTTGTGGCTGAAGCCGTTCCATCCGGCGCACGGCCACCTCGCGCAGCCGCCGCCGCATCGGCTCGTCGAGCGCGGCGAACGTCTCGTCCTCGGTCCAGTGCTCGAGCATGTCGAGGTACGACTGGGGCGTGAACCGATGCTCCAGCCACTCCTCGCGGGCGCGCACCTCGCGGAATCCCGCGCTGCGGAGCTCCGCTGCCGCGACCATCGGCGAGGCGTACGGCCGAGCATCACCCGGCCGACCGACGAACTCGAGGTCCAGGTCCTCCATGGCCAGCTCGAATTCCGTCTGGGGCTCGAACGGCCGCTCGTCCGCCCGCCAGGCGACACACGCAAAGAGGCCGCCAGGTCGGAGGACGCGGTGGGCCTCGCGGACGGCGGCCGCGCGGCTGGGGGTGAGCTGGATCACGAAGCTGCTGACCGCGACATCGGCGCTCGCATCGGCAAGCGGCAGGTGGGCAGCGTCACCCACGCGAACGGTCAACCGGTAACCGACGCCCGCCTCCCGAGCTGCGTCCGTCGCGAACTCCAGCAGGCGCTTCGCGGGGTCGACGGCCACCGCCGTCGCTCGCGGCCATCGAGCCAGGGCGGCGAGCGCCAGCGTGCCGGTGCCCGTGCCGATGTCGACGATCGTCGCCGGCTCGTCTAACGGCACCTGCCCGTCCAGCCGGTCCAGCAGGCCGACCGCCGACGGCGCGATCACCGGCGCCCACCACTCGCGGTAGGCCGCGGCGAAGCGGTCGTACGGCGCTTCCGCCTCCATCACGCGCAGCGACCCGGCGTCATTGGCGCCTCCCAACCATCATGTCAGCACTCTACCGGGGAGTGATGAGCGGAAACGGCCACGAGGGCACCGGCCGTGCATGCGCCTCCAGGATGAGAAGAACCATGATCGCCGGCTTCCTTGCCGGCGCTGCGGGCGAGTTCGCCGCCAACGTCCTCACCTTCGGCGAAATGTTCATCCGCGCCCGACCCGCGAGCCAGATGCCGACGAAGACCGCGGCCCGCCTGGCCGATGTCGCCGGCTTGGAGCTCGCGCAACCCGGTGAACGGCCCGACAAGGCCACCAACCGGCAGGAGGCGGCCGGCGGCCTGCTCACCTACCTGGTCGCGCTCAGCACCGCACTGCTGTATGCCGCTGTCCGGCGGGCCGGCCTTCGACTCCCCGTGCCGGTCGCCGGGCTGCTCGTCGGTGCTGCCGCCATGGCCGCGGCCGACACGACCGCGACCGTCGTCGGCGCAACCGATCCGAAGGAGTGGGGCGTCGACGGATGGCTGCTCGACATCGCCTCCCACGCGGCGTACGGCATCGCGGTGGCGGCGACCGTCGAGGGGCTGGACCCGTAGGCGCGTCCGCCCGCCCCGCGGCTGAAGGATGAAGCGCTCGGATGCGCGGGCTGAGGTCACCCACGCGCTCGGCCGCCTGACGCTCCCGACCGACACGCTGGCTCGCGCCCCGGAACCGGGGACGCAGCGGCTAGGGCTGGACGGGGGCGACGCGCTGCTCCACGTGCCGGAGGGCCGCCCGATCGCCGGTCCGGTGCGGCTCGTCGTCATGTTGCACGGCGCCGGTGGCAACGCGGAGCACTCGATCCGCCTCTTTCGGGACGTTGCGGACGACACGGGTGTCCTGCTGCTTGCCCCCTCCTCCCAAGGCAGCACCTGGGACCTGCTCACGGGCGGCTGGGGCGCCGATGTCGCGCTCATCGAACGCGCCCTTGAGCAGACGCTCGGGGAATACGACGTCGATCGGCTGCGCCTGGGCATCGGCGGATTCTCGGACGGCGCCTCCTACGCGCTGTCGCTGGGATTCACGAACGGCGCGTTGTTCAGTCACATCCTCGCCTTCTCGCCCGGTTTCATGGCGCCGGCCATGTACGAGGACCGCCCGAGGTGCTTCCTGAGCCACGGAACGGATGACCGGGTGCTCCCGATCGACCGATGCAGCCGCCGCCTCGTGCCCGCGCTGCGGACCATTGGCTACGACGTTCGCTACAACGAGTTCCTCGGTGGCCACGAGGTTCCCGCGGACATCGCCGCCGATGCCTTCGCCTGGTACCTGGCCTGACCGCCGGCCGATCGCACTCGGCACCGGTTGTGCATCGGGATGCCGGTACACGACACCGCTAAGGAGCCACCGATGACTGACCAGCGACCGGCATTCGAGGACGAGGACCCCTCGATCACGGCGACACAGCCCACGGAGCACGAGCAGGAAGTCGCCCGGTACGAGGAAGGCGACGACGCCGGCCAGACCGCCGGAGGGTCGGACCCACGCGTCGAGGCCGGCACCCACGAGGACGCTCAGGCCGATCTGGCCGCCGATCAGGGGCTGGACCGCTCAGACGAGGAGTGATCCGCGCCATGCTCCCCGCGGGGATGCGCCTTCTTCGCCGTTAGCTCCGCTGGTGAGCAACCGAGCGGATCGGCGAGAGCGGAGCACTGCGCCCCCGCCGATCCGGACCGCCCCCTAGCGCTCTGGCCGAATGAGCCGATCCGTCCCGACCGCCACGGCGAGCAGGAGAAGGACGAGCCCTGCCAGGGCCAGCTGGCCGGAGATCGCCGGGACCGCGGTGTCAGGCATCGTCGCGGTCACGGTGAGGTCGTCCGAGTCGCCGCACTCACTGCCCTCGATCAGGCCCCACACGGTGTGCTGACCGACGTCGTCCGCCTCCGCGGTGAACGTCATGCTGAACGAGCTGCCGGCCGGCGCGGTCGCGGCGGGAGTCGCGTCCTCCGCCGGAGGCGCACCCGCACCTTCCACGATGAAGATCTGGGCGCCGCCGAAGTTCCCCGTCACGGTGAACTGCTGACCGATGGCCACGGTCGCCGGCTGCACGGTGACGACGCATCCCCCGGGATGCTCGCCCTCCGCTTCGGGATGTGCCAGCGAGACGCCGGCCACGAGCATGGTGGCCGCAGCTGCGGCGATGAGCGCGGTGCCGAGCCGCGCGACGTGCGGTGTGGTTGTCATTTCCCCACTCCTGTACGACATGGGCACGCGCCGACAGCCTGCGCCCGGGCCG
>JASLBU010000081.1 GCA_030146365.1 Candidatus Limnocylindria bacterium | reverse complement strand
GTCGTCGCGGAGTCGGAGGCCGACCTGCTCGCCAGGGCGATCGCCGGCCTCCCGCGCCGGGCCGTGCTTGGCTGCGCCCTGGGTGAGGCACAGGTGGGACCGTGGGTCGACCGGGTCACGCGGATCCGCCCGGACCTCGTGGTGCTCAACCGTGACGAGGCCGAGACCCTGGGACGCCTGCCGGCCGCCACCGTCGTCGTGGAGACGCATGCGGACGGCGCACGTGCCCGGCTCGGCGGTGCGCGGTTGGCCGTCACGCGGGACGCGGACAGCGACGCGGTGGACACGACCGGAGCCGGGGATGCCTTCGCCGCGGCGCTGCTGGCCGAGATCGCGGGCGGCGGCGCCTGGCCCCCGACCGAGGAGGCCCTGCGAACGGCGATGACCGCCGGCGTGCAGCTGGCGGCCGAGGTGACGGGAGTGGTCGGCGCACAGACCCGCGTCCCGTCGGAGGCCGGCGGTAGTCTGCCGGCATGACCGAGTCATGGTTCAGCGTCTCAGGGGAGGTCGCCGAGGCGCTCGCGGCAGGCAGGCCGGTCGTGGCCCTCGAGTCCAGCCTCATCGCGCAGGGCCTGCCGGCGCCCCACAACGTCGAGACGGCCGTGGCGGCCGAGGCGGCCATCCGCGAGTCGGGTGCGGTTCCGGCAACCACTGCCATCGAGGGCGGACGGGCCATCGTCGGTGCGGACCGGGCGCTCATCGAGCGACTGGCCGATCCGGAGCGGGCGATCGCCAAGGCGGCGTCGCGGGATCTCGGCCCGCTGCTGGCCGCGGGCCGGCTTGCGTCGACCACCGTGAGCGCCACGATGCGGCTCGCACACCGGGCGGGCATCGCCGTCTTCGCGACCGGTGGCATCGGCGGCGTCCACCGCGGGGCGGCCGTGACGCTGGACGTCTCGAGCGACATCGACGAGCTCGCTGCAACGCCGGTGGCGGTCATCAGCTGCGGGGCGAAGTCGATCCTGGACCTGCCGGCGACGCTGGAGCTGCTGGAGACCAGGCGCGTGCCGGTCGTCGGCTACGGGGTCGATGAGCTTCCGGCCTTCTACAGCACGTCGTCCGGGCTGCCGCTGCCCCACCGTGTGGACGGGCCGGAGGCTGCCGCCGCCGCCATCGCCGGGCATCGGTCCGTCCCGGGGGCCGGCGGCATCCTCCTGGTCCAACCGCCACCGGCCGACCTCGCGATCCCCGCGGACGAGGTGGATGCATGGATCGCGGACGCGATCGCCGACGCGCGGTCGCGAGGCGTCACCGGCGGTGCCGTGACGCCGCACCTGCTGGGCCACCTGGCACGTGCGTCGGGCGGTCGGACGCTGGGCGTGAACATCGGGCTCATCGTCAACAACGCGCGGACCGCCGGGCTGATCGCCTCGGCCTTGACCTGAGGCCGTCGGCGCGTATGCTCCGTCCACTCATCGACGGCAACGGCGGAGCGGAGGGTCGGGCGCGTCATGCGGATCTATGACGGGAGTCCGCGCCAGGACTGGGAAGAGGTCCTGCGCACCATCGGCGCCTTCGCCGATTCCGAACGGCTGAAGGATCTCCTGCTCATCGAGCTCGAGGGCGGATTCCTGCTCCAGGGGCTCGGCATGCAGGGCGCGGGGTCCGACTCCGACAGCTACGGCGCCCTCGCCAAGAAGACCTACGAGATCACCGACGAGCAGGTCGCCGATCTCATGGACGCCAGCGCGTCGAAGCGCGGAACCGCCGATCGCGACGTGCCCCTGCCGGGGCTCGCCAACTACTACGAGCTGGCGATGAGGATCATCGGGGCGTACATCGACGGTCAGAAGGCGCAGGACGCCTTCTTGTTCGAGCAGGAGGGATCCTTCGTCCTCCGGCTCTTCGGCGTGAGCGGCTCGCGGGGAACCGGCCACCAGCTCTCCGAGTTCACGAAGGACGAGATCTTGGCTATGATCGAGTCCGCACCTGAGCAGCGACAGCAGCCTGCGCCGAACCCCACCGGCGCGCAGTAGCAGGGGAGTCCTTCGCATGAAGGCAATCAAGGTCCTTCTCATCAGCATCGCGGCTCTCATCGCGGCGATGATCGTGATCCCGCTCACCATCCTTGCCGGACTCTTCGTGTGGCTCAAGCTCACCGAGGAGACCGATGACGAGGAGATGGAGCTCGACGACGTCGTCTGATCCGCACAGGATCTGAGGCAGCGTGGGGAGGCTCGTCCGCCCGGCCTGCCGGACGGAGCCGGCAGGACCGGCTACCGAGCCCAATCCCGGCTGACTCGGCTCCGGCACGGTCAGTCTCACCCGGGCTGTGGCCGCACACGCTCGGGCCGCGCTTGATTTTGCACCGGATCGGCTCCTGGACGGTCCAGCGGACCGTTTGATCACCGCCTCGGCGGGTCGACGTGCCTCCGGCCTGGCCGGACCGGCCGCAGGACCGGCTACCGAGCCCAATCCCGGCTGACTCTCCGGCACGGTCAGCCTCTTCGGGCGCGTAGCGCCTGCCTCGAGCCGATGCGGCCGTGCGTCGAGCCGATGCGCCTGTGTGTGCAGATTCTCACCGGACGGCCGATCTGGGTGCCGATCTGCACCTGTATGTGCAACGGTCATGCGCGAGCCGCACCCGGGGTGCAGCTCACGCTTACGGGGTCTCACCACATGTGCGGAATGCCACCCAACTCGGGGCTCCGGTGAATCTCTGCCACCAGAGTGACGGGGGCGACCGGCCCGGGGACGCCGCCGCGCTCAGCCGGTGGCGAGCGCCCAGGCGGCCGTCCAGGCGACCGCCGCGATGAGCATCCCGATCCACAACCGGCCGGGATTGTGGATTCCCTGGGCCACCGCGACCAGGCCGACGAGCCCCAGTCCCAGAGCGGCGGGCGTGACGGCTCCGCCGGCGAACAACGCCAAGCCCACTCCCAACCCGACGGCCAGTGCGAGCGCCCACGCCAGCAGGTGGGCCGTGCGACGCCCGAGCACCTGGGCGAGGTTGCGCGAGCCGAGCGCTGCATCGGCGTCAAAGTCGCGGAGCACGTTCGCCAGGTGGGCGGCGGCGGCGAAGGGGGCGACCAGCAGGGGGGCGACGGCGACGCGCTCGATCGGCACGCTGACGCCAGAGGCGATCCACAAGGGCAGGACGCCGAAGCTCACGAGGTAGGGGACCACGGACCACGGCGTCCGCGACAGCCAGAGGTTGTAGGCGAGCGCAGAGAGCACGGCCACCAAGCCGAACAGCAGCGGAGCGAGACCCAGCCATGCCGAGGCGACGAGCTGGAGCCCCAGTCCGCCCGCCGCGATCCAGGTGGCGGCGGCCACGGACAGCTGAAGAGCCGCAAGGGGTTTGGTGAGGCGACCGGCCGCCAGGTCGCGGGCGCGGTCGACGAGGTCGTTCGTGGCGCCGACGAAGATCTGCGACCCGGCCACAGCGGCCACGGTCCAGGCCCAGTACACGTCGATCGGCCGCCCGGCCTGGGCCAGTAGGATCGCGCCGAGGGCCGCGGAGAGGATGATGACCGCCGCGGTCGGCGCGGGGTGGACCACCCGCACTGCCGCCCAGGCCGTGACGACGAGCCTCACGGACGCGGGCGCGAGGACGGACCGTGCGCGCGCTCGATTCGGGCCGCTGGCATGGAGCAACGCTACACCGACACACCGCGTCTGCGGTATGATCGCTTCCCGAGTGGCACAAGGCGATGTCGCTCGCGCGCGGCCCCGATTTCGACCGACTCCGCCGCCCGCCCTAGCCACCGCGAGGTGCAAGGATCCCAATGCCGAAGTACGTCTTCGTCACGGGTGGCGTCACGAGCTCCCTTGGCAAGGGAATCACGGCGGCCAGCATCGGCCGCATCCTCAAGGCTCGCGGCATCCCGGTCAGCATCCTGAAGCTCGACCCGTACATCAACATCGATCCGGGCACGATGTCGCCGTACCAGCACGGCGAGGTGTTCGTGACCGATGACGGCGCGGAGACCGATCTCGACCTGGGGCACTACGAGCGCTTCATCGACGAGAACCTGTCGCAGGCCAGCAACGTTACGACCGGCCGCATCTACCAGAGCGTCATCGCCAAGGAGCGGCGTGGCGACTACCTGGGCGGCACCGTTCAGGTCATCCCGCACATCACGAACGAGATCAAGGAGCGGATCGCCCGCGTCGCACGCGAGGGCACCGGCAGCGTGGCGACCAGCGGCCTGGCGGCCCACGGCGTCGTGATCGTCGAGGTCGGGGGCACGGTCGGCGACATCGAGTCGCTCCCGTTTCTCGAGGCCATTCGCCAGATGCGCAAGGACGTCGGCCGGCGCAACGTTCTCTACGTCCACGTGACCTGGCTGCCGGAGATCGGCGCCACCGGGGAGCTGAAGACGAAGCCGACCCAGCATTCGGTGAAGGAGCTGCGCGGCATCGGCATCCAGCCGGACGTCATCATCCTGCGCAGCGACGAGCCGATCGACGACGAGATCCTCGACAAGGTCAGCCTCTTCACCGATGTCGACGTCCACGCCGTCATCCCGCTGAAGACGGCGCGCAGCATCTACGAGGTCCCGATTCAGCTGGAGCGGTCCGGCCTCGGCAAGCTCGTCACCCGTGAGCTCGAGCTGCCCGGTGGGGAGCCGGACCTCGATGACTGGCAGGAGCTGGTGAGCCGGATCCGGACGCCCCGCCCCGAGGTCGAGGTGGCGATCGTTGGCAAGTACACCGAGCTGCCCGATGCGTACATCAGCGTCGGTGAGGCCCTCAAGCACGCGGCCCTCCATCACAACGTCGAGGTCAAGGTTCGCTGGATCCGCTCCGAGCACCTCGAGCGCATCGAGCCCGACCAGGTCGGGACCGAGCTGGCGGGCGTCGCCGGCGTCGTCGTGCCCGGCGGATTCGGGTACCGCGGGGTCGAGGGGAAGATCCGCGCCATCCGCTGGGCGCGCCGCAACAACGTGCCATTCCTGGGGCTATGCCTCGGCCTGCAGTGCGCGGTGATCGAGTTCGCGCGCGAGGCGCTCGGCACGGATGATGCGAACTCGAGCGAGTTCAATGTCTTCACGGAGCACCCGGTGATCGATCTCATGCCCGACCAGGCCGATGTGACCGATAAGGGCGGCACGATGCGGCTCGGCCTCTATCCGGCCCGGCTGGAGGAGGGTTCGAAGGTCCGCGAGGCGTACGGCACCGAGATCGCCTACGAGCGGCATCGGCATCGGTTCGAGGTGAACAATGCCTATCGCGACCGGCTCTCCGAAGCGGGGATGCGATTTAGTGGCGTCTCGCCCGACGGGCGACTGGTCGAGTACATTGAGCTCCGCGACCACCCGTGGTTCGTGGCGACGCAGGCGCACCCAGAGCTGAAGAGCCGCCCGAACCGGCCGCATCCGCTGTTCCGCGATTTCGTCGGCGCCGCGGCCGGTGGCATGGCCCTCAAGCGTCCGGTCACCGCTTCGCGACGTCGAGCTGCACAACCCGCCACCCTCGAGGCCGGCTGAATGGCCATCCGCACCACGAACTCCACCGAGCTGATCGAGCTCGACCGCTCGATCGCCGATGCGGAGGCGAGCACCATCGTCGTCTGGCGTGGCGAAGGGCTGCCATTCACCGAGGTTTCCGAGCGCATCTCGGAGATCGGCAATCGGGGCGAGCGCGACCTGCTGTACGGCGCCTACCGCGAGGCGCTCGAGGCCCTGAACCCGCGCTACGGGGAGCGCATGGCCGGGTGGTTGGCGGACGGTGATCCCGTCGAGGCGGCGGCCGCGCGCGGCGAGGATCCCCGGCAGCTGGCATCGGACCTGGTGCGGTTCGTGTTCCATTCGGAGACGCCCTACTACGCCGCCCTGCGGCGTTACCTGGCCCAGATCGACATCGAGCAGGGGGACGCCACCCTCGCCGACCTGTGGCACGTCGTGCGCGGCGGGGCCTGGTCTCACTGGTTCGGCGAGCGCGAGATCAGGCGGGCCGTCCTGGCGTCCGGCAGGACGGTGATCGAGTCGCCGCAGGCTGCCGGCTGGCGCTCCGCCGAAGCATCGCTTGCCGGTGACGCCTCCGTTGGGGCCGGCGTTGCCACGCGCGCGGCCAACGCCGCGTACGCCAGCCTGGTCGGCGCCCCCGAGTGGCTGGCCCAGGAGCTCGGCATCTCAGCTGCCGAGGTCGTTCCGTTCACCGACTTCGCCGCCTTCGTCAGGCTGTGGCGAGTGCGGCACGACATCGGCCGGATGCAGTATGAGCTGCGGATGTACGCGGACCCGGATGAGCCGGCGGTCGCCCGCGCCTACTACAGCGGCATCGTGGGGTACATCATCGGGGTCAGCGTTCCCGAGGAGGCCTACCTGTACACCATTCGGTCGCCGCTGGCATCGGTCGCCGACGTCCAGTCCGCGATCCTGGCCGCCCAGCTGATCGAGGGCCTCGAGCACCGCCACGGGGCAACCTGGTGGAAGGCGTCGGAGGCGCATGCCCGGATCGCGGAGCTCGCGGCCGCTGCGTCGTTGACGGACGCACTTGCGCAACTCGGGTATGATGCCCTCGACTGGAGACCCCTCCTGCGTCAGATCCGGACGCGGCTCATCGGCGAGATGAGCGGATACGGGGGCCCCAACATCACCACCCGTGCCGGGACCCGCAAGGTCTGACCG
>JASLBU010000073.1 GCA_030146365.1 Candidatus Limnocylindria bacterium | reverse complement strand
GAACCCAACCGGGGCACACGCGTCGCCATCTGAGGTGATGTACCCCGGCGGTCCGCAGACCGATGGAGGGCTGCTTGCCCCAGGCGACCCGGTTCCGGAGAACGCCCGACCGGGCGGCCGGCGGCCGGAGTGGCTGAAAGTCCGCGTCGGAGCGGGACGCACCTACGCCGGGACGAAGAGCATCGTGCGAGCCGGCGCCCTGAACACCGTCTGCGAGGAGGCGCGCTGCCCGAACATCGGCGAGTGCTGGGCGCTCGGCACCGCGACGATCATGATCCTCGGCAGCGTCTGCACCCGGAACTGCGGGTTCTGCGCCATCGACACCGGTCGTCCTCCCATCACCGACCTCGACGAGCCTCGCCGCGTGGCGGAGGCGACGCGCATCATGCGGCTCCAGCACGTCGTGATCACGATGGTGGCCCGGGACGATCTGAACGACGGCGGCGCCCGGATGGTGGCCGACACGATCCGCGAGATCCGCCTCGCCAACCCCGGGACGAGCATCGAGGTGCTCATCAGCGACCTCAACGGCCGCGATGCGGACATCCGCACCGTCGTGGAGGCGCGGCCCGACATCCTGAATCACAACGTGGAGACGGTCCGGCGCCTCCAGAAGCCGGTGCGCCGCCGCGCCCGCTGGGACCGTTCGGTCCACGTGCTGACGCACGGACGAGCAGTGGCGACGGAGATCGGCTTCGACGAGATGGTGACGAAGACCGGGATCATGCTCGGGCTGGGCGAGTCCTGGGACGAGATCATCGAGGCGATGCAGCTGCTCCGCGACGCCGACGTGGACGTGCTCACCATCGGGCAGTACCTGCGCCCGTCGCGCAAACATCTGCCGCTCGTGAAGTACTACACGCCGGCCGAGTTCATGAGCCTTCGGCGCATCGGCCTGGAGATGGGCTTCCGCCACGTCCAGTCCGGTCCGCTCGTGCGCTCGAGCTACCACGCCGCGGAGCAGGTCCCCGGTCGCGAGTCGGCCGCCGCCTCCTAGGCCGATGGTGGCCGACACGCCGTTCCGCGACATCAGCGCCCCCCCGGAGACGCCCGCCCGGTTGGGCCCGCGCAGGCCGGACCGGGACATGGTCCACCGCCCCGCCTCGGATGCGCACCCGCTCCTCGCGGCGCACGGCGGCGTGCTGACCGTCGAGCACCTGGGCAGCGTCCCCTACCGGCCGACGTGGGAGCTCCAGGACGAGCTTGCCGACCAGCGGCGGGGCCGGCGAATCGGTGACCGGCTGCTGCTGCTCGAGCACTTCCCCGTCTACACCATCGGCCGTGGCGGGAACGAGGCCAACATGCTGGCGACGCCGCAGCGCCTGAGGGACATCGGGGCCGAGCTCATCCGGATCGACCGTGGTGGCGACGTGACGTTCCACGGCCCTGGCCAGGTCGTCGCCTATCCCATCGTCGAGCTGGCCGATCCGCTGGACCTGCGCCGTTACGTTCGCACGCTGGAGGAGGCCGTCATCGACACGGCGGCGCGCTTCGGCATCACCGGATCGCGGCTGGAAGGCCATCCAGGCATCTGGGTGGACGGCGAGCGGAAAGTCGCGGCCGTCGGCGTCCGTGTGAAGCGCGGCGTGACGACGCACGGTCTGGCGCTCAACGTCAACACGGACCTTCGCTGGTTCGACGAGATGATCCCCTGCGGCATCCCGGGCAAAGGGGTCACCTCGTTGGCCCGGGAGCTCGGCAGAGCAGTATCGGCCGACGAGGTGGCCGATGAGCTGGCGCGCCAGCTGGCCGGCCACCTTGGCCTCCGTGTGGCGGAAGGCGAAGGGACAGCCACCGGGCCGACCGGCGGTCGCGAGCAGTGACCGACGAGACGATCGTCGAGCGCTCCTCCGTCCCGGCCCCCGACCCGGACCACGCCGTGCGCATCGAGGTCGGCGCCTTCGGGCCGTGGCAGACGAACAGCTACCTCGTATGGGACGGCCGATCGCCGGACGCGCTGGTCCTCGATCCGGGCATGGGCGCCGCCGAGCCGCTGATGACACGCGCGGCGGCGAACGGAGTGCGGGTCCACCTCATCGCCAATTCCCACGGCCACATTGACCACATCTACGACGACGGGCCGCTCATGCAAGCCAGCCGGGCGCCGCTGGCGATCCACCCGGAGGATGCCCATCGCCTCGACGGTCGGAACAGCTATGGTTTCGAGATCGAACCGGTCACGGCGACCCGCGACCTGGACGAGGGGGCGCAGGTTCGCATCGGCGATCTGGTCCTGGACGTACTTCACCTGCCCGGGCACACCGAGGGCTCGGTGTGCCTCTACGAAGAGCGCCTGGGCCTCCTGCTGAGCGGTGACGTCCTGTTCGCCGGCGCCTTCGGCCGAACTGACCTCCCCGGGGGCGACGACCGCCAGATGGCCGAGTCCATCGCTCGGCTGGCTCGCGCGCTCCCGGGCCACGTCCGGGTGCTCCCGGGCCACGGCCCGGAGACCACCATCGAGCGTGAGGCCGGATGGATGGGGCGAATCGCCGCGACCGGAAGGCTCGTCATTCCGTAAGCCCTCCCCGCCCGCGGCTCCCAGAGTGGTACGCCGCCTGCCACGCGGAGCCCCGGAGGCCCGCAACGGGCCGAGCACACGACCACTGAGCGCGCCACCATGGCGCCAAGGAGGAACGACCGATCATGCCGAACCTGCGCATCACCCGCCTGGGCCATGGCGGCGTCCTCTATCGGTCTCCGAACGACGCGTGGGTCTGGGTCGATCGCTGGTCCGGCGCCCCGAACTACCCGGATGCCTACCGAGTCGCCGAGCGCGTCAGCGTCGTGGCGCCCACCCACGGGCACTTCGACCACGTCGGCGAGGACCTGGCCGACGTCGTGGAGCTGGCGAGGGCCGAGGGCGCCGTGGTCGTCTGCGGCCACGAGATGAGCGTCCAGCTGGCCGGCATGGGCGTCGACGCGATCGGGATGAACAAGGGCGGCACCTTCGAGGCGGCCGGCATCGGCTTCACGATGGTGCACGCGGATCACTCCGGTGGCGCAACCTTGAACGTCGGCGGTGGCCAGGTGACGCGGGAGCTCGGCTGCTGGGGCTGGGTCCTCGACTTCGAGGACGGCACCACGGTCTACCACTCGGGCGACACCGACGTATTCGGTGACATGCGCCTCGTGGGCGAGCGATTCAGTCCCGACGTCGCCGTGCTGCCGATCGGCGGGCACTACACCATGGGGCCGCGTGATGCCGGCTTGGCGCTCGACATGATCGGGGCGCCGACAGCCATCCCCGTGCACTACGCCACCTTCCCGGCGCTGTCCGGCACCCCGGAGGACCTGCGCGACCATGCGTCCGCCGAGGTGATCGCGCTCGAGCCGGGCGAGACATGGGAGGCCCAGCCCTAGTCCGTCTGGGGCGCGGGAGGTCGACGACGTCGGCGACGCCGCGCCGGTGGAAATCCGCTACCAGCGGGAGGTGGGGACGATCAGCCCTGCTGGCCCAGCGGGACCGCTACGGGCACCGGAGGTCGTGGTCCATTCCGTCTTCCAGCCACTGGACCATCACCAGCTCGCCACCGGTGAACGCCTCTTCGGTCTCGCAGCGGCGCCGCGCGTCCTCCAGGCTGTCGGCACCTGCGTGCCAGGCCGGATGCTCGGCGAAGGCGTCCGTGCCGCCGGTGATCCGCCACCACATCAGGGGAGTGGAATAGAAGCCGACGCTCTTCACGTCCATGGACTCGAGGTAGTCCCTGGCGCCCTGCAACGCCGCGACGTTCAGCCGCCAGTCCAGGCGCCAGCTGTTCGCGGTCTCCACGTCCAGCCACCAGGCCGTGCGCCACGGCAACCGGACGGCTCCGGGGTCCGCCCAGCCCGCAGTCACGAATCCGTCCACCGCCGCCCGATACGAGTCGGCCGCCGCGTCCCAGCCATAGACGTAGGCACAGTCGGTCGTGTCCGGGCTGCTGTCCGCGGCCGGGTCCCCGCATGGCCGCGGCTCCTCCCGCCCGTCCGGCCAGTGGCGCGAGTCCCGGGGTCCGGGGTTGCCGGTATTGGCGTACAGCTCCACCTCGCGACCGGCCCAGCCCAGCTGACCGCCCGTCTCGCCATCTCCGCCCAGGCAAGGATTCTCGGTGTACACCCGGCCACCGTTCACGCCGACGATCGCGAATGCGAAGGCCTCCGGAAGCGCATCGCCGCACTGCGGCCACGAGACGTCGAATCCGTGCTCGGGCGCCGGCTCGGGCGTGGAGGTGGGCACGGGGGTCGGCGTCGGCGTGGCGGTCGGGCTCGGGGTCGGCGCGACGGACGGTGCCTGCCGCGGGACCCGGGCCGCGGGGCGCCGCGGTGCGGGCCGCTGCGGTGCCACGCGAGGACCGGTCGTGCCGGGTCGCGGCGCCATGGTGGCGGCGACATCGTCCCGCATGTCGATCGGCTCGACGGCGGAGACGGGCGTCGTCAGTCCGGTCAGGACCGCAACGGCAAGCGCCACGGACGCGACCGCACCACGGGCTCGGGCGATGGGCATGCCCCCACCGTAGCGGGGTCTGCGGCACCGTGCAATGCCGCCGACCTGGCGCGAGCGACCCTCAGCCCGCCAGGTAGCCGAGGTCCATGGGCCGCGGCGCGACGCCGAAGGCACGCTCGAACGCATCGAGTTGCGTCGAGTTCGGGCGCTGGAGCGAGGAGATCTGGTCGTGGCTGACCGGGAAGATCGGGAGGAACCGGTCGGTCGCGACCGTGAGGGCGCTGATGAGCGAGATCGGCATCGGCAGCTTGAGACGCCGCATGCCGGTCACCCGCATCACCTCGTCGACGATCTCCCGATACGTCACGTGCTGCGGCCCGCCGAGCTCGTAGATCGACCCCGCGCGCCCCAGCTCGCTCACGCACCGTTCAACGGCGGTGGCCAGATCCGCGGCCGCGAGCGGTTGGAAGCGCGCGTCGCCCCGGCCCGGGATCGCGACCACGCCCGGTGACCACCACTTCAGCGTCGTCCTGACCAGGGAGAAGAACCCGTCGCCCGGACCGAACAGGAGCGACGGCCGCAGCACCACCCAGTCCAGCTCGCTCTCGCGGACGAGCTGCTCGCCACGCCACTTCGAGGACAGGTAGGCGAGCTTCGGGTCGTCCGTCACTCCCATCGCCGACAGATGCACGAACCGGCGGATGCCCGCGGCAACGGATGCCGCGACCACGCGCTCCGTGCCGCGCACGTTGACCTGCTCGAAGCGCCGGCCGCCGGTCTCGCGCGGGATGGCCACCAGGTGCACGACGGCGTCTGCGCCGGCCAGGGCCTCGGGGACCCGGCGGCCGGTGGCCACGTCGGCAGCACGCGTCTCGACGGCGCTCCCCCACTCCGGACGGCGGGTGCCGTCCCGAGAGATCGCGATCACGCGGTGCCCCGCCTCCACCAGGCTCGGGACCACGTGGCTGCCCACGAAGCCGGTGGCGCCGACGACGGCCACGCTCATGGGTGATTCGCTGGTCATCGGGTACGCCCTCCGCAAGCGAGCCATATCATCGGCCCGATACTTGCTACTGTCAATGTGCACGTTTCGATCATTCGGCATCTGATACGGTCCAGCCCATGCCCCCGATCACCGCACCGCGTGGCATGGTGGCCACGCCCCATCCGATGGCGACCGCGGCGGGCGTCGAGGCGCTGCGTGCGGGCGGCACCGCCGCCGACGCGGCCGTCGCCGCGAACGCGATGCTCGCGGTCGTGTACTGCAACGCGTGCGGCCTCGGAGGCGACGCCTTCGCCCTGGTCTGGGACCCGGCCGACCGGCGGCTCCACGGATTCAACGGCAGCGGACGCTCCCCCGCCGCCCTCACCATCGACACCGTACGGGCGGCCGGGCACGAGACCATGCCGCAGCGCGGGCCGCTCACCATCGACGTCCCCGGTGCCGTGGACGCGTGGGCGCAGCTGCTGGACCGCTTCGGTCGGCGTTCGCTCGCCGATGCACTTCTTCCCGCCGCCCAGGCGGCCGAGCAGGGCTACCAGCTGACGGACATCACGTCCCGATCGATCCGCGCATCGCTGCCCGCCTTCGGCGACACCGCCCGGGCCGTCTTCGAGCCCGCGGGGGGTCCCGGTTCGACGTTCCGCCAGCCCCTGCTCGCCGCCTCCTTGCGAGCGATCGCGTCCGATGGGCGAGCGGCGTTCTACGACGGTCCGCTGAGCACGGAGATCGCGCGTGCCGTCCAGGATGCCGGCGGCGTGCTGGCCCCCGATGACTTCGCCGCCCACCACGGCGACTGGGTGGATCCGATCTCGGTCGACTACGCCGGAATGCAGGTCGCCACCATGCCGCCGAACTCGCAGGGCATCACCGGCCTCCTGGCCCTCAACGTCCTTCGACAGCTGGACTGGCCGATGGGCGCCCCAATGTCGGCCGACCGCATCCACGCCCAGGTCGAGGCGATCAAGGTCGCCTGGAGCGAGCGGGACCGACGCGTCAGCGACCCGGCGCGCGGCCTCGCCGATCCGTCCAGCCTGCTGGCGGACGAACACGCAACGTGGCTCGCGTCACGCCTCGCTGCCGACCGGGCGCAGATGTTCACCCCGACGAACCCGCCGGGTGGCGGCACCGTCTACCTGTGCGCAGCCGACGGCGACGGCATGATGGTCAGCCTCATCGAGTCCAACTACATGGGCTTCGGGTCGGGCGTCATGGGCGGCTCGACCGGCATCATGCTGCAGAACCGCGGGGCGTACTTCTCGCTCGACCCGACGCACGCGAACGCGCTGGCGCCCTCGTCACGCACCCTCCATACGCTGATGCCAGCCATGCTGCTTCGCGACGGGCGCGCCGAGGTCGCGTTCGGGGCAATGGGCGGCGACGGCCAGCCCCAGACGATGGTCCAGCTGGTGACGGGGCTCCTCGACGATGGGCTCGACCCGCAGGCGGCGGTCGACCGACCCCGCTGGGTCGCTCAGACCGATGCGCCCTTCACGCCGCTGCGCGTATTGAGCGTCGAGTCAGACGGGGTCGACGCCGCCGCGGTCCAAAGTCTGCGTGAGCGGGGCCACGAGGTCGAACTGGTGGAGCCGCGGACGCCGCTCATGGGCTGGGCGCAGATGATCCGGCGCCTGCCCGACGGGACCTACCAGGGCGGCGCGGACCCCCGCGCCGACTCCCTCGCCGCCGGACTGTAGT
>JASLBU010000004.1 GCA_030146365.1 Candidatus Limnocylindria bacterium | reverse complement strand
CGTCCTGCTCGCCGCCTGCACCTTCCCGGAGCTGCCCACCCCGACACCGACGCCCTCCGCGACGCCGAGCCCGACGCCCACGGTGCCACCCACCCCGCCGCCGGCGACTCCGACGCCAGAGCCGACTCCGGACCTTGGCGCAGTTCCGGACTTCTCCGCCGGGGACATCGTCGCCTCCCTGATCGATGGGTTGCGCGTGCGCCAGCGGCCGGGGACGAACGCCCCCGTGACCACCGGCCTTCTCCCCCTCCATGCCGAGATGCAGGTCGTCATGGGTCCGTTCCCGGCCGACGGCTTCTCGTGGTACCTGGTCACCGACGCGGACGCCGACGAGCCGCAGTTCGAGGAGGGCTGGGTGGCCGCGGGATACGAGCCGGACCCATTCCTGCGGGCGGCCGACCGCGTCGCGGATGGGACCCCGTTCGTGACGTCCATGGCGGGAGTCGGGCCGGCGGAGGAAGGACCGGTGGACATCGGTGAGGGCAATCACGCCATCAGGTGGGTCGCGGCCGACCCCGAGGCGACCGGCTGCCGCTTCTCCGTCTCGCTGTTGCCCACGGACGGCGAGGCCGTGCCCACCATCCGGGCGACGGTGGGCGCCGGGGTCGACCGCGGGACGCTGCAGCCTCAGACGTTCGCGTCGCTCGGGGTTCGAGGACCGGCCTTCGTGCGGGTCGAAACGGATTGCAACTGGGCCCTCGTGCTGCTCCGCGCGCCAGATCCGGCGCCCTCCCCGACCGCCTCGGGCTGACGGCGGCTCGCGACCGCCAAGCTGTCGCATCGCTCGCTAGGCTGGTGACATGCGGGGATCCAACTGAGCCGATGCAGCTGATCGACGGTGCGCCGGTCTTCTCGGCCACCGACCTGGTGGGGTACCTCGCCTGCGAGCACCTCACGGCGCTCGAGCGCGCGGCGCTGCAGGGAGTCGTGAAGCGTCCCCACCGCAATGACCGCGAGCTCGAGATCATCCGAAAGCGCGGCTTCGCGCACGAGGCCCGCTACCTGGACGAGCTCACCGCCGAAGGCGCGCGCGTCGTCACCGTCGAGCGCGACGACGAGGCGGACCGTGCGGCCCAGGTTCGCGGCCAGGCAGAGCAGACGATGGCCGCGATGGCGGCCGGCGCGGACGTCATCTTCCAGGCCACGTTCTTCGACGGCCGCTGGCTCGGTTACGCCGACTTCCTGCTGCGCGTGGATGCCCCGGAGCGACCCTCGGTCTTCGGCCCGTACCACTACGAGGTCGCCGACACGAAGCTTGCCCGTCACGTCAAGGCCGGCGCGGTGCTGCAGATCTGCTCCTACGTGGAGCAGCTGCAGGACATCCAGCGCGTCGCTCCCGAGCGGATGCACGTCGTGCTCGGCGGAAGCGGCGGAGGAAAGGTCTCGCTGCGGGTGGACGACTACATGGCGTACTACCGGATGGCGAAGCGCCGCTTCGAGGCGGCCGTCATCGATGAGCTCGGCGGTCTCGTCCCGGTCACCGGGTCGACGACCTACCCTGAGCCGGTCGAGCACTGCGACGTCTGCCGGTGGGCCGTCGAGTGCGCTCAGCGGCGGCGCGCGGACGACCACCTGAGCCTGGTGGCCGGCATCTCGTCCCGGCAGCGGGCCTCACTCGCCACCCGGGAGATCGACACGGTCGTGCGGCTCGCCAACGCGCCGATTCCGTTCGATCCCCCAATCGACGGGACCAGTGCGACCGGCATCGAGCGCGTTCGCGAGCAGGCGCGAATCCAGGTCCAGGGCCGGGGCCTTGCGAGACCGATCCACGAGCTTCTCCTGCCACGGCCCGGCGAGCCGATCGAGCCCGAGCGCGGGCTGGCGATGCTCCCGGAGCCGAACGAGGGCGATCTGTTCCTCGACCTGGAGGGTGACCCCTACGCCTTCGATGACGGCGTCGACTACCTGTTCGGTCTGCTCGACCTCGACGGAACGTTCACGCCCATCTGGTCGTTCGACCCTGAACACGTCGGCGAGGTGACGCTGGCCGGGGAGAAGGTGGCCTTCGAGCGGCTGATGGACGTGCTGGTGGCACGACTGGATCGCTATCCGGGCATGCACGTCTACCACTACGCGAGCTACGAGCCGACAGCCCTCAAGCGGCTGATGGGCCGGCACGCGACGCGCGAGGACCAGGTGGACCGTCTCCTTCGTGGTGGAGTGCTGGTCGATCTCTACCGAGCGGTTCGACAGGGCCTGCGCGCGTCCGTCGAGAGCTACAGCATCAAGCGCCTCGAGCCCCTCTACGGCTTCGAGCGCGAAGTGGGCCTGAAGGACGCGGGTTCGAGCATCGTCGCGTTCGAGGAGTGGCTGGAGCTCGGCGAAGGAGCTCGGCCCGCCTCGGGCATCCTGGACGAGATCGCCGGCTACAACCGGGACGACGTGGTCAGCACGCGCCGCCTTCGCGACTGGTTGGAGGAACTGCGCGACGACCTTGCACATGCCACGGGGCAGCTCGTCCCGCGTCCCACCCCGGTGTCCGGCGAAGCGCCGGTCGACCTGGCCGCGGCGGAGATCCGAGTCGCCGAGATCGGCGAACTGCTCACCGCCGAAGTGCCGGCCGACCCGGCGGAGCGCTCCGACGACCAGCAGGCCCGGTGGCTGCTGGCTCAGCTTGTCTCATGGCATCGCCGAGAAAAGAAGGCGACGTACTGGGAGTTCTTCCACAGGATGGACATGGACGCCGCGGAGCTGACGATCGATCGTGGGGCGCTCGGGCCCCTCGAAGTGACTGAGTGCGTTCGCCAGCCGTTCCTTCCGTCGCCCCGCTCGCGGTTGATGCGGCAGGTGTGGCGCTACCGGTTCGCGCCGCAGGACCACGACATTCGTCCTCGGAGTCAGCTGTACGATCCGGCGCTTCGGCAAGCGAGGCCGGACGAGGGCATGGGCGCGTGGAAGCTCAACGCCGAGGTCGTCGCCTTCAACGAAGCCGACTCGACCGTGGACGTCGAATGGAAGGGCGCTGAGGAGCCCGCTCATCCCCTTGGGCTGGTGCCTCTGGAGACGATTCAGGACGAAGCACATCGGTCCGCACTGCTCCGCCTCGGCGAGTGGGTCGCCCAGAACGCCATCCAGGCACCCGGCCCGTGGAGCGCAGCGCGTGACCTGCTGTTGCGCCGCCCGCCACGGGCAGGACAGCCCCCAGGTCAAGCGCTGCGGCGGCCCGGTGAGACCCAACTGGACGCAGCGCGCCGGCTCGCAGTGGAGATGGAAGACGGGACGCTCGCCATCCAGGGGCCGCCGGGCTCCGGAAAGACCTACACCGGGGCGAGGATGGTCCTTTCTCTGGTGAGGGCTGGGAAGCGGGTGGGCATCAGCGCGAACAGCCACCGGGTGATCGGCAACTTCATCGAGTCGGTCCTCCGCGCCGCAGCCGAGGAGGGGGCCACGGTGCGCATCGCCCAGAAGATCACGGAAGACGGCCAGGGAACCGACCGAGAGGGAGTGACGGTCACGAAGAACAATGACGTCGTCCGGCGCGGGCTGGCCGACCGGACCTTGGACGTCGTGGGCGGCACGTCATGGCTCTGGGCCTCGGAAAAGAGCGAAGGCATCGTGGACGTCCTGTTCGTGGACGAAGCCGGCCAGGTGGCCCTCGCGAACGTGCTGGCGATGTCCGGGGCCGCGCGCTCGATCGTGCTCCTGGGTGACCCCCAGCAGCTCGACCAGCCACTCCAGGGGTCGCACCCACCCGGCGCGGATCGATCGGCCCTCGCCCACCTCCTGCAGGACGAGGCGACCATCGCGCCGGAGGTGGGCCTCTTCCTCGAGCACACATGGCGTCTGCATCCCGCCGTGGCCGAGTTCACCTCCGGTGCCTTCTACGACGGGCGCCTCGAGTCGCGGCCATCCCTCGACCGGCAGGAGGTCCGTGCCCCGGCGCCGGTGCGCGGCAGCGGCCTGCGCTATCTCCCCTCGGACCACGCCGGCGCGGACAGCATCTCCCGATCCGAGGCCCTGCAGGTGGCGTCGGTGGTGCGGGCGGTCGTGGAGAGCGGCTCCACCTGGATCGACGCCGAGGGCGTCGAACGGCCGGTCGGCTATGGCGACGTGCTGGTCGTGGCCCCCTACAACGCCCAGGTGGGGCAGATTCGCAGCCTCCTGCCTCCGACGGCACGGGTCGGGACCGTCGACAAGTTCCAGGGCCAGGAGGCGCCGATCAGCATTTACTCGATGACGAGCAGCTCACCAGAGGATGCGCCGCGCGGCATGGGCTTCCTCTACTCGCGCAACCGGCTCAACGTGGCGACGTCCCGGGCGAAATGCGTGGCCATCCTGGTCGCGGAGCCCGCACTGCTCCGGGTGCGCGCCCGAACCCCTGAGCAAATGCGGCTCGCGAACGCCCTGTGCCAGTTCGTGGAGCTGGCCACCGGCACCGGCGCGCCGGCCATCGGCGCGCGCTAGCAGGCCCCCCAGATGCCAGCACCGCGCTCGCGTGCCATCCGTTCCGCGGCGTCCAGCTGGCCGTCCCGTGAGGTGTCCGGCGGATAGGAACGGGCCTCCATCATCCCGTCCCGCACCAGGCGCTCTCCGACGAGGCTCCCGTCGAGCCAGACGTGTCGCAGGAGCCGACCGAACCGATCGCGGTCGGAGACGTCGCGCTCCAGCTCGACCGTCATGCCGGCGACCAGGCTCTCATTCGCCGCGCGCGCCTCCTCGCCTCCGCATGCGGCAGGCTCGCCCGTCGCCTCGCGGCCCACCTCCGGAGCGTCGACGCCGACGTAGCGGACCCGCTCCTCGCGACCCTCGACGCGCGCGACGATCGTGTCTCCGTCCACCACCCTGATCACCGTCGCTTCCTGTGCCGCTTCCGGCTCTGACGTGCCGGCACCACGCATGGCGGAGAACGCGATGCTGCCCGCGGCCAGCAGCACGAGGACCAGGACGATGCCGAGCGCCCTCGGGACGCTGAGTGCGGAACGTGAGCCCCCGCTCAGCGGGCGGCTCCCTCCATGGAGCTCGTCATCGGCGATTCGTCCTCCTCGTGGAGGTAGCAGATGAACTCGCGGTCGCCGTTGTTCCAGCCATCCTCCGAGGGCGTGATCATCGACGCGTAGAGGCGCGAGTCGGCGTACGGGATGCCGACGTACTCCTCGAACGGCTGCAGACAGGTGGCGCCGAACGCCGCGTCGCTCTGCTCCCGGGTCGCTGGATAGACGTCGGCATCGTAGTCGGCCACCGCGAAGACCTCGTAGGCGTGGCTCTCGGTGCACGGCACTCCGTCCACGTCACTCACTTCGGTCTCCTCGCCGGCGTTGAAGCAGTCCCCCGGCCGCAGGTCCTCGACCGAGACGTTGCCGGCGGATGCGAGCGACCCTTGGTCGTCGCGACGCGCCGAGGTCACGAATCCCACCAGCAGGAAGATCGCCAGGGCGGGGATCCACCAGTACTGGAGCAGGCGCCGCCACGCCGGCTGAGGGCGAGCCGGGCCGGGGACTCCTGCGGCCTTCGCCCACGTCTCCTGGTCTTCGAGCGTCGACTCCGATCCCCGCATCAGTCCGCAGCGGACGCACGTGCCCTCGGATCCGTCGTTGTCGGCGAAGCACCGCTTGCAGACCCATCGATCGCTCACGGCGAAACCTTAGCGGAGCGGCCGCGCAGCTGGTGACGCCCATCGGCGTAGGCGACGACGAACGCCTCCTGCTCCGGGGTTTCGACCGCCTCGGGGTGGCGAACGCGACGGACCTCGGCCACGGCATCCTCGGCGCTCCAGCCGGCGGCCACCAGGGCGCAGGCGGCCACCGTGCCCGTGCGCCCGACGCCGCCCATGCACGCGACGGCGACGTCGCCATCGGCTCGGGCCGCATCGACCCAGACCAGGATGTCATCCATTGCCTCGAGCGAGCCCGGGGGATGCATGTCCGGGATGGGTCGCCGCTCGACTGCCACGCCCCGCGCCGCCGCGCGCTCGACGAGCGCGGCGTCGCCCCACCGCACGAGCTCGTGGTCCTCGACCAGGAGCAGCAGATTGTGGATGCGCGTATCGGCGAGCGTGCGGAGGTCTTCGCCCAGGTCCCGCTCGTAGACGACGCCGGGATAGCGAAGAGACGGCCCGTGCTTACCCGGCAGGAACGTGAGGCCCAGGCGACCGGGCCGCCCATCGTCGAACGCCTCCGCCGCCAGCCAGTCCACGCGCAGACGCCGATCCGCCGGGTGCTCCGAGCGCGCGTCAGTTGAGATGGCTGCTGTTCCTGGCGCAGAAGTGGCCCTGTGGGTCGAGCGGCTGGCCGCAGAACGGGCACGCCGTCCGGCCGCCCGCAACGAGCGTCTCGGCACGACGGACGAAGCCTCGCGCTCGAGCGGCATCAATGCGGACACGCAGCAGATCCGGCCCATCCGCGGCGTCATCGGGCAGCTCGGCGTACTCGCCGTCGTCGGTTGGGGTCTGCGCCTCGATCACCACGGCATCGGTCTCGGCGTCCCAGGCCAGCGCCATTGCACCGACGCGGAAGTGCTCGACGACCGGCTCGTCGAGCGGCCTGTCATCGGCATCGGCGGCGTGGGGCGCGTCGACGGCCTCCAGCAGGTCCTCGAGGCGCGATGCGAGCGCCGCGACCTGCACCTTCTCGAGGGCGACGCTCACGACCGCAGTGCCCTTGCGGGCCTGGAGGAAGAACGTCCGATCCCCCGGCTCGCCGACGGTCCCGGCGATGAAGCGCTCCGGCTCGTTGAAGATGAAGACTCGACGTGTCATCCAAACCATCCTAGCCGCTGCCGCGCGGACTAGAGTGGGCGGTGCAGATGGGCACCATCGCACGCCACCGAGGACCCTAGCGATGCGACAGCGGTTCTCGCGACTCCGCGGACGCGCCATGGCGCGGCGGCCCGGCGGCGAATCACGCGTGAGCCTGACGCCGAGCCAGCGACGCCTTGCCGGCTGGGGCGTTGCGCTCGCGCTGATCGTGGGCATCGCGGTGGCCGTGGGGATTCTCGGCGGCAACGGCGATGGAACCGCGGTGGAGCCCGACGAAAGCGCTGCATCGGCGGCCCCGTCCATCGCGGAGATCGCGTTTGGAACCGCCATCGACGAGGTGAGCGGGGAGGTCGCCACCGCGACGCGCACGACGCGCTTCGACGCCGACGATGCCTTCGCCTGGTCCGTGCGCCCCACCGAGCAGCTGCCGGCCCTCGTCTACGTCGAGGTCGAGCGGACCGGCGGAGGTGCGCAGGAGGTCGTGCAGGCGATTCCGGGCGAGGGTGACCAGCCGCTCGCGGATGACGCTGAGGTGATCGCCTTCTCCGTCCCGGCGCTCGCGCTGCTCGACGAGTTCGGTCCGGGCACGTACGTGATGCGCGTCCACCTGGACGCCGAAGGCGAGCCGATCGCACAGGGAACCTTCGAGCTCGTCGACCCCGTTCCACCGGCATCCGGGGTGCCGTCCGCCAGCCCCTGAACGCGGAAATGGGATCGGAGACGTGCCCCATCTCCGATCCCAGCAGGCAAGTCGGCGTGCCCACCGACTCGTCGGTGGAAGCCTAGGGTCCGTTGACACCACCTGTCAACACTTAATTGACCGCTAGAGCCTCGCTGCTGAGCTCGTAGGCGCCCCGGTGGTCGCCGCGGTCGGCCCGGAGGTCGGCCCACTCCCGCAGGACCTCCCTGAGGCGGGTCGGAACGCGGCTCTCACGCGCGCTGCGGGCAGCGTCCCGGAACCGCTCCTCCGCCTCGTCCGGGCGGCCCGCCTGGCGCAGGGCGCGCGCCTCGGTGATCATCGCCACCAGCCCGACATATTCGTTGCCGCCGCGCTCGGCGGTCGCGCGGGCGACGGCGACGAGGCGAAGCGCCGCGTCCACGTCACCAGCCGCCAGGGCGACCTGGGCCTCGGTGTCGATCACGGCCGCCAGCCATCGCTCGTCGCCGGTGGCCTCGATCTGGCGCCGGGCATCCGCGGCGAGCTCTCGCGCCCGATCGACCTGGCCGGTGGCGAGGTACGCGAGCGCGAGGTCGTTCTCGATCCGGGCGGACTCGAAGATGGCGCCGGCCGCGCGGTACAGCGCCATGCACTGGGTGCCGGCGCGAATCGCTGCCTCGAAGTCGCCGACCTCCCGATAGCCGACGGCGAGGTTGAACAGGAATGCCGCTCGGCGCCGATCGTCGAGGTCCGCGGCCAGGCCGCGAGCCTCCTCGAGGTAGGCCAGCGCGCGTGACGGCTGACCCGTGTGCGACTCCACCGCGGCGAGCGAGGTGAGGAGGCGCATCTCGAAGTCGACCTCGACCGCGAGGCCGCCGCGCACCTGCTCGAGCAGCGCCAGCAGCAGGCTCCGCGCGTCCGGCTCGTTGTCCGACTGGTAGAGCCCGTAGGCGAGCCAGTATCGGGCCAGGGCAGCATCTGCGGGGCGGTCCGCCTCGCCGTACAGCCGTGCAGCCTCGGAGGCGGCCGCGATCGCGTCCTTGCCCCGGTCGAGACGGGCCGACGCCTCCGCCAGCCCGCGAAGCAGGTCGGCGCGATTGAGCGCGTCGGTGGCGTCCTGGAGAAGGGTCCGGTAGCCATCTGCGGCAGCCTGCCACTCCCCCGCCGCCAGCCGCATGTCGACCTCGAGCCGTGTCCACGCGGGATTCGCCTCGTCGATGAAGTGGCTCGCCGGCAGTGACAGCCGCTCGGAGAGGAAGGCCAGGGCAACCATCGATGGCCGTGCGATACCGGTCTCGAGAGCGCTCACGTAAGCCTTCGTGTACCGGTCACCGGCCAGCTGCTGCTGAGTGAAGCCCGCACGAAGGCGCGCCTCGCGAATCCGCTGGCCGATGCGCCGCGCGAGCTCGCGATCCTTGTCGGTGGCTCGGGCGCTCACCCGCGTGCGTGGCATTGCGGCAGTCTACACCCCATGGCAAGCGTCACTTGACCGTCCCGCGAACGAAAGTACCCCGGCCTTCGGGCCGACCGGGACCGTTGGGTCATTGTCTGCCGGGCCAGGCGCCGCGACCGTCAGTGCTGCGGCTGCTCACCGACCCATCACGCGGCCGCCAAAGGAGCGTACCGATGCGCACGAAGCGAATCATCCGAACGCTGACGGTGGCCGCAACGGCGGCGGCGCTGAGCATCCTCAGCATCGTCTCGACGGTCATGGCAGCCTCCGGCGGCGGGGACTTCCCACTCCGCCGCTGACCGCTGACTTACAGTTCGGGTCCGGCGGTCCGGGCCCCGCGACCTGCCCCTAGTGCCCGTGCTGGTAGTAGGGGTTCGCGCCTGCGTCGTGATCGGTCACGTCGACGATCGCCGAGATCGCCGGAACCGCGGCCCGGATCGCGGTCTCCACGCCCTGCTTGAGGGTCACGTCGACCGCGGCGCAACCCTGGCAGCCGCCACCGAAGCGCATGTAGGCGGTGCCGTCCTTCACGTCCACGAGGCTGACCATGCCGCCGTGTGACCCGACCCCGGGATTGATCTGCCGGTCGAGGACCTCCTGGACCGCACGCGCCAGCGGGTCCTGCCAGCCCTCGTTCGGGTTCTCGACGCGCAGGCCGCCGCCGGTGATCTGGGGGTCGAGATCGATGGTGGCGCCGGCCAGGTCGGCCGCGCTGCCCGGGTCGACGACGACCGTCAGCCCGTCCAGCTCCACCGCCAGGTCCTCGGCGGCACGCTCGCGAGGATCCTCGAGCGCGATCTCGTAGCGGAATCGCCGGCCCTCCCTGGCGAGCACTCTGACCCGCAGAACGGCATCGGGAAACTCGTTGAAGGTGCGGACGCCATCGATCTTCTCGCGGGCGCTGGGCGAGACGGTGAGCAGCTGGTCAATCATCGGCCCCATGGTAGTCCGATGCGGAGCCCGTGTCCGGTTCGACCTCAGCCGATCGGAGGCAGCTCCTGCTCATCCGTGAGGACGGAGGCGAACAGGTCGCCTCGCTCCGCGATTCGCTCCATTGCCGTTCGGATCGTCCACCGATCCGGTTTCAAATCCGGATCCTCGAGCTCCTCCCAGTCGATGGGCATCGACACCGGTGCCCCGGCCGACGGCCGAGGGCTGTACGGCGCGACGAGCGTCTTGTTCACGGCGTTCTGCGTGAAGTCCAACCGGGCCTTGCCCTTGCGGGCCTGCTTCGCCCACTCCCAGCTGACCAGGTCCGGGACGGTCGACCCCACCACGCGTGACAGGGCCTCCACCCAGTCGCGGGTGTCATCGAAGGTGGGGCCGCGCCGGATGCCGATCCATACCTGGATGCCTCGCTTGCCCGTGACCTTGGGAAGCCCGCGGACGCCGAGGTGCTGGAGCGCCGTCCGATACAGCCGCGCCAGCATCAGCAGCTCCTCCCACGACGTGTCAGGGCCGGGGTCGATGTCGATCAGCGCGTACGAGGGGAGCTCGGGAGCGTCGGTGCGGCTCGTCCACGGATGAAGTTCGACGGCTGCCTCCTGCCCCAGCCAGGCGAGCGTGGCAGCTCGGTCGACGACGGCATAATCCTTTGGGCCCTCGGACTGGTGGTGGTATGTCCAGCGGGTGATCCAGTCTGGGGCGTGCCCGGGCAGATCCTTCTGCCAGAACCCTTTCTGCCCGGTCCCATTCGGGTAGCGCTGCACGGTGAGCCCGTGGCCGTCCAGGTACGGCACGAGCGTCGGCGCCACGCTCACGAGGTAGCGCAACAGGTCGCGCTTCGTGACCGGTTCGTCGCCGTCACGGCCGGGGAACAGGACCTTCTCGAGGTTCGTCACCCGCAGCTCGTGCCCGTCGACGACCCAGGTGCCCTCCTTCCCGATTGCCTCCAGCGTCGCGAGGGCGTCGTCTTGACGAGCCGGCGCGGGCGTGGCGACGGCCGTCGCGACCTGGGCCTTCTCGGCTGCGGCGACCGCACGGGTGGTGGGCACGGCGCGCTCCCGGCGGACCTGCCGCGGATCGCGGTCGACGTCGACGCCCTTGAACGCGGACTGCCGCAGCAGTCCGTCATGGGTCCAGTCGGCGTACTCGACCCGCACCACGAGCCGGGGCTCGACCCACCTCGCGCCCTTCAGCCGTGGTGGCGGCTGGACCGGAGGCTCGGCGGTCGCGAGCTTGTCGAGCGTCGCACGCAGCTCGCGCCTGGTTCGGGCATCCAGCCCACTCCCGACCTGTCCGGCATGGACCCACTCGTCCCCGGAGCGGACGGCGAGGATGAGCGAGCCGAGATCGGCATGGCTGCCCTGGCCTGGAAGCCAACCGACCACCACCACCTCCGTCTCGGGACGGACCTTGAGCTTGAGCCACGACCGGCTCCGCGTCCCCGGCTCGTATCGGGATCGGCGCAGCTTCGCCACGATCCCCTCGAGCTCCTGCGCCCGCGCCGCTTCGAAGAACGCCTGCCCGTCTGCCGCGACGTGGCCGGCATAGCGGACCATCGGGTGCTCGCGGAGGCGGCTCCGCAACAGCCGCTTGCGCTCCTCGAGCGGAACGTCCAGCAGCGACCGCCCATTCAGGTGCAGGAGGTCGAAGACCTGGTACACGATCGGCGCAGGCTCGCCCGCGCGCCTGCTTCCGGGCAGACGCCCCGTGCGAACGCCGGTCCGGTCCTGGAGCAGGGAGAAGCTGGGGCGGCCGGCCTCGTCCAGCGCGACGACCTCGCCATCCACGATCGCGTCGCGCGCGTCGATCCATGGCGCCGGCCCAGCCAGGTCCGGGAAGTAGCGCGAAGCGTCGAGCTGTTTCCGCGTCCAGATCGCCGCGCGGCCATCGCGGATGACGGCCTCAACTCGGTAGCCATCCCACTTGACCTCGAACAGCCAGTCGGGATCGTCGAACGCGTCGGTCGCCAGCGTCGCGTTCATCGGCGGCACGAAATCCGGCATCGGCGCCTCGCGGGCAGCCGACAGGTCGACTTCCCCCACGGGAGGCGGCGCATCGGCCGAGAAACGAGCCGGGGAGCCTGCAAGCACCTCCTCGTTCGTCCGGCCGGTCTTCACCGAGCGCGGGTGGTCCGCCGCATCCCAGCCGTCAACCGCGAAGGCATCCCGCTTGTGGATGAGCAGCCACTGCTCGCGGCCGTCGTCAGGCCCGCCACGAGCCCCGCGGCGCCCGTCCGTCCGCACGATCGTGAATCGCCCGCGCACCTTCTGCCCGTGCAGCACGAACTTGATCTCGCCCTTCCGCAGCGCGGCCGCCGGGTCCGGTGTCTCGGCCTCAGGCTCGAAGTGGCCCCAGTCCCAGACGATCACGTCGCCGGCCCCGTACTGCTTGGCCGGGATCACGCCCTCGAAGTCGAGATATTCGATCGGGTGGTCCTCGGTCCTCATCGCCAGCCGTCGCTCGCCAGGGTCCAGGGTCGGCCCCTTGGGCACCGCCCAGCTCACGAGCACTCCGCCGATCTCGAGCCGGAAGTCGTAGTGCAGGGCGGTGGCCCGATGGCGCTGGATCGTGAAGCGGCCGCTGCGCTCCACGAGGTCTCCGGGCGCTGGCTCCGGGGTCGCGCCGAAGTCGCGCTTCCGCCGATACTCCTCGAGTGGCATCGCGGCGATCAGGCCGGTACGGCGATCTGATCGAGGGTGTCCAGCACCTCTGCGGCGCCGGCGCTCCGCAGCGCATCGGCGTCCACGGCCGAGCCCGCCAGGATGCCGATCCCGCGCATGCCCGCAGCGGCTGCCGCGGCCATGTCCCATGTGGCGTCGCCGACGTACCAGATGGCCGGGGCGTCGAGCCGGAGCTCCTCTGCGGCGAGCAAGAGCAGATCGGGGGCCGGCTTGGCGTTGGCGACACGGCTGCCGTCGACGATCCGCGGCGCCCGGGGGAGGCCGAGCGCGCGGACGGAAGCCACGATCTGCTCGGCGCGCGACGACGTTGCGATGGCCCACGGGATGCCAACCGCGTCGAGTCGATCGAGCACGGCTCGGGCTCCGGGAAGCTGCCGCGGCGCCCCGTTGTGGAGGTCGAACCGCTGCCCCGCGTCCCGATCAAGCCGTTCGGCCTCGTCGCCGCCCAGTTCGCGGCCCGCACGGGCGGCCGCCTCGCGAGCCAGCCGCCGGCCATCCATGCCGATCATCCGCCCCAGGGTGCCGTCGCTGACATCGATGCCGTGATGCGTGAGCACCTCGCGCCAGCCACGGATGCGGGCTGGGACGGTATCGACCAGCGTACCGTCCAGGTCGAAGACCACCGCACGCGGACGGCCGAGCGGCTCCGGATCAAACACGCCGATGAGGATAGCGGGCGGCGCCGGAGACAGGCCCGAGTCTAGGATGAGGCCGTGCCGCTCGATACCGCCACCCTGGACGAGGACCCCATCCGTCAACTCGCGGCCTGGCTGCGTGATGCCGAGATGGCGGACGCTCCCCTGCCGACTGCGTTCGCGCTGGCGACCGCCGACGGTGACGGCATGCCATCGGTTCGTTTCGTGCTCCTCCACGGGCTCGACGCCGATGGGCTGCGGTACTACACGAATCGCGGCAGCAGGAAGGGCCGGGACGTTGCCGTCAACCCATGGGCATCCGGCGCCTTCTGGTGGCCCGCGCTCAACCGGCAGGTCCGGGTCGCCGGTCCGGTGCGCCAGTTGCCGGAGGAGGCCTCCACGGCCTACTGGGCGACGCGTCCGCGCGGCAGCCAGCTCTCCGCGTACTCATCGCAGCAGGGCCGCGAGGTCGCCTCGCGCGCCGAGCTCGAGGCAGCCGTCTCAGAGGCCGCGGTCCGATTCCGCGACGACGTCCCGCTGCCTCCCATGTGGGGCGGATACCTGCTGATCCCCCATCTCGCCGAGTTCTGGGAGAGCCGTGAGGATCGTCTCCACGATCGGGTCGAGTACCGCCGCGGCGGCGACGGAACATGGAGCCGCAGGCGGCTGCAGCCCTAGGCAAGCCACCCAACTGCGGATGACGGCGCACGCGGACGCGCGCCGCCGAAGCTCGGGCAGGATCCGGTGCGGCATACTCGTCACATGCGCGCCCGAGTCTGTGTCGTCGGCTCCATCAACGTCGACCTGGTCGTCCTTGCGGATCGCCTGCCCCTCCCGGGTGAGACGGTCGGCGGTGGCCGGTTCAGCGTTCACGACGGCGGGAAGGGTGCGAACCAGGCGGTCGCCGCGGCCCGTGCCGGCGCCGAGGTCGCCATGATCGGAGCGGTCGGACGCGACCCGTATGGCGATCGTGCGCTCGCGTCGCTGCGCGCGGAGGGCATCGATGTCACCCGCGTGCGCCAGCACGACATCGAGCCGACT
>JASLBU010000188.1 GCA_030146365.1 Candidatus Limnocylindria bacterium | reverse complement strand
CCACTGTGCCCAGCCGGTGATGCTGCACTACGACCTGCCGGCGACCACGCGCGCCAGCTTCTCCGTCTACAACGACATGGACGACGTGGAACGACTCACCGATGGCATCCGCGTGTGCCAGCGAACCTTCGGAACGGCCTGAGCCGATCGATGGACAACCTCTACCGCGACTTCATCCTCGAGCACTACCGCAACCCGCACAACCGGGGTGTGCTTGCCGCGCACGATCTCCACTTCGCCGACTCGAACCCGACCTGCGGCGACGAGCTCTCGATCACCATCCAGCTCGACGGGGCGCGGCAGCGCGTGGTCGACGTCGCCCACGACGGCCGCGGCTGCGCGATCAGCCAGGCGTCGGCATCGATCCTCACCGACGAGCTGCGGGGTATGCCGCTCGACGACGTCCGCGCCATCGACCCCCGCCACGTGGTCGACAACCTGGGTGTGCCGATCGGGCCGGCACGTCTGAAGTGCGCCCTCCTCCCGTACAAGGTTCTGCAGGGCGCCGTGATCGGCACGGCGGCACGCTGGCCGGACGAGAACGACGTCCTGGGCACCCCGATCCCACGCGGAGCCCCCAGCACCAACCGCACTCCGGAGCACGACAAGGAAGCCCCTCGATCATGAACCAACACAAGCCATCCTTCAGGGAAGTGGGTGCGGCGGAGGCGATCGCGCTCGCCCGGGAGGACCACCGCGTCATCGATGTCCGCGAGCAGAGTGAGTGGGATGCCGGCCATGTCGCCGGCGCGACCCTGCTCCCGCTCGGCGAGGTCCCGCAGCGGATCGCTGCGGTGGCCCCGGACCGGGACGCGCCGCTCCTCCTCCACTGCGCCGTCGGCGGCCGATCCGGCCGCGCTGCGGCATGGCTGGCCCAGATGGGCTACACGAACGTGGTCAGCATGAAGGCGCCCATCGCCCAGTGGAAGGCGCAGGGCGGCCCGTGGGAGGAGCCGGTCCAGCAGCTCACCGCGTCGCAGCAGCGCCGATACTCGCGCCAGGTCCTCATCCCGGAGGTGGGGGCCGAGGGGCAGCGCCGGCTCCTTGACGCGCGGGTCCTGCTCATCGGCGCGGGCGGCCTGGGGTCTCCCATCGCCCTGTATCTGGCGGCGGCAGGCCTGGGGACCATCGGCCTGGTCGACGACGACGTGGTCGACGAGTCGAACCTCCACCGCCAGGTGCTCCACGGCGCGGACCGCGTGGGCATGCGCAAGGTGGACTCGGCGGAGATGACCCTGCGGGCCATCAACCCGGAGACGCGCGTCGCCAAGCACGCCGAGCGCCTGGCCGCCGACAACGTGGAGCGCCTCATCGGCGGCTACGACGTAATCGTCGACGGCACCGACAATTTCGACACCCGCTACGTCCTCAACGACGCCGCCGTGAGGCTGCGGAAGCCCGTAGTCCACGGATCGATCTACCGGTGGGACGGCCAGGTGACGACCTTCGTCCCGTTCGCCGGCCCGTGCTATCGGTGCATGTACCCGACCCAGCCACCGCCCGAGCTTGCGCCGGCGTGCAGCGTCGCGGGCGTGATGGGCGTGCTGCCCGGCATCGTGGGACTGCTCCAGGCGAACGAGGTGTTCAAGCTCGTGCTCGGCGTCGGCGACACGCTGGCCGGTCGCCTCCTGATGCTGGACGCGATGGGCACCACCTTCGACGAGGTGCGCATCTGGAGGGATCCGGCCTGCCCGGCCTGTGGCGAGGGCGTCGAGTCGGCGAGGACCGGCCCGGCGCCGGGCTGGACGTCGCCCCCGACGGGGGAGGTGGCGTGAGCACGGTTCGCATCCCGGCGGTCCTCCGCGACAGCACCGGCGGCAGCCGATCGGTCGAGGTCAGCGGTGACACGGTGGCCGAGGCGCTGGACGACCTGTTCGCCGCGCACCCGGCGCTCCGGGACCGCGTGACCGCGGACGGCGCGCTGTCCGAGTTCATCAACGTCTACGTGAACGACCGCGACATCCGGTATCGCGACGGCCTCGGCACTCGCATTGGGCCGGAGGACACGATCATCCTGCTGCCCGCCATGGCCGGGGGCGCCTGCTAGGCCGATGCCGGCGACGGTCGGCGCAGCCGCGAATCTCCTCGCGGCAATCGGCAACACGCCGATGGTCGCGCTTCCTCGGCTTTCACCGCACCCGGCGGTCCGGCTGTACGCCAAGCTGGAGGGCAACAACCCGACCGGCAGCGTCAAGGACCGCGTGGCGCTGGCAATGATGGACGACGCCCGCACCTCCGGAGCCCTCGCCCCCGGCCAGGCGATCCTCGAGCCGTCGAGCGGCAACACCGGGATCAGCCTCGCGCTGATCGGGCGGCTGCGGGGGCATCCCGTGAGGATCGTGATCCCGGACAACACGACCCGCGAACGCGAGCAGCTGCTGCGGCTCCACGGCGCCGAGATCGTGCACTCCCCCGGCGCCGAAGGGTCGAACGGGGCGATCCGGCTCGCGGAGCGGCTCGTGACCGACGACTCCTCACTGTTCATGCCCTACCAGTACGGCAACGACGCGAATCCCCGGGTCCACGAGGCGACGACCGGCCCCGAGGTCCTGGCCCAGGTGCCGGACGTCGACGTCTTCGTCGCCGGGCTGGGGACAGGCGGGACGTTGACCGGGGTGGGGCGCCACCTCAAGCGCCAGCGGCCGGGCGTCCGGATCATCGCGGCCGAGCCCCTGCCGGGGGAGCAGGTCCAGGGGTTGCGCTCCCTGGAGGATGGCTTCGTGCCTCCGGTGCTCGATGGCTCCGTCCTGGACGATCGATACCTCGTTTCGAATCGAGACGCCGTCATCGGTCTGCGACGTCTGATGACCGAGGAAGGCGTGTTCGCCGGCCTCTCGAGCGGCGCCGCGGTGTCGGTGGCGGTGCGAGTCGCTGGGGAGATGACGTCCGGATCGGTCGTCGTGCTGCTCGCCGATGCCGGATGGAAGTACCTCTCGACCGGCCTCTGGAGTCGCGGCCTCGATGAGCTCGAGGACGATCTCGACGGCTCGCTCCTGTGGTGAGCGCTCGTACGGTGGAGCGTCTGCAGATCCCCCTGGCCGTGGCCGAGCAGATGATCGCGCACGCCCGCGCCGAGGCGCCGAACGAGGCCTGCGGGCTGCTCGCCGGGTCGCTCGTGGACGGCCGCGCGACGACCTATCACCCGGCCCGCAACGCCGATGCCAGCCCGTACGTGTACACCGTCCACCCGGAGGACCTCGTGCGGATCGTGTTCGGCATCGAGGACGACGGCGAGGACCTCGTCGCCATCTTCCACTCGCACACACACACGCCGGCCGTCCCGTCGCCGACCGACCGCCGGCAGGCTCTCTACCCCGACGCCTTCTACGTGTTGGCCACGCTGACCAGCCGCGATGCCGGCCTGTCCGACATGCTGCGCGCCTGGCGCATCGAGGCCGGTGCGGCCGACGAGGTG
>JASLBU010000058.1 GCA_030146365.1 Candidatus Limnocylindria bacterium | reverse complement strand
AGCTCCTCCGTCGTCTCCAGCTCCCGGATGCGGGCGTCGAGCGCGCCGATGCGGTTCAGGGCATCCCGCTCTTCCGCCTCCAGCCGCTCAAGCGTGGCGGCTGCCTCCACCGCGGCCGCCTCGAGGGACGCCGGCGTCCGGGCTCCGGCTTCGGCGACCAGCGCGCCGATGGCGTGCGATCCACCGGCGATGCCGGCCAGGTGCGCCCGATGCTCACGAGCTGCCGCCTGTGTCCGGCGCCGCACCGCGGCCAGCGCGTCTCGCCGGCGAACGGCGTCCGGGTCCGTGCAGCCCAGTGAGGCCAGGTGACGATCGACAGCCCCGCGCCGCTCGTCGGCGATCCGCGCCGCGGCCTCGCGGCGCCGGCTGAGCTGCTCGATGCGGCCATCGAGCTCCGCCGCCCGCCGCTTGTCCCCCGCGGCCCGCTCGCGCCGATCGACGAGGCCGAGCAGCCGGGCGTCACGCTCAGTGTCGTCGCGCGCAGGTGGGACCTCGGCCTCGACGAGGAGGCCGTCGACTCGCGCGCGATACGCGGCCGCTTCCTCCTCCAGCGCCGACAGCTCGGCACGCTGGTGGTCGCGATCCGCCGCCGCCCGGCGAGCGACGCCCGCGGCAGCCAGCAGATGGCGGACGGCCTCGGGCGTCACGGCGGCCGGCAGGGCATGCTCGGCGAGCCACGCTTCCCAGGCATCCTCCACCGCCCGCGCATGCTCGGCGGCCGCCACCGCCTCGCGATGCCGGGCGTCGAGCTCGGCCCGCGCCGTGCCCAGGCGCTCGCCGGTCTCGGCTGCCAGGCGCCTCCGGGCCCGCGCGTCCGCCACCTCGTCCGCCAGGTTGCCGACGACCACGTCGTCGGCGTCCGCGGGAAGGTCAAGGTGCGCAAGAAGTTCGTTGCGCCGGCGCCAGAGCGCCTCGCGGCGGTCCGGCGGGATGACCCGTTGCACCAGGAGCCACGCCAGCACCGCGAGCAGCAGCCCGCCGGTCGCACCGAGCATTGGCAGTCCGACGGCCCAGCCGATCGCCGCGGCGGCGATCAGGATCGCCCCGGCTCCCCCCACCCTGAGGAGCTGGGTCGGGTCCGAGGCGCCGGAGCCGGACGCCGCCATGGCCGCCCGGATGCCGTCCAGCTCTCGGAGCGCCTCCGCACGCCCCGCAAGAACGGCGTCATCCATGCCCCCCGCCGGCGCCGCAGCGGCGTCGAGCCGCGCGACTTCCTCCGCTGCCGCCCGCCGCCGCTGCTCGGCGTCCTGGAGACGCGACCGCGCGCGGTCGATCGCGACGTCGTGAGCGCGTGTGGCCTCGACGGCGAGAATCGAATCGTCGAGGCTGGCGAGGCGAGCCTCCTCCCATCCGCCGGCGCGCGCGAGCTGCTCGGCCAGGACGCCTTCCTGGCGCTGAATGGCGGACAGCAGGTCGCGGCGCCGGTCGGTGGCTGCGATCCGCCGCGGGCGCTGGTCCACGAGCGCGGCGAGGGCATCCCCGATCCGCAGTGCGTGCTCGTCGACCGCGATCAGTCCGCGCTCACGGCGCGCCTCCTCGAGCTGGTCGTCGATCGTCCCGACGACCGCGCTTGCCTCCGCGAGCTCCGACAGCAGCCGATCCAGGACGGAGACGGCGTCCGTGGGCAGATCGTCCAGGGTGGCGTCGCCGTCCGCCAGCTCGGTTTCGAGCTCTGCCAGTGCAGCGGCAGCCGGCAGGGCGTCGCGCAGATGCCGGAGCCGCGTGAGCTCCTCGCGCCGGGCACGCGCCTCGGCACGCAGCGAGATCGCGTGCGCGAGCAGCTCCGCGCGCTCGGCATGCGCCGCGGCATGCTCCTCCGGCTGTCGCGCGAGGTCCAGGACCGTGTGCCGGAGCTCCTCGATGCGTGCCAGCAGCTGGTTGAGCGGCCGCTGACTGCCGCGCGGCAGGAAGCTGGCGTCCAGCTGCTGGCGGAGCCGCCGCTCGAGGTCCAGCGCGCTCGTGCCGCCCAGGCCGGCGCGCGCCCCGTAGATCCGCGCCCGGACCCCCTCGGCGGAGAGGCTGGAGAGGCTCTGGAGCTCGCTCAGCCCGAACGCGAATATGTTGTTGAACAGGTCGCGGTCCGCTCCGTGGAGGAGGCGGTCCAGGGTCTCCTGTCCGCCCTGGTTGCCGTTGGGCGCGCGCACGGCCAGCGCGCCACCTCCGCCCCGATCGCCGTGCCGCTCGACCGTCCAGCGCTCGCCGGAGGCGGCACGCAGCACCAGCCGGCCGCCGCGCCGACCGCCTGCAAGGGCGGGATACCAGGTGCGTCCGTCACGGGTCGCCTCGAAGCCGAACAGTAGCGCGCGCAGGCCGTTGAGCAGCGTGGTCTTGCCCGCCTCGTTCGCTCCGACCAGGACGGTCAGCCCGTCGTCCAGGGGGAAGCGGGCGTCATGGAACCGGCCGAACCCGTCGAGCTCGATGTGCTCGATCCGCATCAGCGGTCCTCTTCGGCCGCCAGCAGCAGGTCGACTCCGAGCGCCTCGGCCTCGTCGAGCAGGACGCCGACGAGCTCATCGTCCGCAGGGCGGGCATCGCGCAGGATGCGCCTGCCACGCTGCGACTCGTCGAACAGCGGCGCGACCGCCGCTCGAAACGCCGCCGACCACCGCTCGTGCTCCTCCGGATCGGTCGTCCGGCCGCTGCGCCGAGCCGTCGCGACCGTCCGGAGGAAGTCACCGACGAAGTCCGGGGTGTCGCGGCGGCTCTCGATGTCGACGTCGGGCCGCGTGGCGTCGCGGATGGACTCCACCCATGCGGTGGGTGTGCTGCTGCTGCGCTCCTCGTTCATCAGCTGGCGGAGGTCGTCGAGGTAGCCCGGCCGCCGGATGGTGGCGTGGAGGGGCCCGCGCCCCACGAGCCGTAAGCGGATGACGAGCGACCGGCCGGCGGCCTCGTCGATGGCCCCTGCAACGGCCTCCCGACATGCGCGTCCGAGTGCCTCATCCTCGGTGAGACCGCCGATATCGAGCTCCAGGGGCTGCCAGCGCACCACGTCGGCCGGCAGGAACCGGGCGGATACGCGGCGCGCGCCGTCCACGTCGACGAGCCAGCAGCCGCGCGCCCCGAGCTCGCCCGGATCGCGCCCCTGGGGGATGCCGCAGTAGTAGGTCGGGGGATCGGCCAGCACCTGGCCGGGCTGGTGGATGTGGCCCAGCGCCCAGTAGCCCATGCCCGACGCCCGCAGGTCCTCGACCGAGCAGGGGGCATAGTTGGCGTGGCCGGGTCGGTCGCCGACATTCGTGTGCAGCAGCCCGATGGCGAACGGCCCGTCAGGGTCGACACGGAACTCGGCGGCGTAGTTCTCCGTGACCGCGGCCCGTGGGTACGAGCGGCCGTGGATGCGCGCGATCTCGACCCCCTCACGGATCACCGGCACGGACTCGCCGGGACGCGTGCCGAAGCGGTGCACCGCCTCAGGAAACGCGAGCGACGGCGCCCAGCTGCGTCCGTCGAGCGGGTCGTGGTTGCCGTGGACGACGAAACTGGCGATGCCCGCATCGGCGAGCCGTGCGAGGCCGTCGCGGAAGCGGGTCTGACCGAGGAGCGTGGGGCTCGCGACCTCGAAGATGTCGCCCGCCACGACCACGAAGTCCACCCGCTCGTCGATGGCCGCCTGAACGACGTTGCGCCAGGCGTCGGTCGTGGCGGCACGCAGGATCGAGAGGACGTCCGGGGGCGCCTCTGCGCTCAGGCCCTCGAGTGGACTGTCGAGATGGAGGTCACCGGTGTGGAGGAACCGCAGGGGCGCAGATGACGACACGGCCCGCCCAGCGTAGCCGATGGGCGTGTCAGCTCATCGGTCGCGAGGCGGGCCGGGTCGGTCCGTCTCGATGACGTCAGCCGCTTCCCCCCGAGCGATCGGGGACCGCGACGGCCGACGCCTTCGATTTCGTCAGACGGAGCGGCGTCCGCTGAGGAGCTGGAACAGCAGCACGATCGCCGCGATGACCAGCAGGATGTAGATCAGGTTGCCGCCGATTCCGCCGAGCAGGCCCAGGAGCCACAGGACCAGCAGAATGACGATGATCGTCCAGAGCATCGGGTTCTCCTCTTGTTGAACCATTCCCTCCGTCCGACGCCTTGGCGCCGTGCAGGAGAACATGGCAGGTTCTATGCCAGCGCCCGGGCGGACGCTCAGTCGCTCGGTGAGCGACGCTCCTCGATCACCTGGTAGACGAGGAGCACGGCGGCGAGGAGCAGGAACAGGTTCACCCACTGACCCAGCCGCAGGATGACCCCCGACAGCCAGAGGACGAGCGCGGTGGCGGTCGCGACCCAGATCACGGGATCGGGTCCGCGAACGCGACGAGGGCGAGCACGCCCAGGACCACCAGGAGGAGGATGGCCGTGACGACGGCGGACAGCGCCGCCACGGAGCCGCGGTCGCCCCCGTGGTCGCTCACGCCGCGAGCGCCTCGAGCAGCTGCTCGACATGGGCGTCCGGCTTGACCTGGGGGAGCACCGCCTCGATGCGACCGTCGGCGCCGATCACGAAGGTGGAGCGCTCGTTCCCGAAGTACGTGCGGCCCCTGAACTGCTTCTCGATCCAGACCCCGTAGGCCTCGGCGAGGCGCTGCCCGTCGTCGGCGAGCAGGCGGTACGGCAGCGCGTACTTCTCGCGGAACTTCGCGTGGCTCTTCGCGCTGTCGGGTGACACGCCGAAGACCTCGACGCCGGTCTCCGCGAGCCGGGACCAGCTGTCGCGCAGGCCGCAGGCCTGGGCGGTGCAGCCGGGCGTGTCGTCCTTCGGATAGAAGTACAGGACGTAGCGGGAGCCCGCCAGGCCGGTCGAGGAGACGGTGGAGCCGTCATCGGCCTGCAGCTCGAAGCCCGGTGCGGGATCGCCGGCATTCAATCGGCTCATGGCGCGAGTCTAGCGCCCGTCGGTCATCTCCTCGATCGCGACCAGGACCGGCGGCAGCTCGCGCGGGGCCATGCGTTCGACCAGGGAGTCGACGAACGATTCAAGCACGGCGTCCTCGGCCTCGGCGAGGTCGTGGCCTGCGCCCGGCACCACGGTCAGCACCGGGTCGTTGCCGGCCTCGGTGAGCATCTCCGCGAGCAGCTCACCCTCCCGGACCGGGGACCACGCGTCGTCCGAGCCATGAACGATGACGATCGGCCGGTGGAGCATGGTGGCCAACGCCAGCGGCGGGGTGTGGAATCCCTGCTCCCACGCGGCGAGCTCCACGATGACTGGCTCGTCGGCGACGCGCACCGGCATCTCCTGCTCGCGGCGGTCGGCACGCTCGATGAGCTCCTCGGCGGCGCGGTCGAGGGCGGCCACTATCGGGTGCTCCAGGTCGGTCCCGCGCTGCGCGCGCGCCGATGCGCCGGCTCGGATGACCGTCCGCAGCGATCGCGCTGACGGGCCGATCAGGCCGAGCGCCCCGATCACCGGATCGCCGATCGCGACGCTCAGGGCGATCCCGGCACCGTCGCCGTGGCCGATGAGCGCCACCTGCCGAAGGTCCAGCTCCGGCCGCGAGCGCATGGCGCCGATGGCGTCGCGCGCGTCGTCGATGCGCGTGAACATGGCCGTCCGCTCCCACGTGCCGTCCGAGTCACCGCAGCCCCGCGGGTCGTAACGCAGGCTGGCCACGCCACGGCCGGCGAGGAGCGTCGAGATGCGCTCGAACAGCCCCGGCCGAACCCCCTCGTCCGCAGCGAACCAGGCGGGGTGGCCCGTGCGATCCCACCCGCCGGATCGATCACGCGGCAGCCAGCTGGGCACGAGCAGGGCCCACGGGTGGCGGCCATCCCCCGCCGGCAGGGTCAGCGTCGCGGCCAGCGACGCGTTGCCGGCGCGGAAGCGCAGCTCCTCGGTCCGGATCATGGGCCGATGGTACCCTCGGCCGCTGATGGCCGACCTGGCGCCCACCTTCTCGCCGACCCCCGAGGCCGTGCCGTTCGTCCCGGACCCCGGCGCAGGGCTGCCGGTCGGAGCCGACGTGATCGTGGTCGGTGCGGGCATGGTCGGCGCATCGGCTGCCTACCACCTTGCGCGGGAGGGGATGCGCCCGCTGGTGGTCGAGGCCAACAGTCCGGCGTGGGGCGCATCGGGACGCAACGCCGGAATGGCGCTCGCCGGCCTCGGCGGCCACTTCCCGCGCGTCACCCGCCTCGTCCAGGAGGCCGGTGGACGGTCGATCCTGGACTACACCGTGCGCTCGCTCGACATGATCGAGGCGTGGGACGGCGAGCTGGCGGGCGGCCTCGAGTGGGATCGAAGCGGCTCCCTGGACCTGGCGCTGGACTCCGGCGAGGAGGCGCACATCCGCTCCATGGCTGCGAGCCAGGCGGCGGAGGGCCTCGCCGTCGAGATCATCGGCCCGGATGAGCTGCAGGCGCTGGCGCCGGGCCTGGCGGCGGACCGGGTTCGGGCGGCGAAGTGGACCCCCGGCGACGGCAAGCTCAACCCCTTCCGGCTCTGCTACGCCCTGCTCGATGCGGTGCGGGCGATGGGCGGAATGGTGGTGACGGGCGTCCGCGCGGAGCGGCTGCTGGTGAGCAGTGGCCGCACCAGCGGCCTGGCGACCAGCCACGGCGACATCGCGTCCGGGGCGGTCCTGCTGGCCACCAACGCCTGGACGCCGGCCCTGGCGCCGCACCTGGCGGCGAACCTGACGCCGATTCGCGAGACGGTATGCGTCACCGAGATGCTGCCGTTCCGGATCGGCGAGCCGGGATTCGAGACGAACCAGTGCAACGAGTACTGGCGCCAGATGCGAACCGGGGAGGTGGTCGCGGGCGGGTTCGCCGTGGCGGACGAATCGATGGGCATCGGCACGTACTCGATGAGGGTGCGGCCGGGGGTGCCGCCGCGGCTGGCGGCGCTCCTCGCCCGGCTTCATCCCCGCATCGCGAACGCGCGGATCGTCCGCTGCTGGGCGGGCCTGTTGGACTTCGCGTCGCTGGAGATGCCGATGGCCGGCCCGCTGCCGACGACGGACGGCACGCCGGTCCCCGGCGCCTACGTCGTCTGCGGCCTCACCGGCCACGGCCACCCGTACGCGCCGATCCTCGGCAGGCTGGTGGCGGAGCTCATCGCGGACGGCCGGGCGCGCACGTTGCCCCTCGAACCCTTCGACCCGCGCCGGTACGTCGGGGCGACCCACGCGCCGACGTGGCTGGATCCGTTTCAGGGAACGCACCCGGCGCGCTGACGTCCCTCAGCCGAAGAGCGGACGCCAGGTTCCCAGCAACGCGCTCGCTCCGACCGCTCCTGCCGTGAGGAACGCGGCGCCGGCGATCCATCCCCAATCGCTGACGCGCATGCGCTGTGCGCGGGCCACGCTGCGGCAGGACAACGCGCCGAAGCCGCGAGCCTCCATGGCCGCCGCCATCCGCGTACCGCGGCGGATGGCGCCCACGAGCAGGGTCAGCAGCTGGCCCGCGGCCAGCCGGACGGCGGCGACCGGCGAGCGCCCGGCCTCGACGCCGCGCGCGCGTCTCGCCATGGCGAGCACCTGCCACTCCTCCGCGAGGAGGGGAAGCAGGCGCAGGGCCGCCAGCGCCCCGATCGCGAACCGTGGGGACGCCCGCAGCTGCTGGATCAGCGCGTCCGCCAGGTCGGTCGGCTGCGTGGTCGCCGTGGCGAGCAGGCCGACCAGCACGATGGCGAGCAGACGCGCGGCCAGCCCCAAGCCGTCGAACAGGGTCTCGGCGCCGATGGCCAGTGGCCCGACCGCCACGACGGCCCCCAGCTGCTCGGCGGCGAACAGGACGTTGAAGATGCCGATGGAGACGGCGGCGATGCCGACGAGCCAGGCGCGGCGGATAAGGGCGCCCGCCGGGAGGCCGGACGCCGGGAGCAACAGGAGCAGGCCGGCGAGCACGATCCCGGCGGTCACGCCGTCGAGAGAGGCGAACAGCCCGATCATGACGAGTGCGGCTGCCGCCAGCTTGGCAACCGGGTTTGCGCGAGCCAGCGCAGCCTCGGGATCCGGGACCAGCGGCGCCAGGAGCCGCATCAGCGTCGCCCACCGGCCAGCTCGAGGGTGCGGTCGGCGAGGGCCGCGACGAAGGCGCGGTCGTGCGTCACGAACGCGATCGCGCGCCCCTGGTCCCGCAGGCCCGCGAGCAGGCCGAGGAGCTCGCTCCACGTCCGCCGGTCCTGGCCGAACGTCGGCTCGTCGAGGACGAGCATGGCCGGGGCGCTGGACAGGGCGGTGGCCACCGAGAGGCGTCGCTTCTCGCCGCCGGACAGCGTGAACGGGTTGGCCGCCGCCAGTGGGGCAAGGTGAAGCCGGTCGAGCAGCTCATCGGCGCGGTGCGCGCCGACCGCGGGGGGCTCGCCGGCAAGCCGCGGTCCCAGGAGCAGCTCCTCGCGGACCGACGAGGCGAGGAACTGGTGCTCGGGGTTCTGGAACACCGTGCCGATCCGCCGGGCCAGGTCGCGCGCCGGCCACCCGGCGATCGTCTCGTGGCCGTGCCCGGACGCCAGCGCCTCGGTCGCCCTCACGGTACCGCGCCGCGGGGCGATCAGTCCGGCCAGCAGCAGTGCCAGCGTCGACTTCCCGCTTCCGTTCGGTCCGACGACCGCCAGCGCCTCGGACGAGCGGACCTGGAGGTCGACCCCCGACAGCGCGTCGCGGTCGGCTCCCGGATACCGGTAGGCCACGCGCTCGCCGAGCACCAGGGCTCCCGGCCTGGCGCGCTCGCGCCGAGGCGGCGCCGCAGGCGGGTGGTCCGGCACCCAGACGCCGGCCGCGGCCAGTGCGGTGCCGTGAACATGGAAGACGTCGCGCGGCGTGCCGTCGGCGACGACGCCACCGCCGGCCTGGAGGACGACCACCCGCTCGACCAGGGCCACCGCCTCGTCGACGCGGTGCTCGACCAGCAGCAGCGTCGCGCCCGATCTGTCGAGGATGCGGCGCAGGACATCGCGGACATCGGCCGCGCCGTCTGGGTCGAGATTGGCCGTGGGCTCGTCCAGGAGCAGCAGCCCCGGCCGCAGGGCGAGCGCCCCGGCCAGCGCCAGCCGCTGCTGCTCGCCGCCCGACAGAGCGTGCGTCGCGCGATCTCGTGCGTAGGGGAAATCGACGGCTGCAAGCGCGGCGTCCACGCGCGGCCAGATCTCGCCGGTCGGCACGCAGCGGTTCTCGAGGCCGAAGGCCACGTCGTCACCGGCCCGGCCCATGATGAGCTGCGCCTCCGGGTCCTGGAACACCAGCCCGGACCGATCGCGGGCCGCGCGGGCATCCCGGCCATCGACGAGCAGCGCGCCCTCGGTCTGGGCACCACTCCTCGGGTCGATGAGGCCGGCGGCTCCGGTCAGCAGGGTTGACTTGCCGGCCCCCGACGGTCCCAGCAGCAGCACCCGCTCTCCCGGCTCGATCACGAGGTCGAGCCCCCGGAGCGCCCACTCCCGGCGCCCGGCGTGACGAACGCCCCAGCCGCGAGCCTCGATCCGCGCGGGTCGCGTCGCCACCGTCATGGCGGCATTGTCGCCGCGCGCTCCGCTCAGACTTCTCGCTGGTCCCGCCCGGCCTCGAAGGCGGAGAGGACGCCGGTGGCCACCAGGGCACGCAGCAGGAGCCACGACCCGAGGCCGGCGATGAGCGAGGCGCTCACCGTGACCAGCGCCACGTACAGCAGCTGCCAGTCGGCAGCCCAGTCGGCGTAGAAGAAGGCGAGGTCGAGGAGCGCGCCCGCGAGCCCGGCGGCCGCGCCGGCGCCCATCGCGACCGGCAGCGTCCAGCGCCGATAGAGGCCGAAGGCGAAGGCGAGCTCGGCGGCAGCCCCCTGGACGAGGCCATACACCACCGTGAGGAGACCCCACTGTGCTCCGAACAGCATGGAGGCAGCGGCGGCCACGGTCTCGCCGAAGAGTGCGGCGCCCGGCCGGCGGACGATGAGCGGGACGAGGACGGCGGGGATCATCCACACCCCATAGATCGCGCCGCGGATCGGCGGCGCGACGAAGGTGGCTGTCTCCCACAGGACGTTCCACGCCTGGAAGACGACGCCGAACGCCACTGCGACGACTGCCGCGACGACGATGTCGACGATCCGCCACGACGTCTCGGGGTGGGCGGTGGTGGTCATGGTGCAGAGGCTCCTTGCTGCGATGTCTCGACGACGAGCAGAAGGCCGTCGCGAAGGGTGACCGACGCGGAAGCGGCGACGATCTCATTGCTGAGCCCGCGGGACGCTCCCAGGGCGAGCGTCGCGTCGTCGAGGCGCCATCGAAGGCCGCTCGTCGAGACGCCGACGGCGTCGCCCCCGAGCGGAAGCAGGCTGACGAGATCTCCCGGCATGCCGCCGACCACGAGGCGCTCGCCGCCACGCAGGGCGCGGGCAGTGGACGGCCCGTGGGCCAGCCGCACGGGGCGGCCCGCCAGGGCCGGGTCGGCGAGCAGCAGCAGGTTCGCCAGCTGGTGGTCCAGGCGCGGGCCACCGGTCGCCCCGAGCAGGACGATGTCCTCTTCGGCCGGCCGGTGAGAGGCGGCAAGCGCCCAGCCGAGGGCAAGCTCGAGGTCGGAGGCCTCCTTGTCCGCGGCATGGCGATCGACGACCGTGCCGGATCGCTCCAGGGCGACGACCAGCTCCGGCGGTGTGGAGTCGAGGTCGCCCACGAGACGGTCCGGCCGAACGCCGAGGCCATCGAGCGTCACGGCGCCGCCATCGGCGGCCACCAGGAGGGCGGCGCCGTCGAGCCAGCGCTCATCCAGCGGGTCCAGCGATCCGGATGCCACGATCACGGTCGTCACCTGAGCGCGCTGCAGCCTCCTGTCGTGGGCGGTGAGACGGCAGGGCAGCACAGTTGGGCGGTGCGGCAGGCACCGCACGCGGTGCCATCGACTTCCTTCGCCGGCATGACCCGGATCAGGTTCGAGGGTCTGCGGACGGCGTCCGTCCGCACTCTCAGCGCTGTCGCGCTCCCCTGTCGTCTCGTGGATCGAGTTCCCAGCCTAACACGGGCATCGCGGTGGGGCTAGGATCGGCCGATGCACCCGAACGTCACCCGCGTGGCCGATGCCGCGCTCGCCGCGGGCCTCGACATCGACGTCCGGCGCTTCCCCGAAGGCACGCGCACGGCGGAGGATGCCGCCAGGGCAATCGGCTGCGAGGTCGCCCAGATCGTGAAGTCGCTCGTCTTCGTGGCCGACGGCTCGCCGGTTGTCGCGCTCGTGTCCGGCTCGAACCGCGTGGACGTCGAGCGGCTGGCGGGCGAGCTCGGGGCCGCGCAGGTGCGTCGCGCCACCGGCGACGAGGCGCGGAACGCGACCGGGTTCGCCATCGGCGGCGTGCCGCCCTTCGGCCACGCAAGCCCCGCCACGCTGCTCGTGGACCGCGACCTGCTCCGACACGAGGCGGTGTGGGCTGCGGCGGGGCTCCCTGATGCCGTCTTCGCCATCAGCCCCGAGGATCTCGTCCGCGCGAGCGGCGGCCGGGTCGCGGACGTGGCGGAGCGGCCGAGCCGCTGAAGGCGGCCTGCTCCGTTCCACCGACATGCCGCTCGCGCTGACGTTCGCCGCGCTCGCCGCGTTTGGCGTGGTCCTGGGCGTTGCGTCCATCCTGGCGCTGCGCTCCACGGGGGCCAGCCCGACACGGGCGCGGCGACTGGCAGGTCCGCCCGAGCGCCGTGTCGGGATGCTGGGTGAGGCCGATCCACCGCCTCGGCCGGTCCGCGTCATCGGCCGGATCCGGTGCCGCGACCCGCTGGAGGCCGGGGATGGGGAGCGCCTCGTCGCCTTTCACCGCGACGTGGAGGTTCGCATCGGCCGCGCCTGGCGGACCGTGGAGCGGATCCGCGAGACGCGCTCGTTCGACCTCTGGGACCACGACGGCTCCGTTCCGCTCGATCCGTCGCACGCCGCCGAGCCGCTCATCGCCATCCCGCAGGTCTGGCGCGGGCACCCGTCGACGCTCGAGGAGCCGCACGCCTCCACCGTCCGGGCCCTGGTCGATCGCCACGGGCCGGCGACGGAGGCGCGGGCGCTCACGCGCAGCCTCAACGTCACCGATCGGCTGCTGGTCCTCGCCCGACCCGTGCGCACGGCGGACGGGCGGACCGAGCTGGCGCCGCCGGAGGGCGGCTACCTCATCAGCAACCTGGGCCTGGAGGACGCGATGCGATTGCTGGGCGGGCGCCACCGGCGCGTGACTGCCCTCGCCCTGATCGGGGTGGGCGGGGCGGTCGTGCTCGTGGCGGTGGGTGGCGTCGGCGCCCTTGCGGCCGCCCTGCTGACCTGAGCCACCGGCCATCGGCACCGGTACGGGGCCGATGGGACCATCGAGGCATCGCGCCGCGGACCTGCCGTTTCTAGCATCCGGTGCACGGGACCTACCAGAAGCTCCATCGCGACCGGTGGCGCGCTGGCCCTCGACAGGAATGAGCGATGCCGGCAACCGAGAACGACGCCCTGCTCAGCGTGGCCGAGGCCGCCGCACGGCTCGGCGTCCACCCGAACACGATCCGGGCGTGGACCGACCAGGGCCGTCTGCCCGCCTACCGCATCAACGCCCGCGGTGATCGTCGGTTCCGGCGCGCCGACGTCGACCGCATCCTCGTCGAGGATGGCTCCAGCAGCAACATCGGTCTGCAGACGGAGGGCTCCGCGGGCGTGGCGCTGTTCGCCCGCATCGCGGCCGGCATGGCGGCGACGCCCACGGTCGGCTCGGTGGCGAGGACGATCGTGGGCGCCATCCGCACGGAGCTGAGCGCCTCCCGTGCCGCCGTCTACGTGGCGACCGACAGCCGCCTGCGGCTCGCCGCGCATGCCGGCTTCGGCGGCATCCTGCCTGCCACGCGGGAGATGCCGGCCGACGACGTCCATCGCGCGGGCGACGTGGAAGTGCTGCTGGCGACGCGACGCGGTCCCGTCGGCCTGCTGATCATGGACGCGCCGACCGCCGACGCGCTGGGCGAGCAGCTGTCGACCTCCCTCGTGACCGTTGCCGCGACTGCGCTGGCCGGCGCCAGGATCCTCGGCCACGCCCGTCGTGAGCTCCGTCGGGCCAGGGTCCTGAGCTCGGTCGGCAGGGAGCTGAGCGGCGAGCTCGATCCGGCCCGCGTGGTGGAGGACATCGTCGAGCGGACGCGAACCCTGTTCGGCGCCGACCGGGCCGGCATCTGGCTGTTCGACAACATGCCGCACCCGGAGGCGTTGGCGACTCGGGGGCTCAGCGACCGCTTCCTCGCGCGCAGCGCGGCGCTGACCCCGGAAACGCCGACGATCGCGGTACGCGCGATGCGCGCGAGCACCCCGCAATGGAGCCGGAACGCCCACGAGGACGAGAGCATCGGCGCCATGCGCACCGCCTACGCGGAGGAGGGCATCCGGACGGTGTGCGTCGTGCCGCTGTTCAGCCGCGGGACGACGATCGGCGTGCTGGGCCTGTACGACGACACCGATCGGATCTGGTCGCCCGCCGACCTGCTGCTGGTCCAGGCGTTCGCGGATCAGGCGGCCATCGCGATGCAGAACGCGAGGCTCTACAAGTCGGTCGCCGTCCAGGCGGCGCGAATGCGGTCCATCCAGGACCTGTCCGCACGCCTGAACCGGCTGACGGACGTGAGGTCCATCGGCGAGGCGATCGTGGCGGAGGCACGCACGCTGGCGCACTACCACGACATTCGCATCTACCGGGTGGATCGCGAGACCGGCATGTGCGAGCCGATCGCCTTCACGCGCGAGATGCTCGACAGCACCGCGGAGGACCCGGCGTCGCTCCTCCGTGTCGCGATCGGCGAGGGATTCACCGGGTGGGTGGCGGAGCACGGCAAGCCGCTGCTCATCAATGACGCGCTCGAGGACGAGCGCGGCAAGACGATCCAGGGCACCGATGACGTGCCGGAGTCGATGCTGTTGGTTCCGATGCTTTACGAGGGAGCGGCGCTCGGCATCATCGTCCTGAGCCAGCTGGGCTTCAACCGCTTCACGGATGACGATCTGCAGACGATGGTGATCTTCGCCGGCTACGCCGCGCAGGCGATGGCGAACGCGACCACCTATGAGCAGCTGGCGGCGCAGTCTGCGGAGCTCTCCCGGCGAGCCGACTCGCAGCGCCGCCTGCTCGACATCAGCGAGCGTCTGCTCGCCACGCTGGACCGTGGCGGCGTGCTGGAGACGATCGCGGACGGGCTCCGCGATGTCGTGGCCTACGACAACCTGTCGATCTACCGGACCGATGCGCTGCGGCAGGTCATGGTTCCCGTCCTTACTCGGGAGCGCCACGCCGAGGAGGTCGGCCGCTACGAGATCCCGTTCGGACGCGGGCTGATGGGCTGGGCCGTGCAGCACGCGCAGCCGATCCTGGCCAACGACGCGCTCTCCGATCCGCGTGCCCTCCAGATCCCCGGCACCCCGCCGGACCCGGAGGCGATCGTCGTCGTGCCGCTGGTCGCCGACGGCGACGTCCTCGGCGCACTCAACGTCTCCCGGGTGGGAGGGGCGGAGGTGTACTTCAGCACGAGCGACTTCGAGCTGGTCCAGCTGTTCGCGGCGCAGGCGTCGATCGCCCTCCGCAACGCCGACGCGCACCACGCCATGAGCCAGCGGGCCGACACCGATGCCCTGACCGGGCTCGGGAACCACGGTGCCTTCCAGCGCGCGCTCGGCGACTTGATCGATACGGCAGCGAGAGCGCGCCGGCGAGCCGCCCGGCGGCTCAGCCTGCTGATGATGGACCTCGACAGCTTCAAGGCCTACAACGACCGGCACGGGCACCCGGCCGGTGACGAGCTGCTCCATCGCATCGCCACCACCATCTACGGCGCCGCGCGGTCCGAGGACCGCGTCTTCCGCTACGGCGGCGACGAGTTCGCGCTCATCCTGCCGGGCGCCGGCGTCGCCGAATCGGCCCGCATGGCCGACCGCGTCCGCCGGGCGGTGGCGCGGCTGACGACGTCCGACCCCACCCCCGTCACGATCACCATCGGCGTCGCGGGGCTCCCGGACGACGCGACCGACCGCGCCGGGCTCATCTCCGCGGCGGACACCGCCCTCTTCTTCGGCAAGCGAGCCGGGGAGGACCGCGTGGTGCGCAGCGATCAGCTGCCCACCGACGTGGGCCAGCTGCGGGGCCAGCTGGAGCACCTCGCGGCGCTCGCCGTCCGTGAAAGCGACGAGGAGGTCGGCGTGGACCAGATCGTCGAGCGCGCCGAGCACCTCGGCCTGCCCGTCGACGCCCACGCGGGCGTTCGCGACGCCGTGCTCACCATCACCCGCTCGATCGACGGGCGCGGCGGCCAGCGAGGCCACGTGGACCGGGTCGCGCGGCTCGCCGTCGCCATTGCGGCCGAGCTCGGGATCGACGAGGAGGCTCGCCACGCCCTGGAGCTGGCGGCGCGGCTCCACGGCCTCGATGATCGCCGTGTCGCCGAGCTCGCCGCCGTGCCGTCACTGCGCAACGTCGCGGCACTCGTCATCGGCGCGCGCAAGCTGGTGACCGACGGCGCCCGCCGGCGCCGACGGGCAGCACGCGCCGCCGGCCGGGTGGGTGCGCACATCGTGGCGGCGGCGAACGGCTACGACGAGCTGACCACGGGGGCGGCCTCGCGCCGCGGGGGCCGGCGCGAGGCACTCGCGTCGTTGCGCGAGCACCCGGCCACCTTCCGCGCCGATGTGCTGACCGCCCTGTCCCGGGCGGTGAACGAGCGCCGAGACCCGGGACGTCGAAGGCGCCAGAACGACGCCGCCGAGGAGGCTCGGGGCGCGGCCTGAGGTATCATCCGCCGCCGATGACGACTCCTCGCGCTGCCTTGCGGCGCCCCGTGCTGCGCATGGCGGTCCTCCTGGCCAGCACGACCGTCCTCGCTGCCTGCAGCTCGACCGACCCGGCACCCACGGCGACCGCCAGCCCCGTCCCGAGCGTCGCTCCTTCGGCCACCTCCGTCCCGACGCCCGAGCCGACACCGACGCCCGCGCCGACCCCGCGCTTCACGAACGAGCCCGATGCGGAGCTGGCCGGGCTGATCCCCACTGAGGCAGCCGGGGCCGCGGTGATCGTCGCGCCGTTCGACGAGTTCGCGCTCACGCCGGGCGACGTGGGTACCGCGTACGGCGAGATCGGCGACCGGTTCGCCTCGCTCGTCCTGGCCTACGTCGAGCAGCCGCGGGCGACGCTGTATGCCGTGCGCGTCGACGGGGAGGAGGTCGCCACGGAGGACCTCGAGCCGCACCTCGCCACGGCCGGCCGCTACGTCGGGATCGCGGGGCTGGATAGCGAGCCGTGGGAGCTGGGTGAGGCCGGGGGCCATCAGGTCTGGGCCAGGCCGGAGGACAACGCGACCGCCGCCGGCACGATGGTCTACACGTGGTCGAGCGGCGAGTACGTGTTCCTGCTCATCGGCGTGGACGACGCCGTCAACCGGGCGATCATCGAGCAGCTTCCCGGCGAGCCGGCGCCATCGCCGACGCCGGTCGCCAGCGCCACGGCCGACGCGAGCGCCCCGCCTGATCCGAGTGGTGAGCCTGCTGCCGAGGAGACGCCAATCCAGAGTGAGGGCGGCTGAGCGCGCACGGTCTGGCGGTACCATGAGCCGATGCTGAGCCTGTCGGGACCAATCGTCAGCGTGGGCTGGCTGGGCGACCACATCGACGACCCGGCGCTGCGCGTCGCCGACGTGCGCTGGTCGCTGACCGGGAGATCGGGCCGCGAGCGGTACGAGGAGGGGCATCTGCCCGGCGCGATCTTCCTCGACCTCGACCGAGACCTCTCGTCGCCCGGTGAGGGCCCGGGCCGTCACCCGCTGCCGGCCGCCGAGAAGCTGGGCGGCGTGCTCGGCGCGGCGGGCGTCGGCGACGAGCACCTCGTGGTCGCCTACGACGACGCCGGTGGCAGCGTGGCGGCACGGCTGTGGTGGCTCTTCGGGCATTTCGGCCACGACGGCCGCGCGGCCGTGCTGGATGGGGGCATCGACGCCTGGGTGGGCGCCGGCCTGCCGATCACCACCGAACCGGCGGGTCACCGCGCGGCGCACTGGACGCCCGCTGAGCCACGCGACGACGTGGTGGACGCAAACGCCGTCGCGGGTCGCAGCCCGGAGGTCGTCCTGCTCGATGCCCGGGCGCCCGAGCGCTACCGCGGCGAGGCGGAGCCGGTCGACCCGCGGGCGGGTCACATCCCCGGCGCCCACAGCGCGCCGTGGGGGGACAACCTCGACGGCGAGGGCCGGTTCCTGCCGCCCGAGCAGCTGCGAGAGCGCTACTCGGCCCTGGGGGCCGGAGCCCGCCCGGTCATCGCCTCCTGCGGCTCCGGCATCACCGCGACGCACGACCTGCTCGCCCTCGAGCTGGCGGGGCTGGGCGGCGGGCGGCTGTACGAAGGGTCGTGGAGCGACTGGTCGTCCGATCCCGAGCGGCCCGTGGCCACCGGCCCGATGCCGTGACCGGGCCCGACGACTGGTCCGGCTGGGACGAGGGAGCCGCGGACCGCGTCGGCCGCAAGCGGGACCGCCTGGCCCGGCTGCTCAGCGTCGTGTCGATCCTCTACTCCCGCGGCAGCGGTGAGCAGGGCGTGGCCGTCACCGAGATCGCGAAGCTGACGGGCATGACGACGCGGACGGTGTACCGCGACATCAATGCCCTGGATGAGGAGCTGGGCGTCCCGGTGTTCCAGGCCGGTCGGGGCCGATACGGCATCGACCGCAAGTTCTTCCTGCCTCCGCTGCGGCTGTCGGTCCCGGAGGCGATCGTCCTGTTCCTCGCGTCGCGTCTCATCGCCCGCTGGTCCGACCAGTACGACGCGGCTGTCGTGAGCGCGTTCACGAAGCTGGCCGATGCGCTGCCACAGCCGATCGCCCGGCACGTGGCCGCCACGATGCTGAGGATCGGCGAGCACGATCGCAACGAGCCGTTCAGCCGTTCGTTCTCCGCGGTCGCGAGGGGCTGGGCCGAGGGGCGCGTCGTCGAGATCGACTACGACCCCGGCACCGGTGCGCGGAAGCGGACCCGGGTTCACCCGTACTTCCTCGAGCCGGACGCGGCTCTGCGCAGCGTCTACCTCATCGGGCACGACGAGCTCGCGGACGCGATGCGGACGTACAAGGTCGAGCGCATCCGCTCGGCGACCCTTACCTCCGACCGCTACGAGATCCCCGACACGTTCGATCCGGATCGGTGGCTCGCGAGCTCGTGGGGCATCTGGTCGCCCGATGGGACGCCGCCCGTGCGCATCCGCCTGCGGTTCGACGCCGCGATCGCGCACCGGCTTCGGGAGGCGGTGTGGCACCGGTCGCAGGAGCTGGCCGATCTCCCGGATGGCGGCCTGGAGCTTGCCGTCACCGTGAATGGCACCGTCGAGATCCAGCCGTGGATCCTGTCCTGGGGCGACGGGGTCGAGGTGCTGGAGCCCGACTCGCTGCGTGGCTCCGTGGCGGACGCGATCCGGCGGGCGGCGGCACGGTATGGCGACTGAGGTCGAGGCAAAGCTCACCGCCGACGGACCCGGACCACTGACCCGCCTCGCGGCGGTCGAGCGCCTCGCCGACGCGGTGCTCGGTCCGGCCCGGACCGTGGACGAGGTGGACGTCTACCTCGACACGGAGGACCTCCGCCTGTCGGCTGCGCGGTGGGCGTGCCGGCTCCGGAGCCGAGAGGGGGCGGTCCGGGTATCGCTGAAGGGGCCGGCCGCCTCCGAGGTCCCTGCGGACGGGCTCCATCGCCGACCGGAGGTCGAGGGACCGGCCACGGACACCGTCGACCCGGCCCACTGGCCGCCCAGCGCGGCGCGCGCCCGGCTCGAGGCGCTGTCCGGTGGCCGGCCGCTGATTGAGCGATTCCGGCTGGCCCAGTCGCGGACCGAGCGGTCGGTTCGACTCCGCGACGGCCGGGAGATCGGCCTGCTCAGCCTGGACGTGGTCGACGTCATCCACGGCGGGCGGACACTGGGCCGGCTGCACGCGGTCGAGCTCGAGCTCGCCGCCGGAGGTGACGAGGCGCCGGTGGCCGGGATCACCACCGCGCTGGAGGCGATTCCCGGCCTGAGCCGCGAGCCGCGCACGAAGCTGGAGCACGCGCTGGAGCTCCTCGACCGGGCATGAGCCACACAACCATCGGCGCCTGGCTGCGGGCGCGGTCGGCAGCCGAGATCGTCTCGCTGGCTGCGGCGCTCACCGTGTTCGGCTATGCCGGCTGGGACTCCGCCCTCTGGGATGCGCGCCTGCAGCTCCTCCTGCACCT
>JASLBU010000221.1 GCA_030146365.1 Candidatus Limnocylindria bacterium | reverse complement strand
GCTTCATCGGTCCCGCTGGAGCGCCAGCTCGATGAGCCGGGCGATGAGCTCGGTGAACGGAAGACCCGCCAGCTCCGCCTGCTTCGGATACATGCTGGTCGCCGTGAAGCCGGGCAGGGTGTTCATCTCGCTGATGTAGGTCGCGTCCGCCGTCACCAGGAAGTCGACGCGCGCCATCCCGGCCGCATCCACCGCCCGGTACGCCGCCAGCGCCAGCTCCTTGAGTTGGGCCGCGAGGTCCACGTCGACGTCGGCCCTCGGCTCCACGGCGGCGAGGCCGGCGACGTATTTTGCCTCGTAGTCGTAGAACTCGTGGGTCGAGCGGACCTCGCCAGGCTCGAACACCATGGGGTCCTCGTTCCCCAGAATGCCGCACTCCAGCTCGCGGGCGTGCTCGACGTAGGCCTCCACGATAACCTTGGAGTCGTACCGGAATGCCTCGTCAAGGGCAGCAGGGAGCGCGTCGAGCTCGTGGACGAGCGACATGCCGACGCTGCTCCCCAGGCGTGCCGGCTTCACGACGCATCGCTCGCCGATGAGCTCGGCGACCTCGCGCACCACGTGCTCCGGCTCCCGGTCCCACGAGCGCCGACGGAACCAGGCATAGTCCACGACCGGCAGTGCGTGACCCCGCATCAGGTCCTTGAAGACGACCTTGTCCATCGCCACGGCGCTGGCGAGGACGCCTGGGCCCACGTATGGGATGTCGGCCAGCTCCAGGAAGCCCTGCAGCGTGCCGTCCTCCCCGTATGGCCCGTGCACCACGAGGAAGGCGACGTCGATCACGTCGGCGAGCGCACGGACCGCTGCCCGCGCGGAGAGCGCACGTCCCTCGAGGGTGGCAGGGGGCATCTGCACCTCGTGAGACCGCAGCTTCTGCACCTCGGTGGCCGGCGTGTCGACCCCGAGCAGGGAAGCCAGCCGCTCGTCATGGCCCAGGGTCGGTGCCGGGTCAGCGGGGAGCAGCCACCGCCCCGCCCGATCGATGTAGACGAGGTACGGCTCGTACCGCTCCCGGTCGATCGCGCGCAGCACGGCCTCCGCCGACGCGATGCTCACCTCGTGCTCCGCCGATCGGCCGCCGGCGAAGATGCCGACCCGCATGCGCTCCGTCATGGCCGGCCGACCGAGGCGAGCTCGCCGGGCGCCATGCGGTCCGGCCGTGGCCACGCGCCGACGAACTCGATCTCGTAGCGCAGATCGACGCCGAACCGCTCGGCGACCACCGTGCGCACGTGATCGCCGACCGCGCGCACGTCGGCGGCCGCGCCCCCGCGGTCCACGACGATGAAGTTCGCGTGCAGCGTGCTCACCGACGCGGAGCCGGTGCGAAAGCCCTTCAGGCCGGCCGCATCGATCAGGCGTCCGGCGTGGTCGCCCGGTGGGTTGCGGAACACGCTGCCGGCGTTCTGGTCGGCGAGCGGCTGCGTCGCCTTCCGGCGGGCCTGGTTGGCACGCACGCGCTCGGCGATGGCGGTGGAGTCGCCGCGGTCGAGCCGCAGCTCGGCGCCGAGCACCACCATGGGCGCATCCTTGAAGACGGAGTGCCGGTAGGCGAACCGGCACTCCTCAGCCGTCATCTCGGTGACGGCGCCATCGACGGCGGACCACGCCGTCACCCGCGTCACGACGTCCTTCATCTCGCCCTCGTGGGCGCCGGCGTTCGCCCACACCGCGCCGCCGAGCGTGCCGGGAATGCTGATGCCGAACTCGATGCCGCCCAGGCCATCCGCCGTGCAGCGCTTGACGAGCGCGGCCATCGAGGCACCCGACTCCGCGCGCACCGACGTGCCGTCGAGCTGTATCCCATCGGCCCGGTTGCGGATCACGAGCCCCGCGATGCCGTCGTCGTGGACGACAAGGTCACTCCCCTTGCCGAGGACCCCGGCCGGCACGCGGGCCTCACGCGCCAGCTCCAGGGCCGCCACCAGCCCGTCCACCGTCTCGACGACGGTGAGGCGCTCGGCTGGGCCCCCGACACGCAGAGTGGTCAGCGGCGCGAGCGGCACGTCGCGCTCCAGCTCGATTCCCCGCCGCGCGGCCAGCTCGTCCAGAGCCGCGAGACGCTCAACGGGTGAACGGCCCACCGTCGCAGCGCTCATCCCGCCCGTCCGGCGGTCAAGGTCAGGAGCTCCTCTGCGAGCGTGCGGGCGGCATCGGGCCTGCCCAGCCGCCGGGCGGCCGCCGACATGGCCTCCCTCCGGTCGTCGGCGAGCAGCGCCGTCGCCTCGGCGACCAGCCGGTCGGCGGTGAGCTCCTCGTCCGGCACCACGACGGCGGCCCCCTCGGCCGCGAGGTAGTCCGCGTTGTAGCGCTGGTGGGCGCCCGCGAACGGATACGGGACCAGGATGGAGGGGGCACCCACGGCCGCCAGCTCGGCGCAGGTCGACGAGCCGGCACGGCCGATCACGAGGTCGGCGGCCACGAGGGCGTCGGCCATCCGATCGGTCAGGAAGGGCTCCGCAGAGTAGCGCGGGCGCAGTGCCGCCGGGAGGCGCTGCCGTGCGGCGCCCGCCTCGGCCATCCCGGCCTCGCCGGGCAGGTGGAGGACGTGCCAGTCGGGCAGCAGGCTCGGAAGTGCGTCCGCGACGGCCGCGTTCAGGCGCACCACGGCCTGGGAGCCACCGAAGACGAGCATGAGGCGCTCCGAGGGGTCGACGCCGAGCGCCCGGCGCGCCGAGGCGCGGTCGATGCCGGCGAACGAGCGGATCGGCGTCCCTGAAACGAAGCTGTTGCCGGGAAACGCGTCCAGGGTCGGGGGGAAGCTCACCGCGACGCGGGTGGCGAACCGGCCGATGGCCCGGGTCGCGCGGCCGGGCTGGACGTTGCCCTCCCACACCAGGGTCGGGACGCCGCGCGCCCTGGCGGCCAGCACGAGGGGCATGGCGAGGTAGCCGCCGGTCGTGAACAGCGCCGCGGGCTGCAGCCTGCCCAGCAGCCACCACGCCTGCGGGACCGAGGCGGCGAGGCGGGCCGGGTCCAGGACGGTGTGGACGGACACGCCGGACGAACGCAGCGAGCGGACGACGAGCTCGTGGTACGGCAGCTCGGCGCGCATCGGGTGGCTGGCCACGAGCCTGCGCTCGAAGCCGCGGACGCCGCCGATGTAGTCCAGCTCAACGTCGGGACGGACGTCGCGCAGGGCTCGTGCGACGGCCAGCGCGGGGTAGATGTGCCCGCCTGTCCCGCCGCCCGACACCGAACACCGCATCGCGCAGGGATCCTTGTTGCGTGGTCTCGCGGCTGATCGACAGCAGGATGCCGACCGCCGCCAGGTTGATGGTCAGCGCCGAACCGCCGGCGCTGATGAACGGGAGCGGGATGCCGGTCACCGGCATCAGCGCGCTGACGACCGCCATGTTGATGCACGCCTGGACGACGAGCCATGTGGTGATGCCGCACGCCACCAGCCCGGAGAACGTGTCTGGGGCAGTGATCGCGATGCGGTAGCCCTGGTACGCGATCACGACGAAGAGGGCCACCACCGTCAGCGTGCCGACGAGGCCCCACTCCTCGCCGATGATGGCGAAGATGAAGTCGGTCGACGGCGCCGGAAGGTAGAGGAACTTCATGCGGCTCTCACCCAGGCCCAGGCCCGTGATCCCGCCCAGCGCCAGCGCCATCAGCGCCTGCACCGTGTTGTAGCCGGCTCCCAACGGGTCGCGGAACGGGTCGAGGAACGTCTGCACGCGCTCGAGCTGGTAGCTGGTGCTGCTCACCATCAGCCATGTGATGCCGAGGACGGCCCCGCCGATGGCCGTCAGGTACAGCAGGTTGGCGCCGGCCATGAAGAAGATGCTGACCGCCACGATGACGTAGACGCCGGACGTGCCGAGGTCCGGCTCCATGGCGATGAGGAAGAACCCGGGCGCCACGAGCAGCCCGAAGGGAATGAGGCCGTTCCAGAACGACCTTGCCTCCGTGCCACGACGATCGAGCCAGTGCGCCAGGTACAGCACGACCGCGAGCTTCGCGAACTCAGCCGGCTGCAGCGACCCCACACCGGGGATCACGATCCATCGCCGCGAGCCGTTGATCTCCGATCCGATGCCCGGGATGAGCACGGCCACGAGCAGGGCCAGCGTGATGACGAAGAACGGGATCGCCAGGTAGCGGAGGTGACGGAAGTCGAGCCGCATGGCGACGATCAAGCCGACGATGCCGATCGCTGCCCACACCAGCTGCTCGAGGCCCTGGGCGGCCGGATCCGCGCTGCTGAAGTAGGAGCGAACGCTGGACGACGAGTAGACCATGACGATGCCGATGGCGGTGAGCGCCATCACGGCGAGCAGCAGCGCGTACGCCGGCTCGTGCCGCTCACGACGCACGCCGCCCCGCGCAGTGCTGCGCCGCGCCGCCGCCGCGACCTGGGTGGCGCCGGAGGCCACCGCGCTCACGAGGTGACCCCCAGCCGCAGCACCGCGTCCCGGAAGGCGTCGCCCCGGGCCGCGTAGTCCGCGAACATGTCGAAGCTTGCCGCCGCCGGGGCCATCAGGACGACGTCACCGGCCCGGGCCGCCTCGGCCGCGACGGCCACGGCGGCCTCCATGGATTCGGCGCGCTGTACCGGCACGCGACCGGCGATGCCCCGCTCCAGCTCGTCGGCAGTCTCCCCGATGAGGACGACAGAGCGAACCCGGGCGGCGATGGCCTCCACGTAGTCGTCATACGGCACGCCCTTGTCCTTCCCGCCGGTGAGCAGCACGATCGGTGCGTCGAACGCCTCGAGCGCCGCCATTGCCGCAGCCGGGATGGTGGCCTGCGAGTCGTTCACCCACCGGACACCGCCGCGCTCGGCGATCAGCTCCAGGCGGTGGCGAACCCCCGGGAAGCGGCGGATCGCCGTACCCACGGCAGCGGCATCGACGCCAACGAGATGAGCGGCAAGCGCGGCACCGAGCACGTTCGAGCGCATGTGGCGGCCGGGGAGCGGCACGTCGCGGTCCGCGATGAGCCGCTCCCCCGCCACGGTGACCCACCCGTCAGCGATCCATGCCTCGACCGGCCCGCGGCCCGGCCGCTCGTGCCCGTACCACGCGACGCTCGCCGGCGGCAGGCGGTCACCCAGATCACGGCAGCCCGCATCGTCGTGGTTCAGCACGGCCCGACCGGTGGCAACCGACAGTTCGGCGAGCCTGGCCTTCACCGCGCGGTAGGCCCCGACGCTCCCGTGCCGGTCGAGATGGTCCTCGCCGATGTTGGTGTACAGCGCGACGTCGGCGCCGCGGCTGATGGTCGGCAACTGGAGCTCCGACAGCTCGAGAACCGCCCAGCTGTCCGGACCCAGCGAGGCGGCCCGCTCGACCAGCGGGACGCCGATGTTCCCGCCCAGCACTGACGGAACTGCCCCGGCCTCCAGCATGGCCGCGACGAGCGACGACGTGGTGGTCTTGCCCTTGGTGCCGGTCACCCCCAGGATCCGGGCACGGGTGATCCGCAGGAACAGATCGACCTCGCTCACGACCGTGGCCCCGCGCGCCTCCGCCGCTTCGAGCGCCTCGCGCAGCCACGGGTCGGTGGTGGGGAAGCGCGCCGACACCGACGGGCTGGTGACCAGGAGGTCAGCGTGCGCCAGCAGGGCCGCCGCGGAGGTTTCGTCGATGCCGAGGGCCAGCCGCACCGGGCGACCGCCGAGGGACGTCACCGCGTCGGCGAGCTCGCCCGCGGGGCGCCGGTCGTAGGCCGCGACCACGGCTCCGGAATCCGAGAGGAAGCGCGCGGCGGCCACGCCCGAGCGGGCCAGCCCGAGCACCACGGCTCGCCGGCCGCGCAGGTCGCCCACTGATCGAATCGGCGCCGAGGAGGCGGTCATCATCGGTCCACCTACAGGCCCGCCACGCTCGACAGGAAGATGCTGACGCCGAGCAGGCCGGCGAGCGCGGCGACGATCCAGAACCGCAGGGTGATCTTCTCCTCGGCCCAGCCCACGAGCTCGAAGTGGTGATGCAGCGGCGCGATCCTGAAGATGCGCCGGCCGAAGAGCCGGAAGCTCGCCACCTGGAGCACCACGCTCATGATCACCGCGAAGAAGACGACGCCGACGATGGCAAGCAGGGGAAGCTGGCCGTTGACCGTCGCGACCACCGCCAGAGTGGCTCCCAGGCTCAGCGCGCCCGAGTCGCCCATGAAGATCTGCGCCGGATGCACGTTGAACCACAGAAACCCCATGAGCGCACCGATGACGAGGGCGCAGAAGACGGCGAGCTGCGGCTGCTCGATCTTGACGCCGGGTACCTCGACCAGGCTGATGAGCAGGTAGGCGACGAAGCTGAAGATGAGGACGCCACCCGCGAGGCCGTCGAGGCCATCGGTGAGGTTGACCGCGTTGCTGGTGCCGACGATGACGAAGGCGACGAAGGCGACGAAGAGCACCGGGCCGATCACGAGCTCCCCGACGAAGGGGATGTTGATCCCCGTGATGTCGAAGTGGCGCTGGATGTAGTAGCCCGCGAGCAGCGCCACGACCGTCTGCCACACGAGCTTCCACCGGCCGCGCATGCCGATGCCGGTCCGGACGTTCACGTAGTCGTCGACCGCGCCGAGAATGCCGACGCCCATGAGCGTCAGCGCCGGCGTGAGCGTTGCCGCGTCCTCGATCCGGAGCGCCATGGCGAGGAAGAGCACCACGGCGACCATGAGGATGCCGCCCATCGTCGGCGTGCCGGCCTTGACGAAGTGGGCCTGCGGCCCCTCCGCCCGGATCTGCTTGCCGATTCCGAGGCGCTGGAGAAGGCTGATGTAGATGGGTCCCAGCAGGACCATGCCGGTGAAGGACAGCAGAAGCGCGACGACCACCTGCACGAGCGTCATGTCGGATCCGCCGCTAGCCGTTCCACGGTACGGTCGAGGCCGATCCCGCGTGACGCCTTGAGGAGCACCAGGTCGCCGGGCCCTGGTGCCAACCGTGCGTCCAGGACCTCGGCCGCATCCTCGCCGTCGCTCGTTTCGATCACGTCAGTCAGCCCTCCCCGGCGAGCGCCGTCGGCGATCCAGCGGCCGCGCTCCCCTACCGTGACCAGGGCGTGGGCCGCGCTGGCGGCCACGGCGCCGATCTCCCGGTGCAGCAGCTCCTCGTCCGGCCCCAGCTCCAGCATGTCCCCCAGCACGGCGATCCGGCGCCGCCCGGGGGTCACGGAAGTCTCGGCCAGGAACCCGAGCGCGCCGCGCACGCTCACCGGTGACGCGTTGTAGGTGTCATCGACCAGCGTGGCCCCGGATCCGGCCGTGAGGATGGCCATGCGGTGCGGCGCCCTGCTGCCGGCCTCGAGCGCGGCGCCGACCTCGTCGAGCGGGACGCCGAGCCAGTCGGCCACGACCGCGGCCGCGAGGGCGTGCGGGACGAGGTGACGCCCCGGCGTCGCACTCCGCAGCCGACGCGTGCCCCACGGCGCATGCATCACGAAGGTCGTCCCCACGAGACCGTGGCTCTCCACGTCGGTGGCTTGCACGTCCGCGGCAGGTCCGAGCCCGAACGTCCGAACGGCGGCCGAGGTTCGGGCGGCCATCGCGGCCACGCGCTCGTCATCGGCGTTCAAGACCGCCAGGCCATCCGCGGGCAACGCATCCACCAGCTCGGCCTTGGCCTGGGCGATGCGCTCGATGCTGCCTGCGCGCTCGAGGTGGGTCGGATGCACCGCCAGCACGATTCCGATCTCCGGCTGTGCGATCTCAGCGAGCCGCGCGATCTCGCCGACGGTGTACATGCTCATCTCGAGGACCGCCGCCTCGTGCGACGGCTCCAGGCGCAGCAGAGTCATCGGCAGCCCCGACTCGGAGTTGAGGTTCCCCTCGTTGCGCAGCGTCCGGAGCGCCCGCGACAGCACGTCAGCTGTGATCTCCTTGGCGATCGTCTTGCCCGTGGATCCGGTCACGCCGACCACGCGGACCTCGTGCCGCGACCGCCACCAGGCGGCGAGCTCCTGAAGGGCGGTGAGAGGGTCGGCCACCAGGATCGTCGCCGCGTCCGTGCCGGCCGGCAGCTCGACGGGCCGATCCACCAGGACCGCCGCCGCCCCGGCAGCGACCGCGTCTGCGACATGGGCATGGCCGTCGGTACGCTCGCCGCGAAGGGCAACGAAGAGATTCCCGGGGAGAACGCTGCGGGAGTCGACGCTGGCGCCGGCGACGCCGGTGACCGCGGTGGGAGCCTGGAGACGCCCGCCGACGGCGGTCATCAGATCGTCGATGCGGATGGTCGGAGGCACGGAGACCACGCTGCGGACTCGGGGCGAGTCTATCAGCGTCACGGCTGTGCGACCGGCTGGATGGGGCGGTCCGGCGGGATGGCCAGGTAGTCGAGGATCTGCGGCATCAGGCGCGCGTAGACGGCCTCGGGACGCTCCGGCATCCGCTCGTCCCAGGGCGACGGCCGATGGATGAGGATGAGCGTGACGAGCTTCTGGTCGCTTGCCGGCAGGAACCCCACGAAGCTCGAATCGACCCAGCCGGAGATGTACCGCCAGCGCGTCACCGTCTCCCCGTCCGGCGTCTGCCCCTCGACCGGGCCGGCGATCTGGGCCGTGCCGGTCTTGCCCGCCACGGTATACCCAGGAATCTGTGCACCGCTGGCAATCCCGTCGTCGATGGCGTTCGTCAGGAGGTCGACCATGGTGGCCGCAGTCTCCGGACGCAAGATCCGCTCCGCCGGCGGCTGCTCCGCGTCGTGGTACGTGCCGTCAGGGTCGGTCCAGCCGGCGATCACGTGCGGCGTGACCAACTCCCCGCCGTTTGCGAACGCGGCGTAGCCGGCGACGAGCTGCACGGCCGTCAGGCTCAGCCCCTGCCCGAACGCGTTCTGGGCTGTGGTGAGCTCGCCCGATGCCTGCTCCGGCTCCCAGACCAGCCCCGGCTCTTCACCGGCGAGCTCGATGCCCGTTGGGCTGCCGAACCCGAAGCGCCGGAAGCTGTCGTGGAGCCCGTCCCCGCCGAGCTCGAGGCCGATCTTCGCCGCCCCGACGTTGTTCGATAGCGCCAGGACGTCGGCGGCGGTGATCGGCCCGTGGCCGTACGGGAACCGCTCGCGGTCCGCGTTCTGGATGCGGACGCCGCGCAGCTGAAGGTTGTTGTCATCCTCGAAGGTATCGCGGGTGGTGATCGCACCGGCGTCCAGGGCGGCGGCGATCGTGAACGCCTTCATGACCGACCCGGGCTCGTACTGGCGGGAGATCGCCGGGTTCGTGAAGCGCTCGCCATCGGTCGTCGCGAACTGGTTCGCGTCATACGAGGGGAAGCTCGCCATTCCCAGGATCCCGCCGGTCTCGGCGTTCATGATGATGCCGGTCGCGCCGACCGCATTGTTCGTCTCGTACGTGCTCCAGATCACCTGCTCCAGCAGGTGCTGGACGCCGGCATCGATGGTGAGGCGCAGGTCCGCACCGTCGACCGGCTCCGTCAGGAGCGTGGCCGAGTCGGCGATCTGCCGCCCGCCGACGTCCTCCTGCGCGGTGATCCGCCCGGGCGAACCGGCAAGCAGCATGTTCTCGCCGCTCTCGACCCCATACTGCCCGACACCGTCGACGTCGACGAAGCCCAGCACCTGCGCCGCCATCGTCGTCCCTTCGGCGACCCCGTGGACCGGGTAGACGCGCTTCGTCTCGGGCAGCAGGCCAATGCCGGGCAGATCGAGGTCGCGAATGCGGTCGGCCTGCGCGGGTGTGACGCGTCGCGCGAGCCAGGCCCAGCTGGCGTCGCTCTCGAGCTTGGTTCGAATCGACTCGACTGGTCGGTCGAGCACGGACGCGAGGATCGTTGCCGCCATGCCCGAGTCCTGGATGGTGGGCGGGGTGGCGAACACGGACTGCAGCTCCACCGACGTCGCCAGCAGCTCGCCATTGATGTCGGTGATCTCGCCACGCTCGGCCGGAAGGTCGTCGTGCTGGGCCAGCTGGTGCATCGCCATGCTCGACAGCCAGGATTGCTGCGCAACCTGCCACCACACCAGGCGAGCACCGATTGCCGACGCGGCGACCACCACGACGATGAGGAGGACCAGTGCGCGGGCACGACTGTCGGTCCTGGCGAGCATTGCTATCTCCGGTGCGGTGCGGCCGCCATCGGCCGCAGGAACTCGATCAATCGGCCGGTTCGCTGCCGTCGGTGGCGTAGGTCACGGCGCTCTGCTCCAGCGGCACGAGGTGCAGCTCCTCGCGCGCCCTGCGGGTGATCGACGAGGGCGAACGGGCCTCACCGATGGCCGACACGATCTGCTGCTGCCTGGCCCGCGACTCGGCGAGCCGGTTCTGGAGCGAGTCGATCTCGTAGCCGGTCGCCGCCACGTGCGCCGACTGGCTCAGGTAAAAGAGCGCGAGGGCGGCGGCCACGGCGATCACGACCAGCAGCGGACGCACGTCCAGCCCGGACTCGACGCGTCGCAGCGCGCGGCTGCGCGAGGCCCGCCGCGCGGGTCGGGGTCGCGTCCGGGTGCGCGTGCGGCCGCGCCCCGGAATGAACCAGGGAGTGCTGACCGGTCGTGCGCCGATGATCGCCATGCGCGCCTGTGCTCCTTGCTCGCTGCGGCAGTGCTACGCGGCGGTGGCGCGCCGGCGAACCGACGTGCCGAATGTCGCCGGCGCCTCGAAGTCGAGGCTCTCCTCGATCTCGATCGCCGCCACCTGGTCCGTCAACCAGTGGTCGTCGTCGCGGGCCGCGTGCAGGCGCCGCTCGCGAAGATCGCGCTGCCGTGCCGAGTACATCCGGCGCCGGCTCGCCACGTGGCGGGAACGTCCCTTGGCCATCACTCGAACCCTCCTCAGTGCCGCTCGCCGGTGGCGAGCTTCTCGGCGACGCGCAGCTTTGCGCTGCGCGCTCGGCGATTCCGCCGGACCTCCTCGGGGTCCGCGGTGACAACGCCCTTCGTTATCGCGCGCACCTGCGCGCGATGACCGCAGGTGCAGACCGGCGGCAGTGGATCCTCGAGGCAGTCGCGGCTCTCACGGGCGATGAACCGCTTGACGATCCGGTCCTCGAGGCTGTGGTAGCTGATGACGGCCATCCGGCCGCCGGGGCGCAGGGCCGCGAGGGCGCCGGCCAGGCCGGCCGAAAGCACCTCCACCTCGCGGTTCACGGCGATGCGCAGCGCCTGGAAGGTGCGGGTGGCGGGGTGGATCCGTCCGGCATCGGCCCCTCCGGGCCGGCCCGGCGCGGCGGCCGCCACGACCTTGGCCAGGTCCGTGGCGGTCACGAGCCGACCCTCCGCACTCGCCGCCAAGATCGCCTTCGCGATGCGGCCTGCACGGCGCTCCTCACCAAACGTCGCGAGGATTCCGGCGAGCTCTCGCTCCGAGGAGCGCTCGATGAGCTCAAGGGCCGATACACCACTCGTTTCATCGAATCTCATGTCCGGCGGCGCATCGGCCGCAAAGCTGAATCCGCGTCCGGGGTCAGCCAGCTGGTAGCTGCTGAGACCGAGGTCGAACAGGACCGCGTCGAGCGGGACGACGCCCGCGTCGGTGGCCGTGTCGTAGATGGCCTCGAAGTTCGCCTGGCGGAGCACCACCCGGTCGCCGAAGCGCGCGAGCACGCGTTTCGCCTCCGCGATGGCCGCCCGATCGGCATCGATACCGAGCAGGCGGCCATCCGGAGACGTGGTCTCCAGAAGCCGCTCGGCGTGCCCACCGCCGCCGACCGTGCAATCAGCCACGGAGCTGCCGGGACCGACGGCCAGCGAGGTGACGACCTCGTCGACCAGGACCGGCAGGTGCCCTTCTCCCATGTGGCGTTGCACCTCGTTAGTCGGACGGCGGGCCGAGCGGCCCGGAGACGCATCAATGGCCCGGGCATCCTCAGATGCCCAGGTCGGCGAGGTGTTCGGCAAGCGCTTCCGGCGCGTCCTCGATCTGCGACCGGTACGGCTGCCACCGAGCCGGGGCCCAGATCTCGAGGCGGTTGAGCGCACCGACCACGACCGCCTCGCCCGCGGTCAGATCGGCGTACTCGCGCAGGTAGCTCGGGACGAGGACCCGTCCCTGTCGGTCGAGCTCCACCTCGACCGCCCCCGAACTCATGAATCGACCGAACTGCCGCGCGGCGGCGTTCGTCGTCGGCAGGGCCTGGATCTTCGCCGCGAGCGCGTCCCAGGCATCGGCGGGGAAGATCGCCAGGCAACCGTCCAGCCAGCGAGCGAGCGTCGCCCCCTCCGCGAGGCGAGCGCGGAACCGCACCGGCACCGCCACGCGGCCGCGGTCGTCCAGCGCGTGCCGGAACTCCCCGGTGAGGAACGACGCCCGATCCATCTCGCCTGCTATCCACCACTTCTCCCCATATGGCCCCATTTGGAACCACAGGCCGCCACTATACAGGGCAGCGACCACCCGTCAAGGGTTTTTGCGCATCGGTCGCCAGCGTCGCGGAAGTCGCGAATGACCTTGTGAAGCGAGGCCAGGGCGACTCGCAAGGAGCGGTCGGCGCTGCGACAGGGGCGTCCGGGCTGAGAGCCGGGCTGCATCGAATCAGGACGCCGAAAGTCAGAGAGCCCCGGCGGGGGTGATCGCCGGAGAGGACGCCTGCCGGCGTCAGGGCGCTGGCGTTTCCTCCGGAAGCTCGCCGAGCTGACCCTCGACGAGGTACTCCGAACGCCGCTCACCCGCGCCGCTGAGGAACACTGCTCGGATCCTGAATGGGCCTGACGCGGGTGCCGTGTATCCCCAGCCGGCGAGGTCGCCGTCCTGAGTCACCCAGTACACCGATCCGTCGGCAGCCGCGACTGGCTCAGCCCGAGCGAAGGAGAAGGCGTCGAAGGAGATCACTCGACTCGCAGAAACCTGTCCTGCAGCGTCGAGGCGATACAGATTGAAGTCCACCTCCGGGCCGACGGAGACCTCGTAGAAGGCGAACGCGTCTCCGACGTCCGGGGTCGGTTCCAGCGTTGGGCTGGCGATGCCGCTGGGGGAGGCGGACGGCGGGGGCTCGGTCGGCGGGGGCTCGGTCGGCGTCGTGGTGACCGCCGGGGTCGGAACGGCGGACGGTGTGCCGCCGACCGACGCACTTGGCGACACGACCGCCACGCCGTCATCGCGCGCGAGCAGCAGGTACGTCCCGACGCCGCCACCGACGAGCAGGAGAAGGAGGAGGGCAAGCAGGATCGGTGCGCCGCGCCGGCGGCGTGTCGTTTCGGTGGGAGGCGGCGGGGGCGGCTGGGCGGCGGCGCGCGGCATCGGCCGCCGCAGCGCCTCGAGCTCCTCCGTGGGGATCACGAGGACCCCGCGCAGGTAGCGCGGGCAGTTGCCGTAACCGCGCTCCTGGCAGACGCGGGTCTGCTGCTCGGCGCTGATCATGGCGGGGTCGCCGAACGCGAAGCATCGATGCTCGTCGCTGACGCCCTCGATGTATTCGGTCCGGTCGCCTGCGAGACCGAGGAACGGGCAGATGTGCTCGGGCCGTTCAGCCAGGCGCGTGAACAGGGCGCGCCGCTCCGCCTCGCGCACCGCTTCTGCGGCGGCAGCCTCCTCCCGCTTGCGTCGTCCGAACACCGCCGGCCCTCGTTCGTGGAATCCCGGTCACCCGGATGCGGAGTCTAGCGTGCGCCCCACGGCCATCGCGACGCCTCGCCCGGGCAGGCGCCGATGGTACCAACGCGCCATTGTTCCTCGCCCGCGCCGCTGCCTACCCTGACGTGCTACCGCACCGCGCGTCACCCGCACCGACTCAGAGGCACCACTCATGGCGCTCAACCCGATCGAGGGAAGCTCGAAGCGCCGACCGATCCCGCGATCCGGTCGCATCCGTCGCTGCTCGGTGCGCCACGTCGCCATCGTGCCGGGGGACCAGGCTGGCGTCGAGGTCACGTGCCTGCTCGGCGGCTTCGAGCATCCGCTGCCCCTCGGCTCCATGGAGCAAGCGCGGCCCATCTGCAACGCCTGCACCGCTCGCTCGGTCTGGCGCGAGGACGAGGACTGAACCCCTCCTGGCGGTGTGGTGCGACGGTCGTCCCCGGAGGCGGCCTGTAAGCCGAGTTCTGTCGTGAACGATGCTTCCATCGGTCACGGACGGCCATCCATCTATGCGACCTACCCGGGAGCTGAGTGAGCCACCTGCTGCGGCCGAAGCCGCCTTGCGCTCCCCTATTCGGTCTTGCTCCGGCCAGAGCTTGCCGCGTTTCACTTCCTCCGGCGAACCGCAGGACATCGTCACTGTGGCGCTGGTCCTCGCCTCACGGCGGACGGGTGTTACCCGCTGGCCTGCTCGTTGGAGCTCGGACTTTCCTCGGACGCGGCCTTTCGACCGATGCGCCCGCGGCCGTCCGGCCGCCTCCAGGGCCATGAGTGTAGCGCAGGCCCCGACAGGATCCCAACGCGTCAGCTTCCGACCGCCGCCAGGATCTGCTCGGCGATGACCTGGTACCCGGCCGCATTCGGGTGAACGTCGCCGGCGCGAATGCGCGTCAGCTCCGGCTCTCTGCCCACGAATGCGGCATACAGGTCCACCAGGATGACCGCCCGTTCCTCTGCAACACAGGCGATCCGATCGTCCAGTCCGGGGGCCACGTCCCCGGCCTGGCACGAGACGACGCCATCTGCCCCGGCGACCGCGGCGGACGCCAGCGGCTCCGCGTCCGGGTTGTAGTACGCGAGCAGGGCGATGCGCGGCGCGGCGCCGTTGGCCTCGAGGGCTGCCTGGACAGCGGTGACGACCGTGCGGAGCGCGTCGGTGGCCGCGATGCCGGCCCGCTGGACCACGACGGCGCACTCCTCGCCTCCCGGGTTGGAGACGCAGGCGCGATCTCGACGGGCGCGCAGCAGCTCGTTGGCGCCGAGCCCGATCGTCACCAGCCGCACCCGCGGGCCGAGCTCTTCGATGGCTGTAACCACGTCGTCGAGCCGCCGCTCGAGGAAGCCGGTCGCCGTCTCGCCGGGCACCGCGAACACTCGGGACTCCGTCACCGGCGGCTCGGCGTCGTCCAGCGCCTCGGTCACGCGGGCGACGTAGCCGTTGCGCCGTGGCTGCGGCACCCCGATGCCGAATGTGATCGAGTCGCCGAGGGCCAGGTAGACGCCGCCGGTCGGCGCGCTCGGCGGGGACGCGGGCGTGGACGTGGCGACCGGCGTTGCGCCCGGGGTTGCGCTCGGTGCTGCCGTGGAGGAGGCAGCCGTCACTGTCGCCGATGGCGCCTCATGCGGCGTGCCAGCCACGGTGGTCGGCCCGCGTGATCCATCGGGTGCGCTGGCGCAGCCGGCCGCCAGCAGGACCGCCAGCATCGCGGCCACCCGTCGCGCGGCGGCCGGCCCGGAGCGCTCAGCGCGAAGTGAGACGGGCCCCGTCATCGGCTGCCACTCCCCCGCCGTCGATGGCCACGTTCGACAGGCGGTCGGCGTCCTTGTTCAGCTCCCGGGGCACATGACCGATCGTATAGCCGGCAAAGCCGCGGAGCAGTTCCATGGTGGCCGCGTGGATCGGCTTGAGGTCGGGGTGCTTCACGCGGTAGATGCCCGTGATCTGGCGTGCGACCAGCTCGGAGTCCATGCGCACGTCCACGTGCGTCGCGCCGAGCCTGCGCGCCTCCTCGAGCGCGAGCCGAACCGCCGTCCACTCCGCGACGTTGTTCGTGGCGCGGCCGAGCGGCTGGGCGAGCTCGGCGACGGTGGTCCCGTCCGCGGCATCACGCAGGATCGCGCCCGCACCCGCCGGGCCCGGATTGCCGCGCGCGGCGCCATCGGTGTGGATGACCAGCCTCAACGCAGCCCGGCCTTGCCGATCTCGTTCGTCACCTCGAGGATCGCCTTGGTGATCTTGATGTCCCGCGGACACGCTTCGACGCAGTTGAAGGTGGTCCGGCAGCGCCACACCCCATCGGGGTCGGCCATGATCTCCAGCCGCTCCTGCTTCGCGGTGTCGCGCGAGTCCACGATGAACCGATGGGCGTTGACGATGGCCGCCGGGCCCACATACGACTGGTCCGACCAGAAGACCGGGCAGCTCGTCGTGCACGCGGCGCACAGGATGCAGCGACTCGTGTCCTCGTACCGGTCGCGGTCGGCCTGCGACTGGCGCCGCTCCTTGCCGTCATCGGGCACCTCGTCGTTCACGAGGAACGGCATCACCTGCTTGTAGGAGTCCCAGAAGGGCTCCATGTCGACGAGGAGGTCCTTGACGACCGGCATTCCGCGGATCGCCTCGACGGTGATCTTCGAGCCGGCGTCCTTGACGAGGTACTCGCAGGCGAGCCGGTTGCGGCCGTTGATGAGCATCGCGTCCGAGCCGCACACGCCGTGCGCGCAGGAGCGCCTGAAGGTCAGCGTGCCGTCCTGGTACCACTTCACCTGGTGCAGCAGGTCGAGCACGCGGTCGGTCGGCTCCGCCTCGACCCGGTACTCCTCCCAGTGAGGCGCGCTGTCAGCCTCCGGGTTGTAGCGTCGGATGCGCAGCTGGACGTCCATCGGTCAGTACACCCGCGCCTTTGGTTCGAACTTCGTGATCGTGACCGGCTTGTAGGCGAGGTCCACGCTCCCGTCCGGTCCCCGTGTGGCGAGCGTGTGCTTGAGCCAGTCCCGGTCGTCCCGGTCCGGGAAGTCCTCGCGGGCGTGGCCTCCCCGGCTCTCCTTCCGTGCCAGGGCAGACTCGACTGTGGCCTCGGCACAGTCGAGGAGGTAGCCGAGCTCGAGGGCCTCGCCGAGGTCGGTGTTGTAGCGGCAGCCCTTGTCGTCCACCTGCAGCCGGCGTGCTCGGTCGCGGAGGGCGCGCACCTCGTCCCGACACTCCGTCAGCAGCGCCTCGGTGCGGTAGACGCCGCACTTGTTGAACATGACCTCCTGGAGCTCACCGCGGATGACCGCCGGCCGCTCACCTCCGGTCGCGGCCATGAGCGCGCTGATCTGGCCCTGGACGGCGGCCTCGGCGGCGTAATCGCGACCCGGCTGGGGCAGTCCGGCGAGCTCGGCTGCCATCCGCTTCCCGGCACGCCGCCCAAACACGAGGATGTCGAGCAGCGAGTTCGTCCCGAGCCGGTTCGCACCGTGGACGCTGACGCACGCCACCTCGCCTGCGGCGTAGAACCCCGGCACGACCGTGTTCCGCTCGTCCGCGAGCACCCGGCCGTCGATGTCGGTCGGCACGCCGCCCATCGCGTAGTGGGCGGTGGGCTGGATGGGGACGAGGTCCGTGAGCGGCTCCAGCCCGAAGTAGGTGCGAATGAAGCCACTCATGTCCGGAAGCTTCTTGTTCAGCACCTCCGCGCCGAGGTGCCGCACGTCGAGGTGAACGAAGTCGCCGCCCCCGATGCCGCGCCCCTCGGCGATCTCCAGGTAGATGCTGCGGCTGACGACGTCGCGCGAGGCGAGGTCCTTCATGGTCGGCGCGTAGCGCTCCATGAACCTCTCGCCGCTGTCGTTGAGGAGGACGCCTCCTTCCCCGCGCATCGCCTCGGAGAGGAGGAAGCCAAGCTTGTACATGCCGGTCGGGTGGAACTGGAAGAACTCCATGTCCTCCAGCGGGAGGCCACGACGGTACGGGATCGCCATGCCGTCGCCGGTCAGCGTGTGGGCGTTGGACGTGACCTTGAAGACCTTGCCGTAGCCTCCGGTCGCGAACAGCACGGCCTTCGCCCGGAACGCGTGGAGCTCGGTCGTGGCCGTCTGGAGCGCGATCACGCCCGACACCCGGCCCGCCGGGCCATCGGGGAGCGCCACGTCCAGGACCTGGTACTCGTCGAAGAAGACGACCTCGTGACGGATGCACTGCTGGAACAGGGTCTGGAGGATGGCGTGCCCGGTACGATCGGCGGCGAAGCAGCTGCGCCGGACCGGGCCCTCACCGTAGTTGCGCGTGTGACCGCCGAAGCGCCGCTGGTTGATGAGCCCGTCCTCGGTGCGATCGAACGGCAGGCCGAGGTGCTCGAGGTTGATGATCGTCTCGACCGCGTCGTGGCACATCACCTCCGCGGCGTCCTGGTCCACGAGGTAGTCGCCGCCCTTGACGGTGTCGAACCAGTGCCACTCCCAGTGGTCTTCCTCGGTGTTGCCCAGGGCGGCGCAGACACCACCCTGCGCGGCGCCGGTATGAGACCGGCTCGGGTACAGCTTGGAGATGACGCCGATGCGGGCCTCCGGCCCGAGCTTCTGCTTGAGCTCGAGCGCGGCGTAGAGCCCGGCGCCGCCCGCACCCACCACGACGGCATCCAGGTCGTGGACGCGCGTCTCGGGGATTGCCGGTCGGCCCACCGTGGCGAGGGTCATCCCAACGGCCCGCCGACGGAGTGGGCGCCGGGGTCGAAGAAGACGATGATCGCCATGCCGAGCACGAGCCAGATGGCGCTGACGACGAGCAGGAAGCCGATGATCAGGCTCCTCGCTCCCCGGTGCGCCACGTAGTCGGCGATGACGACCCGCGCGCCGTTGGCGCCGTGGATGAACGCCAGCACGAGGAGCAGGAAGTCGTAGATTCGCCAGAACGGCGAGCCCCATCGGCTCTGCACGAACGCGAAGTCGATCTCGCTGCCGGAAAGCTCCACGAGCACGTGCATGATCAGCATGTGGCCGAGCACCAGGAACACCAGGGCCAGGCCGGAGAGCCGCATGAAGTACCACCAGAAGCGCTCGCTGCCGGAGGCCTCCGGCCTGGAGCGCGCGGAGCGTGACGGGTTGGCGTAGATGACGCGCGGGCGCCTGGCGTTCGCGGTCATGAACTCAGGATCCCCACGGGGCGAACGGGCGCAGCATGATGAGGCCGAGCGGGATCATGCTGATCACTGTGGCGGCGATCACGCCGTAGGTGAGCGGCCGGTAGTAGACGGTCAGGCTCGGCCAGAAGTCCATCGCGATCACGCGCAGCCCGTTCAGCGCGTGATAGACGACCGCGGCCATCAGCACCACCTCGCCGATACGGGCCGGCAGGTTCTTGAAGATGCCGACCGCGGCGTCGTAGACCTCAGGGCCGAGCAGCACCGTCGAGGTCTCGACGATGTGCATGAACAGGTAGAACAGCACCCCGAGGCCGCTGGCGCGATGGCCGAACCAGGCCAGCTGCGCCCACGAGACGCGATACCCGAACAGGTTGATCAAGCGTGAGCTCACTCCACGGGGGCACCGACCGACGGGGGCGGCGCAGAACTAGCGGCTCACTGATTCTACCGCTGCGCGCCGGGTGCCCGCAGGACCCGGGTCAGGCCGCGTCCCTCACGCGAGCGGCGACCGCCTCCCCGAAGGCGCGCGTGCCGGCCGAACCGCCGAGGTCGTACGTGACGGTCTCGCCGTCGGCGATCACGCCGCGCACCGCGGCCTCCACCGCATCCGCCGCCTCGACCTCGCCGAGGTGCCGGAGCATCAGGGCGGCCGACAGGATCAGTGCCGTGGGATTGGCCTTGTCCTGCCCGGCATACTTCGGCGCCGAACCGTGGACGGGCTCGAACACCGCCGCCCTCTCACCGATGTTGGCGCCGGGAGCGACACCCAGGCCGCCGACCAGGCCGGCAGCGAGGTCGCTGACGATGTCGCCGTACAGGTTCGGCAACACGAGGACGTCGTAGAGGTCGGGCTTCTGCACCAGTTGCATGCACATGTTGTCGACGATGCGGTCCTCGAACTCCACCCGGCCGGCGTACTCGGCGGCCACCTGCCCGCAGCTCTCCAGGAAGAGCCCGTCGGACAGCTTCATGATGTTCGCCTTGTGGACCGCGGTGACCTTGCGGCGACCGTTCTTCACCGCGTACTCGAACGCGTAGCGCGCGATGCGCTGGCTCGCGGAGCGCGTGATGATCTTGATGCTCTCGGCGGCATCCGGGCCCACCATGTGCTCGACGCCCGCGTAGAGGTCCTCGGTGTTCTCGCGCACGATCAGGAGATCGACGTCCTCGTAACGGGACTCCACCCCCGCCATGCTGCGTGCCGGCCGCACGTTCGCGTAGAGCTCCAGCTCCTTCCGCAGCGCCACGTTCACCGACCGGAATCCCGATCCGACCGGCGTGGTGATCGGTCCCTTGAGTCCCACGCCGTTGTCGCGGATGGACTCGAGCACGCGGTCCGGCAGCGGAGTGCCCTCGCTGGCGATGGTCGACTCGCCGGCCTGCTGGACATCCCAGTCGAATTGGATGCCGGTCGCCGCCAGCACCACCTTCGTCGCGTCGGCGAGCTCCGGGCCGATGCCGTCGCCGGGAATGAGCGTGACCGCGTAGCTCATCGGAGGAACCTCCTCTGCGTCGGCCGGTCAAAGCGCCGGCGTGCGAAGGCGTCAGTGTAGGGCCGGTTCGCAGTCACTGCCGCAGGCCGGAGACCCGGGCCGCGACCAGCCCCGCAGCCACCGCCGCACTCTGGGCGCTGCCCGTCACCGCCTCGAGGAACGCGTCCCGCGGCAGCCGGTAGCCCTCCATCGGCTCCTGAACGGCGACCGTGGCCGTGCGGGGCCGGTCGTCCAGCAGCGCGATCTCGCCGAACCCGTCGCCGGGGCCGACGGACGCGATCCTGTCCCCGTCACGCAGCACGTCGGCACGTCCGGCGGCGACGAGGTAGTACGCATCTCCGGGCTCTCCCTGCACGACGACTGAAGTCCCGGCCGGGTAGCGAACCGGCTCCATGCTTGCCGCCAGCTGCTCGATCACGACCATCGACAGCGGGGCGAACAGCGGTACGCCGCGCAGGAGGGCAACCTGGCCGTGCGGCACGATGGCCGCGGCATCGGCACGGCGGACGGCGCCCGCGCTGGCGATCGCGATCACGGGCAGCAACGACCCCGCGACCACCAGCGCGGCCCGCAGGCCGACGAGATCCACGATCGGCGCCGCGACGAGCGACCCGACGGCGAAGGTGAGCGCGACGATGCCCTCGAATGCGCCGAACACCCGGGCGCGCAGGGCGTGCGGCACGAGCCGCTGGAGGAGCGTGAAGCCGGAGACGTCGAGCACCGCGTTCGCGACGCCGATGGCACCGAGCAGCGGGAAGGCGACCCACACGACCGGCGCGATGCCGATGAGCGCGATGGGCAGGCCCCAGGCCGCGAGCGCGACGCTGAGCGTTCCACCAAGGCGCTGCCGTCCGATGACCCCCAGCAGCGCGACCGCGCCGACGAGGCCGCCGGCCCCGAGCGCGGAGTTCAGGTAGCCGACGCCCGCCTCCCCGAGGCGGAGCAGCTCGATCGCGGCCGCCACGAGAAGCACGGTGAGCAGCCCGCGGACGAACGTCTGCGCCGCGAACAGCGCCACGAGCAGGCGTGCGGCCCCGTAGCGGCGCAGGCCGGCGAACCCGCCCAGGAGCTCTCGGACGGCGGTGGACGTGCCGGGAGTCGGTGGAGGCGTCCGAGCACCCGGCGTCTGGATGCTCACCACGATGAGCGCGGCGGCCGCAAACCCCATCGCCGGGCCGACGAAGCCGAGCGTCACGCCACCGGTGGCGAGGAGCACCGCGCCGAGCGCCGGGCCGAGGAGCACGCCGATCCCCTCGCCGACGCTCGTGGCGGCGTTGCTGGCGACCAGCTGCTCCGGCGATCGAGCGAG
>JASLBU010000212.1 GCA_030146365.1 Candidatus Limnocylindria bacterium | reverse complement strand
GACCGGCCGCCCGACTTGGACTCCGCGGAGCCACCGGAGCGCTATCCCGGAACGCCCGGCTGGGTCAAGCTCCTCGGCGTCGTCGCCGTGCTGGTCGTCCTGTTCGTCGTCTTCGCCCTCGTCACCGGCCTCGGCGGCCCGCATGGCCCGCAGCGCCACGGCGCCAGCGCGCCCGTCACGACCCTCGGCCGGGCGTGAGGCTGTCCCCGCCCCGGCGCAAGGCGGTGCTCGCCCTGCACCTCGCCGTGTCGGTCGGCTGGATCGGGGCGGTCGCCGCCTACCTGGCTCTTGACGTCGCCGCTGCGGCGAGCCACGAGCCGGCGACGCTGCGAACCGCCTACCTCGGCATGGGGCTCATCGCCGGCACCGTCATCGTGCCGCTGGCGCTGGCGACCCTCGTGACCGGCGTGGTCGTGTCGCTTGGCACGAAGTGGGGTCTGCTGCGCCACTGGTGGGTGGTCGTGTCGTTGGCGCTGACCGTGTTCGCCACCGTCGTGCTCGTGGTCCAGACCAGCACGATCACCTCCTACGCTGACGCCGCCGCCAACCCGGCCACGAGCGAGGCCGAGCTCCGAGCGCTCGGCAGCACCTTGATTCACTCGGTCGGTGGGTCGGTGGTCCTGCTGGTGGTGCTGGTTCTCAATGTTTACAAGCCGGTCGGACTGACGCCATATGGGTGGCGCAGGCGGCATGAGGAACGCATGGCGCTCCAGCGGGGTCGGGCAGTGCGTGCCCCGGCTCCTTGGACGGAGCCGGACCGCTAGAGCCCGCTTCGATCATTGGGGTCGCTCGATCATCATCATCGCTTGAACCAGCACCGGCCAAGGCCCGGCGGCCTGCTTGATCCTCATGTAGTGGCTCGGCTAGACCGCAGACGTCACAAGTACGCTATTCGATGTGCCGCTCGGTCTTCCGCCCGAAGCGGCGTCCGTGGGCGCGGGCGTATTCGTCATCTTCTGCGGCCCGCGCGGCTGCGCAGGTGGCGTCTAGGCCGCTGAACGTGGTGGGGACGATGCGCGGGTCGGGCTAGGCGGTCCTGCCGCTCACCTTGCTTGGGGCCGGTACAGCGCAAGTGCCGGCGCAGCCTTCGTAGTGCAGGCGTAGGGAGGACGCACCCGAGCATTACGCCTCTCCAGACGCGCGGCCCGTCGCGACCGAGAGCACGACGTTCCCGGTCTTCCGCTCGGTCTCGACGTAGCGGTTTGCGTCGATCACCTGGTCCATGGGGTAGACGCGGTCGACGACTGGTCTAAAGGCGCCCGACGCCATGAGCTCGGCAAGGTACTCGACGTTCGGTTGCGCGAAGCCGGGAGGCGAGAAGAGGACGCGACGTCCCTTGGAGCGGGCGGTGAGCGGCGCCATGGCGAAGTTCAGCAGGCCGCCAGCCGAGCTGAAGGCACCCCGCGAAGTGAGTGCCCTCCGGACGCTGGGGTAGGACAGCTTGCCGACCGCATCAAAGATGACGTCGTAGGGCCGACCGGTTGCAGCCGGATCGGCCGTGGCGTAGTCGACCGTCTCGGTCGCCCCGAGGGAGCGCACCAGCTCGAGGTTCCTTGCGCCGGCATAGGCGGTGACTTCGGCGCCAAGGTGGCGGGCGAGCTGCACCGCCGCCGAGCCGATCGCGCCGGATGCGCCGTAGATCAGCACCCGTGACCGAGGTCCCACGCCGGCCTTCCGCAGAAACGGCAGTCCGCACAGCGCGCCATCGCAGGCGGCGGCTGCCTGATCGAACGAGACGTCTGCGGGCTTGATCGTGATTGCCGACGTCTCGCGCAAGGTCATGTACTCGGCCTGGGCGCCCAACCCCTCAGTGAGATATGCCCGCGCGCCGAAGACTTTGTCGCCAGTGGCAAAGCGGGTCACGCCGGTTCCCACCTCTGCCACCGTGCCCGCGAACTCGTTGCCGAGGAGCCGGGACTTGGGCGCGCGCAAGCCGCTCACCACACGCTGGACGAACGGTTTGCCGCGGCGCCAGTGACAGTCGTTGCGGTTCACAGTCGCGCTGTGGACGCGGATCAGCAGCTCGCCGGCGGCCGGCACCGGCCGCTCGATCTCCTCGATGCGCAGGACCTCCGGCGGACCATAGCGGTCCAGGACGACAGCTCGCATGCGCTCGGTCATACCCGCTTCCCTTGACCTGCCTTGACCACTCCGCGTTCCCCGACCGCTCGTCGGGTCATGGCTGGATTGTCCGACAGCGAATACTGCAGCATCGGTACCGGGCGTTGCGCTACAAGTCAAGCGCCCCCAGCAGCCGTTCCGTCGATGTCGATCAGCGCACCGATGCGGTCGGGTGTCGTGCCGGCGCGTTCGGCGAGCTGGTCGAGGGACATCCACCCGTCGCCGGCAGGTGGACCACTAATAGGCTGCGAGCGTACCCCGCCGTCCGCATGGCCTGCCACTCGGTACAGATCCATGACGCGGACGGGGGCCAGGACGGCTACGTCGTGGTCGGACGACGGATCGAGCCGGAAGGTCTATCGCAGGTGTGCTTTCGCCTCGGGCGACGGCCGAGCATGGATCAACGTTGAGAAGCCGTTCGACGCGGGAGTGTCGGCGACAACGTTCCGAAACATCCGCACGGCGAGGATGCCCGCCGCAACGGAGGCTGCACCGAAGAGGACGACCGGCGGGAGCTCGAGGACGCCCTTGACGGCCCACGACGACAGCATCATCGCAGTGATCGCCGCCGACATCGCAGTGAACATCACGCTGAACGCCGCGGCCGCAACCAGGCCAGCCGGGTGGCGTCGCAGCGCCAATACCGCCGTCACGACGGAGACGGGGACGACGAGCCCAAGGTCAAGAGCCTGGACCGTCAAGGTGGTCTCACCTTCGAGTGCCGGTGTTGTTGCGCTGAGTGCCGCCATGACGCGGGCCACCCATAGCAGCGTGAGCAGCACTGCCATGCCGATGCTCAGCGTGGCCCACGCTGGGGCGGGGAATCGGTCAGTGAAGCGATCGGCTATCCCGGCGCTGGCCAAGCTCGCGGCGACGGCGACGAGGCCGACCACGCTCGTCGCAAGGATTGCGACGAAGAGCAGGAAGAGCGGCCCGAAAGCCCACGTCACCGCATATTCGAGGTACATGTAGGCGAAGTAGCCGAGCAGGCCCGCGGCTGCCAGCAAACCTCGATACGAGCCGCGCGCGATGAGGATGGCGGCAACGAGGAGGGCGGGTGCCGCGACGGCCAGCGTGAAGACGTCCCAGCCGATGCCCTCGGCGACCAGATCTCGACCGCTCCAGGCGTACACGCCGCTCGTCGCCAGCTCGTAGATCTCGCCGCGCACGGTCGTCGCCGAGGTGAACGTGCCGTCGCCTCGCGCGAACACGCCGAGGGCCGCGGCGATCGCCGCCATGGCGCCCACCGCGACGGAGAGAACCGTTGTCAGTCTTATCGATGTCGTCATGGTCGAGGTTCTCCTTCCCCCGGACACAGATCAGCCGGCGTTGCCGCCGGCTGATCTGCCACGGGAGCGTGTGCCATTGCGTCAGCCGAGGACGTACCGGAGGACCGGTGCGCGCTTGACGATCGGCTGCTCGTCGACGATCGCGTCGAGTCCGTAGACCTCACCGGCGCGGATGACGCCGAGGATGAGGGCCGACAGCCCCAGGAACGACGTCGCGTTAATGAGGCCGTGTGCGAAGTCCCAGGCGGCGATGGTGAAGAAGGCCATCATCAGGAATCCCATGGCGCCGGCGAACCGCGTCGCCAGACCGAGGATCAGCGCGGTGCCGATCGCGACCTGCCCGAACGGGACGAGCACGTCGACGATGCTCAGCAGGGAGGCATTCGCGGCGAGATCGGCCCAGAACGGCGCCGTGGGGTTGACGATCGTGCCCTCGGCAACGGTCGCCGAGGTCGTGCCCGCCGTTCCGAGCTGGAGGAACCCGGCGGCGCTGAACGGCTCGCTGCTGCCGACGAAGCTGAAGACCTTGTCGAGGCCGGCATACAGGAAATACCAGCCAGTGATCAGGCGGAAGGCGAGGATGCCGTATGCCCTGGATCCTGTGAGTGCGGTCATGCCGTGTCCACCTTTCGTGGTGCTGTCACCCTTATCCGTGTCTCGATCCGGCCCGCCGGATCTGATGGACACACCGTAAGGGCGGGTTCCCGCACGACGAACGTGCCGCGAGGCCCGTTTCCGAGGGTCCGATGGCCCGGGCCGATCGGCCCTCCGCGACGGCCGCCTCCTACGCGATGGAGTCAGACGTGGTAGAGCCGGCGTGCGTCCCGGGCGAGGTCATCCCGGAAGTCGGGATGCGCGATCGAAATGAGCGCGGCGGCTCGCTCCCGGACGCTCCGGCCGAACAGCTCCGCAACTCCATACTCGGTGACAACAGTTCGAACGTGAGCGCGCGTCGTCACGACGCCTGCGCCTTCCGCCAGCACCGGCGCGATCCGTGAAACCGAACCGCCCGCCGCAACGGACGGCAGCGCGATGATCGCTCGACCCTCCGGCGCAAGGGCGGCACCGCGCATGAAGTCCATCTGTCCTCCGACGCCCGAGTAGAACCTGGTGCCGATGGAGTCGGCACTGACCTGGCCGGTAAGGTCGATCGACAGCGCCGAGTTGATGGCGACCATTCGGCGAAATCGCCGGATGACGGCGGTGTCATTCGTGTAGTCGACCGGCCGCATCTCGATCATCGGGTTGTCATGCACGAAGTCGTACAGCCGCTGCGTCCCCATCAGAAACGCCGAGACAATCTTTCCGCGGTTGACCTCCTTGACTGCACCGGTCACGGCTCCGGCCTCTACGAGGTCCAGGACCGGATCGGTGAAGAGCTCGGTGTGCACCCCGAGATCGCGCTTGTCCCGCAGCGCCAGAGCAACCGCGGCCGGAATGGAGCCGATTCCCATCTGAATCGTCGCCCCATCGGGCACCAGGTCCGCTACGAACTCACCAATCCGGCGCTCCACGTCACCGACCCGGGCGCTGTGATGCTCGTGGGGCGGCTGGTGCACTTCGATGGCGAGGTCGATCTCGTCCACGTGCACGAACGAGTCGCCGAGCGTCCGCGGCATCGCGCCGTTGAGCTGGGCAATCACCGTGGCCGCCGACCGGGTCGCGGCCAGGGCGGTGTCGACACTCGTGCCCAGTGAGCAGTACCCGTGTGCGTCGGGAGCAGACACGTTGATGAGCACGGCGTCGAGCCTCAGCACGCCGGTCGCAAACAGCTCCGGCACGTCGGAGAGGAAGATCGGGACGTAGTCGGCTCGCCCCTCATTCACGGCGGCCCGCGCGTTGGCGCCGATGAAGAGCGCCCTGTGCCGAAAGCTCTCGGCCACGTCGGGGGCCAGGTGCGGTGCTGGCCCCTCCGTATGGAAGTGGACCATGCCGACGCCTCGAAGACCGTCTGCCCGAGCGGCGAGGGCTTCGAGGAGAGCGGTCGGCGACGCAGCCCCGCCATGGACGAACACCTGCTGCCCTGAACGGATCCCGGCGACCGCCTCGGCAGGGCTGACGACTCGCATCCGCGCAGTGTAGGGACGGACCGCTGTCGACGGGTACGGATGGCCCCCCGCGCCGGGCCATTCGGCACTGCTGCCGCGAAACCCCGAAGTCTTCAATGGGCATGCCGCCGGCGCGCCAATGACGTCCGGCACAGCAGCCACGGGAGCCGAGATGCACCGCACCTTTCTCTATTTCGCCGCCTTTACCGGCATGGGCACCGTCTTCGTCGCAACGATGCTTGTCGCGGCGCTCGTTCTCGGCCCGACCGGACGAGCCGACGCCGCGCCCGACCACTCGGGAGCCCCCCCGTCAGCGGCGGCCGATGGTGCGCCGATCGGCGAGATCACCATCACGGCCTTCGACCTCGGGTTCGAGCCCGCAGTGATCGACGTGCCCGAGCCCGGGACATACACCGTGAAGTTCGTCAACGACGGCGGAATCCTTCACGACGTCACGTTCGCGGACGGCACCAAGATCGCCGCGGAGGGCCATGCCACGGCGACCGGAGAGGTGACCGTCCCGGCCGACGGCCTCGGCTTCATCTGCTCCGTGCCTGGCCACTCGGACGGTGGCATGACCGGCGAGGTCATGGTCGCGATGGCCCATCAGTCGCCGGCTGGAGCGCCCGATGGCGAGTCGAGGACTGCGGAGGAGATGCGAGACATCGACGCGGAGGTGACCGCCCAGTTCCCGGCGGAGACCAAGGGCCGCGGCAACCAGGTGCTCGAGCCCGAAATCCAGGACGACGGCACCCTCCAATGGGAGTTGACGGCCTCGCAGATCGAGTGGGAGACCGAACCAGGCACGTTCGTGGACGCGTACGCGTACAACGGCATGGTCCCTGGTCCTCAGCTGCGGGCCGAGGTTGGGGACCGGATCCGCATCATTCTGCACAATGAGCTCGACGAGCCGACGACAATCCACTCTCACGGGCTCTACGTGCCGGCGAACATGGATGGCGTTCCCGTGATCAGCCAGCCGGCGGTCATGCCGGGCGAGTCGTTCACGTACGAGTACACGGTCCGGAACGCCGGCTCGCACATGTACCACAGCCACTTCATGGCGGAGCACCAGGTGCCGATGGGGCTGCTGGGCGCCTTCGTGGTGACCGATCCGGCGGCCGACGATCCCGAGGTCAGCCAGGACCTGGCGATGATCCTGAACGACGGGCCGCTCGGCTTCACGATCAATGGCAAGGGCTTCCCGGCGACCGAGCCCATCGTCGCGAAGCAGGGGGACAAGATCCG
>JASLBU010000135.1 GCA_030146365.1 Candidatus Limnocylindria bacterium | reverse complement strand
CCTCTCGGAGGCGGTTGACCTCGTCTTCGGTCAGATCGCGGACGCGCGTGTCCGGTGACACGTTCGCGGCCGTGATGACCTTCGTCGCAGAGGTCGGGCCGATCCCGTGGATGTAGGTGAGGCTGACGATGACCCGCTTCTCACGGGGGATGTCGACGCCGGCGATCCGTGCCACTGTCTCGTTGCTACCCCTGCCGCTGCTTGTGCTTGGGAATGACGCAGATGACCATCACCACACCGGAGCGCTTGATGACCTTGCATCGCTCGCAGCGGGGCTTCACGGACGAAGAAACCTTCATCTCATCCTGTACGTGATGCGACCCCGGGTGAGGTCATAGGGACTGAGCTCGACGCGGACGGTGTCGCCTGGCAGGATGCGAATGAAGTTCTGGCGCAGTTTCCCGGAGATGTGTGCGAGCACTTCGTGCCCGTTCTCCAGGCGCACCCGGAACATCGCGTTCGGCAAAGGGAGAATCACTTCACCCTCGACCTCGATCGCGTCCTTTTTCGGCAAGTCGCCACGCAGCCTCGTTCAGCAATGGACACTTCAATTGGGATTGGACACACGGAAAGGCCGCCGCGCTGCGGGCGACCGAACGGAGAGTATACAGCACGGCCCCGAACCGGCACAAGGCGAGCTCATCGGCGCACCGTGAGCACGTCGGGCCCATGCTCGGTCACGGCGACGGTGTTCTCGAAGTGGGCCGACAGGGCGCCGTCGGCCGTCCGGACCGTCCATCCGTCGTCCTCGACGAAGACGTCGTCGCCACCGAGGTTGAACATCGGCTCGATGGCGAAGCACATCCCGGCTTCGATGAGCAGGCCGGATCCTGGCCGGCCGTAGTTCGGCACCTGGGGATCCTCGTGCATGGCCTGCCCGATGCCGTGGCCGACGAACGACCGGACCATGCCGTAGCCGCGCTCGTTCGCGACGGATTCGATGGCGTGCCCGATATCGCCGAGGTGGTTGCCCGGCACGGCGGCCGCGATGCCTGCCTCCATCCCGCGCCGCGTGGCGTCGATGAGCTCCGCCACCTCGTCCGGGACGGCGCCCACGGTCCAGGTGCGGGCACAGTCGGCGTGCCAGCCGTCGACGATGCACCCGACGTCGACGCTCACCACGTCGCCCTCGGCGAGTCGGCGGCGGCGGGACGGGATGCCGTGGACGACCTCGTCGTTGATGCTGGCGCAGATGACGCCCGGGAACGGCGGGTTGCTCCCGTAGCCGAGGAACGAGCTCACGGCACCGGCGTCCCGCATCATGCGGGCGGCGATGTCGTCCAGCTCGCCGGTCGTCACGCCGGGGCGCAGCTCGGCCCGCAGCACGTCGAGGATGTCGGCCAGGACCTGTCCCGCGGCGCGCATCCGATCGATCTCCGAGGCCCGCTTGATGGTCGCGCCGGCGCTGCGCATGCTCATCAGCTCACTCCCGCGGCGCCGATGCGCCCGAGGATGACGCCGGTCACGCGATCGATCGGCTGCGTGCCATCGAGGCGGTCGACGATCCCGGCACGCTCGTAGTGGTCGACGACGGCCAGCATCGGCGGGACCTGGCGGTCGAGCCGGGCACGAACGACCTCGGGACGGTCGTCGTCACGCTGCCGCAACCCGGTGCCGTCGCGGTCGCAGCGCCCCGCGTCGCGCGGCGGATCGGTGTCCTCGTGGTACGGCGTGCCGCACTGCGGACAGACCCAGCGGCCGGCGACGCGCCGGACGAGCGTGTCCGTTGGCACGTCGATGTAGAACACGCGACGGATCCGCTCGCCCTGACCCGCGAGCGTGTCATCGAGCGCGCGGGCCTGGCCGACCGTGCGCGGGAAGCCGTCGAGGATGGCCCCGCGGGCGGCCCGTGGTGCGCCGAGCTCCTCCATGAACATGCCGATCGTCGTCTCGTCGGGGACGAGCTCGCCGCGCTCCATGTACTCGCGCGCTTCCTCCCCCAGCGGGGTCCCGGCCGCCATGGCGGCCCGGAATAGGTTGCCCGATGCCAGGTGCGGGATGCCGAGCCGCTTTTGGAGGATCGAAGCCTGCGTGCCCTTCCCGGCGCCCACGGCGCCGACCAGGAGCAGGATCAGGCGCTCGTCACCGATCTGCGGGTCCGGGACCAGATCGGTCAACGCATGAAGCCTTCGTAGTGGCGCATCATCATCTGCGCCTCGAGTTGCTTCATCGTTTCGACCACGACGCTGACCATGATCAGGATGCTCGTCCCGCCGAGCTGAAGATTGCCGGTGCCCGGGATGATCACGGTGACGATGTACGGCAGCACCGCGATCACGCCGAGGAACAGCGCGCCGCCCAGCGTGATCCGATTCGTGACGCGCCCCAGGAACTCCTCGGTCGGCTTACCCGGGCGGATGCCGGGGATGAAGCCACCGTTCTTCCGCAGGTAGTCCGCCGTCTGATCCGGGCGGAACTGGAAGGCGGTGTAGAAGTAGGTGAAGAAGACGACCAGCAGGAAGTACAGCGTCCCGTACAGCGGGATGTTGTCCTGGCCGTTCAAGTTTGTGCTGATCCAGGTCGCCGCGTCCCGAACCCAGCCGATCTCGCTCGTGGCGAAGTACGCGGCAATCTGCGCGGGGAAGAGCAGGATGCTCACCGCGAAGATGATCGGGATGACGCCGGCCATCGTGACCTTGAGGGGCAGGTACTGGGTCTGTCCCTGGTACATGCGCCGCCCTCGGACGCGGCTCGCGTACTGCACGGGGATGCGCCGCTGGCCCTCGTTGATGAACACCACCGCGGCGACGACCACGATCGCCACGATGGCGAACGGAATGAGCCGCTGCAGGGCGTCCGGGCCGGACGCGATCGGCCCGACCTGCTGCGGGATGCTGCCCACGATGCCGGCGAAGATGATGAAGCTGATGCCGTTGCCGAGGCCCTTCTCGCTGATGAGCTCGCCGGCACCATCCTGCT
>JASLBU010000123.1 GCA_030146365.1 Candidatus Limnocylindria bacterium | reverse complement strand
CAGGTCGAAGGCCACCGACAGCCCGGTCTGTCCCCGCTCGAGGAGGAAGCGGAAGCGCCGGTTCGTCTCCTCGGCCGAGCCGAAGCCGGCGTACTGGCGCATCGTCCAAGGCCGGTCGCGGTAGCCCTCCGGCCGGATGCCGCGCGTGAAGGGATAGCTGCCGGGCTCGCCGATGGCGCCGGAGTGGTCGATGCCGGCAAGGTCGGCCGCGCGGTAGACCGGCTGGATCTCGATGCCGGACGGCGAGCGATGCGGGGGCGCTCCCGAGCGCTCGGGGTCTGTCATGGGGTGCCGATTGTATGCCGCTACTCCAGCCGGAGGAGGGCGGCCCCCGTGGCCACGGCCATGCCGGGCTCGGCGGTGACCTCCAGCACCCGGCCAGCGCGCGGCGCCCGCACCTCGTTCTGCATCTTCATCGCCTCGATCGTCAGGAGTGAGGCGCCGGCCTCGACGGCATCACCAGGGCTCACCGAGACGGCCACCACCAACCCGGGAAGCGACGCCTTCACAACGACCGGACCCGCATGCGCTGCCGCCCCTCGTTCCGCCTCGGCAAGGAGCCGTTCTCGCCACGTTCTGACGGCCACCGCGATCCGCCGCCCCCGAAGCGTGATGACCCATTCAGTCCCGGTGCCCTCGACCAGCACGGGCAGCGACCGCCCCTCGCCGACGAGGCGAGCGATCCCCCGTTGCATGTCATCCCACTCCAGGCGCCATCCGGGCGCCGGGTCGGCCCGCGTGCCATCAACCTGAATTTCCAGCTCGCTCATCGCCGAAGCGCCTCGCGTCGGGCGGCCTTGCCCCATGCCGTCCCGATATCTGTCGCGGAGCCGGAGCCGCCGTCAGTGTGGCCGGTGGCTCGGGCCGCCGACGCCGCGAGGGCCGCCAACGCCCGCTCTTCGTCGGTGAGCCGCGGACCATTCACCCACCGCTCCGAAATGAACCCGGTGTCGTAGCTGCCGGCGATGAAGGCAGCGTCATCGGCCAACCAGCGCAGGAACCCGGCATCGGTCTGGACGCCGCCGATGACCGTCTCGTCGAGCGCTCGTCGCAGCCGACCCAGGGCCGCCGGCCGGTCGTCTCCGTGGACCATCAACTTGGCCAGCAGCGGGTCGTACTCCGACCGCAGCTCGGTATCGGCCTCCATCCCAGCGTCCACCCGGACACCGGGGCCGCCCGGCATTGCCCAGGCAGTGACTCGACCGGCGGTTGGCCGAAACGAGTCGTATGGATCCTCCGCGTAGAGCCGGACCTCGATGGCGTGACCGCGGCGTGGGGCGGCGAGAACCTCTGGCGTCAGATGCTCCCCTGCCGCCACCCGTACCTGCCATGCCACGAGATCGAGCCCGGTCACCAGCTCGGTGACGCCGTGCTCGACCTGCAGCCGCGTATTCATTTCCAGGAAGTAATGCCGGCCCTCACCGTCCACCAGGAATTCGACCGTCGCCGCGTTGTGGAACGGGATCGTTCCGGCGACCCGGCGGGCGCTTTCGAACAGGGCGGCCCGGGTCGTGTCATCGATCCCGGGGCAAGGAGACTCCTCGACCAGCTTCTGGTGGCGCCGCTGCACTGAGCAGTCACGCTCGCCGAGCACCGCCAGGCCACCGTGCCGATCCCCGAGCAACTGCACCTCCACGTGCCGAGCGGGGCTGATCACGCGTTCGACGTAGATCGCGCCATCGCCGAACGCCGCCTCGGCCTCGCGACGGGCGGACACCATCGCCTCCCGCAGCTCTGGGGCTCGCTCGACCCGGCGCATGCCCCTGCCCCCTCCGCCGGCGGCCGCCTTGAGCATGACCGGGAAGCCAATGTCCGCGACCGCGGCGACGTCATCCTCGAGCGCGACGGTCGTGCCGGGGACGATGGGCACGCCCGCAGCGGACACCGCCCGGCGCGCCGCGAGCTTGTTGCCGAGGGCTTCGATGGCGTCGGCCGGGGGGCCGATGAAGACAAGGCCCGCCTCCTCCACTGCTCGGGCGAACGCGGCGTTCTCGGAGAGGAAGCCGTACCCGGGGTGAATCGCCTGCGCTCCCGAGCGCTCCGCGGCCGCCAGGATGGCCGAGATCGACAGGTACGAGGCACTGGCGGCCGCCGGACCGATTCGCTCGGACCGATCCGCCATGCGGACATGCAGGCTCCCCTCATCGGCGTCGGAGTGCACCGCAATCGGTGAGATCCCGAGATCCCGGCATGCGCGGATGACGCGGATGGCGATTTCCCCGCGGTTCGCGACCAGCAATCGCTCAAACGAGGGCGGGTCGCCCGCGCTGTCCGTGCGCAAAGACACGACCACTAGAGCGGGATGTTGCCGTGCTTTTTGGGAGGCACGGACTGGCGCTTGTTCTCCAGGACCGCCATCGCGCCCGCAACACGCGCCCTCGTCTCGGACGGCATGATCACCTCGTCGACGTACCCGCGTGCCGCGGCGATGTAGGGGTTCGCGAAGCGCTCCTCGTACTCCGCCACCAGTCGTGTCCGCTCCGCATCCGGGTCGGAGGCTGCAGCGATCCGCTCGCGGAAGATGATGTTCACGGCCCCCTCCACGCCCATCACCGCGATCTCGGCCGTCGGCCAGGCGAAATTCATGTCGCCGCGGACGTGCTTGCTGCTCATGACGTCGTAGGCGCCGCCGTATGCCTTCCGCGTGATGACCGTCACCTTCGGGACTGTCGCCTCGCAGTACGCGTAGAGGAGCTTGGCACCATGGCGAATGATCCCGCGGTGCTCCTGGTCCACGCCGGGAAGAAATCCCGGTACATCGACCAGGGTGAGAATCGGAATGTTGAAGGCATCACACGTCCTGACGAACCGCGCGGCCTTGTCGGATGCGTCGATGTCCAGGACTCCGGCCAGCACTTCCGGCTGCTGCGCGACCACGCCGATGGACCGACCTTCGACACGTGCGAGCCCGCAGATGATGTTCCGCGCGAAATGCTCGTGGATTTCCGTGAACGAGTCGGCGTCCACGATTCCCGCGATCACGCGATGCATGTCATACGACTGCTTCGCCGAATCCGGCACGAGCGCGTCGAGCTCTGCAGGGGTCACCGTCGGCAATGCCCAGGAGGTGAGGCGCGGGGCGACATCCACGTTGTTCTGCGGAAGGTATCCGACCAGCGTCCGGGCGAGCTGCAGCGCATGAGGCTCTCCAGCCGCCAGGAAGTGGGCGACGCCGCTCATCTCGTTATGCACCCGTGCCCCGCCGAGCCCCTCGAAGTCGATCTCCTCGTGTGTGACGGTCTTCACGACGTTCGGGCCGGTCACGAACATGTGGCTCGTGCCGTCGACCATCACGACGAAATCCGTGATGGCGGGCGAGTAGACGGCACCACCCGCGCACGGACCCATCACCAGGCTGATCTGCGGCACGACGCCGGACGCCAGGGTGTTGCGGAGGAAAATGTCGGCGTAGCCGCCCAGGCTGACGACGCCCTCCTGGATGCGGGCGCCACCTGAGTCAGACAGGCCGATGATGGGGGCGCCGTTCTCCATCGCCAGATCCATCACCTTGCAGATCTTCTCGGCGTGCGCCTCCGACAGCGACCCTCCGAAGACCGTGAAGTCCTGGCTGTAGACGAACACCGTCCGGCCGTCGATCCGTCCAAAGCCGGTGACAACGCCATCGCCCAGATAGCGCTCATCCGCGAGGCCGAAGTCGGTAGCGCGGTGGGTCACGAACGCGTCGAGCTCGGTGAAGCTCGACTCGTCGAGCAGCAGCTCAAGCCGCTCACGAGCCGTCAGCTTTCCGCGCGCGTGCTGCTGCTCTCGTCGCCGCTCGCCCCCGCCCTGAAGCGATTCCTCCCGCAGCTGTGCGAGACGCTCGAGCCTGTCGGCGGTGGACACGCAGCCGTCCTCCGTGGGGGATGAAGTGGGCCCGGCAGGAATCGAACCTGCGACCGTCCGGTTATGAGCCGGTTGCTCTGACCATTGAGCTACGGGCCCACGTGACGGTGGACAACTCGGAGTATAGACGGACGTCTTTGCACAACGACACGCCGATTTCTCCACGTTGTGGATAAGTTCCGTGGACCGCCGTCACCCCGACGACCTATCATTCCGCTGTCGCGGTCGCGACGAACTCCCGCCCGATTCGCACGAAGGTGACGCGTTGACCAAGGTAATTTCGATTGCGAACCAGAAGGGCGGCGTCGGGAAGACGACCTGCTCCATCAACCTCGGAGGAGCACTCGCGGAGCGTGGCTACCGTGTCCTCTGCATGGACATGGACCCGCAGGCCAACCTCACGGTCGGACTCGGAGTGTCGCTCTCCGACGTACGCGTCTCGATGGCCGATGTCCTGTCCGACGATCGCGTGGCCCTCGATGAGGTCGTCCGACCTACCGGTACCCCGGGACTGTCGGTCGCACCCGCGACGCTCGAGCTCGCGTCGACCGAGGTCGAGCTGTTCACGGCGATCGGCCGCGAGATGGTCCTGCGTGATGCAATCGGCGGCTGGGTCGATCGCCAGTTCGACGTCGTGATCATCGACTGCCCACCGACACTGGGGCTTCTGACGATCAATTCGCTCGTGGCGTCGAGCAGAGTGATCATCCCCGTCCAGACGCAGTACTACGCGATCAAGGGCCTCACCGCACTCGTCAAGGTCATCAACACGATCAAGCTGAAGTTGAACCACGACCTCGAGGTCCTCGGCCTGCTTCCCACCTTCTTCGACGGCCGGACCGTCCTCGCGCGCGAGATGCTCGAGAACCTCAAGGAGCTGGGCGACCATCGGGTCTTCAACACCATGATCAAGACAACGGTGAAGCTCGGCGAGGCGCCGCTCACGGGCAAGCCCGTCACGGAGTACGCGACGAACTCGTCGGCCGCGCGCGCCTTCCGTGATCTCGCCCAGGAGGTGATTGACCTTGGCTGACAAGCGTCCGGCATTTCGAGAGAACATCCATCGACTGTTCGACGAGGCGCAGGCGACGGATCTGGCTCCTGGCGTCGTCTCGCTCATCGAGTCGCGCGCGACTCGGGCGCAACTGAAGGATCTGCCGGTCACGAAGGTCCTTCCGAATCCCGCCCAGCCCCGGCTGTCATATGACGAGGAATCACTGACTGACCTCGCCGCCTCCATTCGAGAGCATGGCGTCCTCCAGCCCATTCTCGTTCGTCCCGCAGGCTCGAAGTTCGAGCTGATCGCAGGTGAGCGCCGCTGGCGCGCGTCGCAGATGGCGGAGCGGGAGACGATTCCGGCAATCGTGGTGGAGTTCGATGAGCAGACGGCGCTCGAGGTCAGCATCATCGAAAACCTCCAGCGGGAGGACGTTTCCCCGCTGGAGGAAGCCGCGATGTTCCGCCGGATGACGGAGACCTTCGGCTATTCGGTCCGTCAGCTCGCCCAGAAGGTCGGCAAGGACAAGGGATACATCGAGAACCGGCTGCGCCTGTCGGACGCCCCGGAGGACATCCGCGAGCTAGTGTCGTTGCGCAAAGACACGATCAGCCACGCGTACGAGCTCATGAAGATAGGCGACGAACGAACGCGGCGTCGGCTCGTCAAGCGGATTGCCGCCGGTGAGCTGTCTCTGGCCAAGCTCCGCGTGATCACCGGTGGCGGAGACGAGCCGGTCGAAGGGGAGCCTGCCGCACCCCGGCGTCGTGCGAAGACCGCCGCAGGCGAAGTTGCGGCGGCGAAGGCCGCGGACGATGCCCTGATGGGGGCCCGGGCGAAGCTGTCCGAAGGCGTGGACGACTTGGTGGCGATCCTTCGCGAGCCCGAGACGATGAGCCAGATCCCGGAGGTGAACCGCGCCAACTTCGCAAAGCACCTCACGATCACGAAGCTCAAGATCGAGAATGCGATCGCCATCATCCGATCGAGCGCCCCGGCGTCCGACCAGGACTGACGCTGGATACCCGCCGGACCCACGGTCAAGCCGTGTAGGACATCACCTGGTAGTGCTCCACGAGAAACGAATTCAGCTTCCGGCGAGCATCCGGATCGATCCGACGGAGACCGACGATCGCGCGCGGCAATTCGAAGATTGGGGCTGCAATTGAGCCCGCCGTGTCGATGCCGATCACATGGTCCGGTCCCCCGCCGACGAGGAACGCCCGCTGGAATCCGCGAGCGTCGAGGCCCGCGGCTGCGCTGAACGCGGCGATCGCGTTCCCGACGCCCATGCGC
>JASLBU010000115.1 GCA_030146365.1 Candidatus Limnocylindria bacterium | reverse complement strand
AGGAGGTTCAGGAAGCGCCGTGTGCTCGGGTAGTAGGGCGAGGGCTCGGGATCCGGCGATGGGTTCGGGGCACTCAGCGGGCTGACCGCGAGGAATGCGGCACCCTGCTCCGCCGACCAGCGACCCAGCTCCCGCAGATCCCGCAGGTCGCCGATGCCCCAGCTGGAGGCGGACCGCACGGCGCTGAGCTGCACCGCCCAACCCCACGCCCGCAGGCCGGGTGGAAGGTGACAGCGCCCGGGCCCGGTGAGGAGCAGCGTGGCGGACCCGTCGTCGTGGACCAGCTCGTGATAGCCGTTCGGCGCGTCGCGTGGCATGGCGTCGAGGCGGCCCAGCGACGTGCCGTCCTCCAGCCGCAGCTCCCCTCGCTCGGGCAGCCGGGCGCCGGGACGGACGATGGCCACGCGTCCGTCGGTCCTCGGCGGCTCGGCGCCCGGTCCGAATCCCAAGGCGGCACGCACCGCATCCCGTACGTCGGGCGCGATGGTGCGCATCTCGCCGAACGCGTCGACGTACGCGCCCTCGATCGGGTCCTCGGTCATCGGTCGTCCAGGATCGGCGTCGCACACGGGCCATGTGCGGTGCACGCGCTCAAGCGCTTCCCCTGCGCGGGGCGCATGCCACCATCACTCCCCGGTCGTGCGTCGGGCGCGCGGCAGCCGGCGAAGACAGACCACCGAGCGTTCGGCAACCCGGTACGCTGCGCCGCCCTCGAACTGGCCATGGGCCGCCTGGAAGGACGGGTGGATCGTGTCGAACACGAGCTCCCAGCGGTTCGCCGCCTCGTGGGTCGGCATCGTGAAGGCCACGGGGCGGTCATCGGCATTGAAGATGACGAGCAGCGTGTCGTCGATGATGCGCTCGCCGCGCGGACCGCGCTCATCGATCGCGTCCCCGGCGTACTGCACGCCGAGGGTCTTGACGCCCGGCGCGTGCCATTGCTCGTCGGTCATCTCGGAGCCGTCAGGGGAGAACCAGGTGAGATCCTTCACCCGCGAGCCGCGGATCTGGCGGCCCTGGAAGAAGCGCCGTCGACGGAGGACCGGGTGGCTCGCGAACATCCGGATCAGCGACCGCGTGAACGCGAGGAGTTGCCGATCTCGACGCTTGAGGTCCCAGCTGAACCAGCTGACCTCGTTGTCCTGCGCGTACCCGTTGTTGTTGCCCGCCTGGGTGCGGCCGACCTCGTCGCCGCCGAGCAGCATCGGGACGCCCTGGCTGAGGAGCAGCGTCGCGAGGAAGTTCCGCTTCTGGCGCTCACGGATCTCGATGATCGCCTCTTCCTCTGTCTCCCCCTCGACGCCGAAGTTCATCGATTCGTTGTGGTTCTCTCCATCGGCGTTGCTCTCACCGTTCGCCTCGTTGTGCTTGCGCTCGTAGCTGACGAGATCGTTGAGCGTGAAGCCGTCGTGTGCCGTGACGAAGTTGATGCTGGCGTGTGGCATCCGCCCCGACCCGGCGTAGAGATCCGAGCTGCCGGTGAGCCGATACGCGAGCTCGGCCGCCTGCCCACCGATCCCCTTCCAGAAGCGCCGCACCGTGTCGCGGTACTTGCCATTCCACTCCGCCCAGCCCACCGGAAAGTTCCCGACCTGGTACCCACCCGGGCCGACGTCCCACGGCTCCGCGATGAGCTTCACCTGGCTGATGACCGGGTCCTGGTGGATGATGTCGAAGAAGCTGCCGAGCTTGTCGACGTCGTACATCTCGCGCGCCAGCGCGGACGCCAGATCGAATCGGAAGCCGTCGACGTGCATCTCCGTGACCCAGTACCGCAGCGAATCCATGATCAGCTGCAGGACCTTCGGCGACGTCGCGTCAAGGGTGTTGCCGGTGCCCGTGTAGTCGACGTAACGGCGCCCGTCGTCGGGGGCGAGCCGGTAGTACGCCGCGTTGTCGACGCCGCGGAAGCTCACCGTGGGGCCGAGGTGGTTGCCCTCGCCGGTGTGGTTGTAGACGACGTCCAGGATCACCTCGAGGCCGGCGTCGTGCAGCCGCTTCACCATCGTCTTGAACTCGCTGACAGGCTCGCCGGTGGCGCTGTAGCGCACGTCCGGCGCGAAGAAGCCGATCGTGTTGTAGCCCCAGTAGTTCGTGAGGCCCTGCCCCATGAGATGGCGGTCCGGGAGATGCTGGTGGACGGGAAGCAGCTCGACGGCGGTGATCCCCAAGTTCGTGAGGTAGTCGATCGCCGGGCCGGAGGCGAGTCCGGCGTAGGTACCGCGCAGCTCCTCGGGGACCTCTGGATGAGCCTTCGTGAAGCCCTTGACGTGGACCTCGTAGATCAGCGTGCGGTCCAGCGGGGTGCGCGGGCGCTCTTCGTCATCCCACACGAAGGCGGTGTTCACAACTACCGATTTCGGCACGAACGGGGCGCTGTCCCGCGGGTCGGGCGCGACGTCGTCCCCCTCGTCGCCGACGCGGTACCCGAAGAGGGCGTCGTCCCAGGCGATTTCTCCATCGATGCGCCTGGCGTACGGATCGATGAGCAGCTTCGCCGGGTTGAACCGGTGTCCTCGCGGCGGGTCATACGGCCCGTGGACCCGATAGCCGTAGCGCTGGCCGGGGCGCACGTCCGGCAGGTAGCAGTGCCACACCAGGTCGGTCTGCTCCACGAGGCGGATGCGCTGCTCGGTGCCCTCCCGGTCGAACAGGCACAGGTCGACGGCCTCGGCATTCTCGCTGTAGATCGCGAAGTTCACGCCGGCCCCGTCCCACGCGGCCCCCTGGGGATACGGGGAGCCGCGCCAGACTCTCAGCGTCATCTGCGTCTCATTGGGGAGGCCACAGGATAGCGGGCACCCGCCCGCGCAGGGCCCGGCCGCGCACGGTGGAGCGCAGCGTCACTCGGCACCCGATACCAACCGCTCGATCGCGGCCAGCGGCAGCCACAGCCAATCGGGCCGGTTGCTCACCTCGTAGCGGACCTCGTAGCAGGCTTTCTCGAGCTCGAAGGCCCGCAGAAGGTCGTGCTGATCGGCGGCCAGGCCGCCATAGCC
>JASLBU010000020.1 GCA_030146365.1 Candidatus Limnocylindria bacterium | reverse complement strand
TCCTCGCCAGCGACACCGGGTGGCTCGGCACGGCCACGGTCCCCGCCGCGCTCGGTGGCGCAGCGCTGATCACGGGGCTGTTGTTCGGCAGCCGCGGGGCGGCCCTCCTCATTGGGGCGGCGTTCCTGCTCGGCATCGCGGCCGGAGGCTGGCGACATGCCGAGACCAACCTCCAGGCTCGCATCGGCTCGGGCGCCGATTCGATCACGACGCTCGTCGGCCAGGGAGATGTGGAACTCACCGGGATCGTCGCCGACGACCCACGGCCACGGGGCGATCGCCTCCAGCTGGTGGTGACCGATGTCCGTGCCGGCGATGCGGTGGCGGGCCAGCCGTTCGCGGAACGACTCCTCGTCTGGCTGCCACGGGGCCCAGAGCTGCGCGGTGGCGACGCCGTGGCCATCTCCGGCCGGGTCGAGCTGCCGGAGGACTTCGAGGACTTCGCGTACCGCGAGTACCTCGAACGGCAGGGCATCGGCGCCATCGCCCACGCGCGGTCGCTGCAGGTCCGCGCTGGAGGCGGCGGCCCGGCAGCCGCGATGACGTCCCTGCGCGCCGCCCTCCTGCACGGCATCCAGCGCACCGTCCCCGAGCCGGAGGCCGCCCTGGGCGCCGGCATCCTGCTCGGGGTGCGATCGGCCATCGCGCCGGAGATCAACGACGCGTTCGCCACCGCCGGGCTGACGCACGTGGTCGCGATCTCCGGGTGGAACATCGCCATCGTGGCGGCGCTCGTGCTCGCGATGTGCCGCCCCCTCGAGCGGCGTGCGGGCGGGCGGTGGACGACCGCAATCGTCGCGGTTTTCGCGGTCGGCGCGTACGTGATCCTGACCGGCGCGAGCCCCTCGGTGGTCCGGGCGGCCCTGATGTCCGGCGCCATGCTCGTCGGGCGGCTCGGCGGCAGCCGAGCGCACGCGACGTCGGCCCTCGGGTTGGCGGCGCTGATCATGCTGCTCGTCGCGCCGCCGGTGCTGTGGGACGTGGGATTTCAGCTCTCGCTTCTCGCGACGGCCGGGCTGATCTGGTTCGGCCGATCCATCGAGCGCCGGATCGGCTCTTGGCCGGCGTGGATCCGCGAGCCGGTCGCGCTGACGGTGGCGGCGCAGCTGACGACCCTGCCGGTCATCCTCGTCAACTTCGAGAGGCTCTCGTTGGTGGCCCCGCTGTCGAACGTGCTGGTCGTGCCCCTCGTTCCGCTGGCCATGCTCGCGAGCGCGGCCGCGGCAGTCGGTGGGCTCGTGGCCGGCGTCCTCCCCATCGACGCGGTCGCGTCGGCCGTCGCCTGGTTCGTCGGCGGCGCCGCCTGGCTCGTGCTGGCGGCAATGATCGTCGTCGGACGGGCTGCGGCGGCGCTGCCGCTCGCCGCCGTGGACGCGTCCGTTCCGGCTCCGCTGGCCGTTGCCTGGTTTCCGCTGCTCGCGCTTGCGGCATGGGCGCTGAGATCAGATCGGCCCGAGCCAGAGGCGGCGCGCGCGGTGCCGGACGAGGCGATGACTGCGGCGGCGGCAGCGCTCGGCCGGCTGGCGCGTCCGCTGCCATCGGCGCTGCTCCTCATCGCCGTGCTCGGCGCCATCACGGTCGCGACCGGGCCGGATGGGCGCCTGCACGTCACGGCGCTCTCGGTGGGACAGGGCGACGCGATCCTGGTGCGGGCGGAGGATGGCACCACGATGCTCGTCGATGGAGGACCCGATCCGGAGCTGACGCTGCGCCGGCTGGGGGCCGCGCTCCCGTTCCACGCCCGGCGGGTCGACCTCCTCGTGGTCAGCCACCCGCACCAGGACCACGTCGCGGGCCTCGTCGATGTCCTGGAGCGCTTCGAGGTCGGCGCCGTCCTGCACGCGGGCATCCCGTTCGAGAACGCTGCCAACGACCGCCTGCTCTCCGACGCCGCCGCCCGAAACGTCCCGATGGTCCTGGCACGGACCGGGATGCGGATCACCCTCGGCCCCGCGACCACGGCCGAGGTGATCTACCCGTCCGACGCGGAGGCCGCCGCCCCGCTGCCGGACGACGACATCAACAACGGCTCGGTCGTGCTCCTCCTTCGAAGCGGCTCGTTCTCGGGTCTGCTCACCGGCGATGCGGAGGAGCCGGTGGAGGAAGCGCTCGTCGCTCGCGGCGCGGTCCCGGCGGTGGACCTCCTGAAGGTCGGACACCATGGCTCGCATTCGTCCACGACTCCGGCGCTGCTCGCGGCCGCTTTACCGGGCGTCGCCGTCATCTCCTCCGGCGTCGACAACGAGTACGGCCACCCTGCCCCGGAGACCCTCGCGACACTGGCCACCATGCCCCATCTCACCGTGCATCGAACCGACCTTGACGGGGATGTCGAGATCGTGAGTGACGGACGAACCTACCGAGTGAGGACCGATGCGGGCTGGTCGACCCGGCGGCTGGCCCGCGGCGCCGTCCATGCGGGTAGCATCCGTCGGTGGCCATCCCGGATCGCGACACCGTTCGCCGCATGCTCGAGCAGGCGCAGCTGCCCGCCGGAATCCGCATCCATTCCGCCGGCGTCGCCCGCGTCGCTGTCGCCGGGGCGGGCCTCGTCGCGGAGGCCGGCATCCCGGTCGACGGGTGGCTGGTCGAGGCAGCCGCGCTGGTCCACGACATCGACAAGCCCGAGATCCGCCGCACCGGTGGCGAGCACGGGGTCACGGGCGCACGCCGCCTCCAGGCCGCCGGCCACGAGGAGCTCGCGATGCCGGTCGCCTCCCACCCCGTCACGGCCCTGCTCGACGACGCTCGCTTCCCGATCGGGTGGCCGTCGGTCCTCGTGTCGGTGGCCGACCGGCATGTGGCGCAGCGTTTCCTCACGATCGAC
>JASLBU010000285.1 GCA_030146365.1 Candidatus Limnocylindria bacterium | reverse complement strand
GGCGGCCGAGTGAGCTCCGCGCTCGTCTTCGTGCGGACGAAGCTGGGAGCCGATCGACTCACGAACCAGCTGGACCGCGACGGCATCCGGGTGGCCGCCATCCACGGCAACAAGGCGCAATCGCAGCGCATCGCGGCTCTCGACGACTTCAAGGCAGGCCGGGTGAGCGTCCTTGTCGCGACGGAGGTCGCGGCACGCGGGATCGACATCGATGCGCTCCCACACGTCATCAACTACGACCTCCCCCGATCGGCGGAGGACTACGTGCACCGCATCGGCCGCACCGGACGGGCGGGGGCGGACGGCATTGCCATCTCGCTCGTCTCGGAGGCGGAGCTTCCGCAGCTGCGCGAGATCGAGGCGCTCATCGGCCGTCCGATCTCCGTCGAGCCGGTGCCCGGGGCCGTCGGACGGCAGTCAGGCTCGGACGGCCGATCCCCGGCCTCCGGCCAGCGCCGAGGCTCCCCGGAGCGGCCGCGGTGGTCCTCCCAGGCACGACGCGAAGGCGGAGGCAGCCGCGTGCGCCCACAGGCCGCTCCCGGGCGGCGGTCGACTTGGGTCGCCCTGCCCGGCGAGCAGCGCGATCGCAGCTAGGCGGCGGCGCGAGAGGGAACGACCGCAGGGAAGCGCCTGGTACGGATCGTGACGCTCAGCCGCCGTCGGTGGGCGGCACGGACGAGACGTCCAGTCGACCGTCCGGGCGGCGGAGCCAGCCGACCAGGAACCCGGTCTGAACCACCGCATCGGCCAGGTAGATCGGACGGATACGACGGCGCACTCCGGCGTACCAGACATCGACGAGGCCGAACGCGACCGCCGAGCCGACGCCCAGCAGGCGCGTCTGTCTGGTCCGGGCGCCGCCATCGGTCATGATCGCCACGCCCATGATGGCGGTCAGCAGGCCGATGGTCTTGACGAGCCAGTCATCCCGCTTCGTGCCGGTCACCCACTCGAAGGACCGGTACGACGCGAGCGGCCAGAGGCCGGTGACGATCAGGTAGGACGCCTGGATCAGCGCGCGGTCAGGCCGTTCGGCGGTCGTCGGCCCGGTCATCGATGAACGTCACGCCGAGCAGGATGGCGGCGCTGGCGAGATGCAGGCCGATATCTGCGCCACCGATCGGCATGAGGCCAAAGGTGTCGGGAGACACGAAGCCGAGCACGCCGACCAGCAGATAGACCACGCCGACGGCGCGTGCCACCGCAACGGCGCGGTCGTGCGCGGTTGAGCCGTACAGCAGCGCGGCACCGATGAGCAGGTGCACCACGTTGTGGATGGCGTTGATCGGAAAGATCCCGAGCAGGTCGCCGGTCGCCGACTCCATGTCGGGGTGGGAGCCACTGGTGACGATGGGATCCCCGAGGAACCCAAGGATGCCGACCAGGACGTACACCGCGCCAAAGGCGAGCGTCACCATGCGCGTGATGGACATGGTGCGCCTGCCATCGTCGGACGCGCCTCTGCGGTCGACGGTCATAACCCTTCCTCCTGTATGAGCCAAACGCGGCAGCGGACCGCACGTTCCATGCCCGTCCTTGTACGTCCGGAGGCCGCCAGAAACAGCCTAGCCCCGCGTGAGCATCCGGGGTCCGTTGGCCTCGACGACCAGCGTCTCCTCGGCCTTGGCGCCGGTGATCGACGGGTTCCACGCGAAGGCCATGCCCTCGCGGATGACGGTGGGGTCGTCCGGCACGGCGATCCGCTCGCGGCCCTGGTAGCCGATGATCCCGCCTTGGTGATGGAGCGTCCACTCGTCCTCGTGCCCGACCGAGGCATATGCCGCCTGCGTGGCGGCGAACACCTGCCCCAGGGTCGCGCCGGGCCGAGTCGCCTCCACCATGGCCGCGTGGACCCGGTCGACCGCCTCGAGGCGGCGCCTCAGATCGACGCCGGGCTCGCGAAGCTCCGCGAATCGAGTCGCGGCGGCATGGAGCCCCCATCGTTCGGCGACGACCACGATCATGAGCCGATGCTCGAGTCGCCGGTCACTCGGCAGGGGATGGCGATACCGATCGATTCGGTCGTCGGCCGCGGCGAGCACGACGGGTGTTCGGATGCCCTGCGAGGCCAGCCGAGCGGCCGCGACGGCGGCAACCTCGTGCTCGGTCATGCCGGCGACGGCTCCGCGGAGGGCGGCGCCTACGGCAGCGACTGCGCTTGCCCCGAGTGCTGCCATCCGCTCAATCTCAGGGGCAGACAGGACCGACCGCATCGGCAGCAGGCCCTTTTCCAGCTCCGCGTCCGCGAGCAGCCGGCCTGTGGCAATCCGTTGGGCAGCTTCGTCGACGGCGCCGTCGTCGTGCCACGGGAGCGCCTCCACCTCGATCGGCACCCCTGACAGCTCTTCGTCACGGACCCGCGCCGCTTCGTTCACCGCGGTGAGGATCCGAACGTCGGATGCCGTCACCAGCAGTGCAGCGACCCCCCGCTCGGACGCCAGCACGACGTGGCTCTCGCCACCCACGGTCGCCCAGGCGAAGTTCTTCCGATCCCCGAGCAGCGCCCCAGCGGCACCACGTTCGTGGACCAGCCGGCGGACGCCTTCCAGACGCTGCGCCACGAGGTCCCTTCGGGCTTCCGGCGTCATCACCTCGAGACCTCACCGGCGCCCTCTGCCGGCTCCACGACGTGCACGCCGGGGGCGTGGCCGAAGCGGGCCGAATAGTCGTGCATGACCCGGTCGCGGAGATCCGCGACGGCGGCGCGCTCCACGAGGTTCACCGTGCACCCGCCGAACCCTGCGCCCGTCATGCGGGCGCCGATCACCCCCGGGACATCTCCGGCAATCTCGACGAGGGCGTCGAGCTCGGGAGACGTCACCTCGTACCGTTCGCGTAGAGAGCGATGGCTCTCGGCCCAGAGCGCGCCCAGCTCGGGGAGCCGCCCGGCCTCCAGTGCGTCCACCGAGGCGCGCACGCGATCGTTCTCGGTCACGACGTGCGTGGCGCGCCTGAGGGCAACCGCGTCCAGCTCAGCCCCGTAACGCTCGAGCATCGCCGCATCCACGTCGCGCAGCGATGTCAGGCCCGGCACGTGACGCGCAAGCGCCCGCACCGCCGCCTCGCATTCCGCGCGACGCGCGTTGTACTCGGAGGTCTCCAGGCGGCGCGGCACGCGCGTGTCGCACACCACCAGCGCGTGGCGCTCCATCGGCAGCGCGACCGGGCGGAACTCGAGCGAGCGGCAGTCGAGCAGGAGCGCGTGCCCTCGCAGCCCGTGCGCCGACGCGAACTGGTCCATCAGCCCGGAGCGGACGCCGACGTAGTCGTTCTCGGCGCGCTGCGCCGAGAGCGCCAGGTCCATCGGCTCCATCGGCGGCGGCGTCTCGGCGATTGCCCAGGCGGCGGCGAGCTGGATCGCGGCCGACGACGAGAGGCCGGACCCGATGGGGATCTCCGTCGCAACGACGCCGCGAATGCCGCGCACGGGGACGCCGGAGGCGACCAGGGACCACGCCATGCCGGCGACCGTGTCGATCCAGGTGCCGCCAGCCGGCTCGATGCTGTCGAGGTCGAACGACGCCCGCTGACCGTCGTCCAGCACGAGGTCGACTCGCGAGTCGCCTGAGGGCGCGGCCGCGATCCAGGTCTCCAGGTCGATCGCCGCGGGCAGCACCAACCCGTCGTTGTAGTCGGTGTGCTCGCCGATGAGGTTCACGCGACCGGGCGCACGCACCATGCGCACGGAGCCGTGATCCAGGTCGGGAAACTCCGTCGCGAATGCGTCCAGCAGGCGGTCGGCGTGGAGCATCAGCCCGCCTCCTCCATGGCCGCTCGGAGGCGCGGGGCCGTTTCCTCCGGCAGGGTGTCGTTGATGAACGCGCCCGCGCCGGCCTCGGACCCGGCGAGGTACTTCAACTTGGTGGCAGTCCGGTTGGGCGGGTAGAACTCGATGTGCAGGTGGTAGCCGTCGTTTCCGAGCCCGTCCGTGGGGCGCTGGTGGATCGCCATGATGTAGGGGAGGGAGAAGCCGAACAGCCGGTCGTAGCCGCGGAGCAGCGAGCCCAGCAGGGCTGCGAGGTGCCGTCGCTCGGTCGCGTCCAGCTCGTGCAGCCAGCCGACGTGGCGCCGTGGCTGCAGGTGCACCTCGTAGGGCCATCGGGCGGCGAACGGGACGCCCGCGATCCAGGACTCGTTCTCGCTCACGATGCGACGGCCGTCCGCAACCTCCGCCTCCAGTCCACGGCACCACAGGCAGGAGCCGCGCCCCGACAGATGCTGCTCGCCTGCGTCGACCTCCCGCTGAATCAGCGGCGGCACGTATGGATAGGCGTAGATCTGCCCGTGCGGGTGGTTGAGGGTGACGCCGATGGCCTCGCCCTTGTTCTCGAATGCGTACACGTAGTCGATGCCGTCCAGCGCGCCCAGCTCGAGCGTCCGATGCGCCCACACGGCCACCAGCCGCTCGATGTGCTGCGGGCTGGCGTCCGCCAGCGTGGAGTCGTGCTTCGGCGTATAGACCACGACCTCGCAGGCACCGAAAGATGGGCGCACCGGCGACAGCTCGGTGCCCGTCACCGCCGGGTCCTCGGGGCTGAGGCGGAGGGACGGGAAGCGGTTCTCGAACACCGCGATCTCGAAATCCGCGCGATCGATCTCGGTCGGCGGATGCCCGGGCAGCGACGGGCAGAGCGGGCAGAAGTCGGCCGGCGGCAGGAACGTCCGGTCCTGCCGATGGGTGGCGGTGATGAGCCACTCCCGGAGGTACGGGTTCCAGCGCAGCTCAGACATTGGCCTGGGGCTCGTCGGCGGGCGCGTCTGCGGCCCGTTCTGCCTCGTCGCCGGCGTCCGGCCAGTCGTAGTAGATGAGATAGCGCCCGTCCGCTCGCTGCACGCGCTGGATGTTCATCGCGCGCACCGGGTCATCCCTCTGATCGGCCGTCTCTGGGCCTGGCTGCGTCACGCTATGCTCCGATCATGATCGAGCCTGCCATCAGCCTGAGGCCGTGACCAGCATGCGGGGCGTCTTCCTGCCCGGCGATCGCCGCGTCGAGATCCGAGACGTCGACAAGCCGTCGGCCGGCCCCGGTCAGGTGGTCGTCCGCATGCGCGCGTCCTCGATCTGCGGCAGCGACCTGCGTGCAATCTACCGGCCGACGGACCAGGGCGTCGGCCCTGAGGCCTACCGAGGGGTGATCGCGGGTCACGAGCCGTGTGGTGAGGTGGAGAGCGTCGGCCCGGGCGTGACGCGCTTCGGGCCGGGCGATCGCGTCGTGATGTACCACATCGCCGGGTGCGGGCTGTGCCGGGACTGCCAGGCCGGATGGATGATCTCCTGCTCCAGCCCGGAGCGAGCCGCGTATGGGTGGCAGCGCGACGGAGGCCATGCGCCGTTTCTGTTGGCCGAGGAGCGGACCCTCGTCCGCCTGCCGGAGCCGCTCACGTTCCTTGACGGCGCCATGGTCGCCTGCGGGCTCGGCACCGCGTACGCCGCCTGCCAGCGCGTAAACGTCTCGGGGCGCGACCGGGTGCTCATCACGGGCCTCGGTCCCGTCGGCATCGGTGCCGCCATGCTGTGCCGGGCGCTCGGTGCGGAGGTCGTCGGCGTGGAAGCCATGCCGGAGCGGCGCGCGCTGGCGACCTCGCTGGGAATCAAGGTCACCGATCCGTCCGAGGACGTCCGCCGGGAACGTACCGACGGTCACGGCTTCGAGGTCGTGATCGAGTGCTCTGGGAACCCGGACGCGCGGGTGTTGGCGATCAGATCGGCCCGCGAGTGGGGGCGGGTGGCGCTCGTCGGCGAGGGCGGCACACTGAGCCTGGACGTCTCGCCGCTGATCATCCACCCGCAGCTGACGATCCTCGGTTCCTGGGTGTGCAGCATCGGCCAGATGGAAGAGCTGGTGGAGCTGCTCGTGCGCTGGGATCTCCACCCCGGGGCGATGGTCACCGACACGTTCGCGCTCGAGGAGGCGGAAGCGGCCTACCGGTTGGCGGACAGTGGCCGGGCCGGCAAGGTGGCAATTCTGCCCTAGGGTGGCACGCTGGGCGCTTCTGTGCGACGCATGAAAGCAGGAATCATCATCCCGCAGGGATGGACCGGCGAGTACCAGGGATGGGAGGCGCGGAGCGCCTGGGAGCGCAGCCTCGAGCTTGCCCAGCAGGCTGAGCGGCTCGGATTCGAGTCGGTGTGGGCCTTCGACCATTTCCACACGACACCCGACCCGACCGACGAGATGACCTTCGAGTCCTTCACGTTCCTCACGGCGCTGTCGCAGCACACCGAGCGTGTACGGCTGGGGCACATCGTCATGTGCGCCGGGTTCCGCAATCCGGCGCTCGTGGCGAAGATGCTCTCCACCCTGGACGTGGTAAGCGGGGGCCGGGCGGAGCTCGGCATCGGCGCTGGCTGGAAGAAGGAGGAGTGGGAAGCGTACGGCTACGGATTCCCCGGGCGGAAGGAGCGGCTCGACGCCCTCCAGGACGCGCTCGAAGTCATCAGAGCGATGTTCGAGCCGGGGCGAGCGACCTACGAGGGCGAGCACGCCGCCGTTCGCGGGGCCATCAACGAGCCTCCAGGCCTCCAGCATCCGCGTCTGCCGATCATGGTCGGGGGGAACGGACCGGAGCGCACCTGGCGCATCGCCGCTCGGTACGCCGACGAGCTCAACATCGACGCCATGTTCCCCGAGGACCTTGCGAAGGCCCTCCCCACCATCCGGCAGCGATGCGAGGAGATCGGGCGAGACCCGGACTCGCTGCGCGTCTCGGTTCACGTCTGGTGGGAGCAGGCCACCGAGGCCGGCCCCGCACGCGCCGAGCGCTTCGCGGCCTACCGTGAGCTCGGCGTCAGCCGGATCCAGTGCCTGGTTCGAGATGCGGTGGATGACGACGAGGCGCTGGACCGGTTTGCCGAGGACTGCACTGCGGCCGGCATCGGGCTCGAGGGCGCAGCCACCGGCTCGCCGCGACCGGCGCCGGTACGCGTCGCCTGACATCGGGGCGGAAGCTCCGGGTGCGCGGCCGGCGTGACCGCCCTGCTTCCGCCTCATCGGACGCTGGCTGAATGATCCGCCGTGTCTACGCCGGCCACCCGCTGAACCAGGCACTGCAGCAGGGTGGTCGCCACCGGGCCCGCCTCCGGCGCGAGATGGAACGTCGTCAACGCGATCGATCCTTTGCCCTGGTCGAACTGCCAGAGCAGGGCGGCGGGCTCGTGGATCCACCCGACGAACATCCCCGCGTCGACCTCGGCGCCATGCCGGACCGGGTCGTGCCCCAACAGGACGTGGTCCGGCGCGACCTCACGGAACGCCCCGTCGAGAATCCTTCGATCGGGTAGTCGCGGGAAGGCGCCGGGCCGCACCCAGTTGAAGTTGCTCACCCAGTCGCCCTCCCACGGGCTGCGCTGGCCTGGCCAGCCGGCGTGCGGCAGGCGCCGCAGGTGCACGCCGACGCGACGGCGCAGATCCAGCTCGGGTGGCACCGCACCGCTGGACCGTACGAGGACGAGCACGCGTCCGCCGCGTTCGGCGTAGTCGACGTGCTCGGCGCTGAGCTGGGTCGTGACGAGCACGGCCGCCTCCTCGCGCCCGACGAGCCGCTCGCCCAGGGCCGTGATCCGCTCCAACAGGCCCCAGATCTCGAGCGGGTCGTCGACGGCCACCGGGACCGGGCTTGCACTCGGGCGCACGGCCGGGAGGATGGCGAAGCGGTGCCGGCTCTCGGCCCTCAAGGCTCCCGTGTCATCGCGTGCCGCCAGGGTCAACCACCCGTCGCTCGGCCGGCTCACGGCCGGCGTCGGAATCTCCACTCTGCCGAGCTGGGCGACGCCGTAGCGTGGCCAGGCCGCCAGCTCGATCTCGCCCGTCGACCGACCGCCATCGTCCACCTCCAGCTCCCAGGTGACCGACGCGCCAGTCGATTCGGCGGGATCGAACGAAGAGAGGAAGACGTCGCCGGCGATCGGGTCGCCGGCCCAGACGTCGTGGCGGTCCGGCGTCATGCCGATCACGTCCGGCGCGTTGATCTCGCGGAATCGGTCGTGGTAGACCTTTGGCTCCCTCATCGGGTCGAGCACGCCGTTCGCCTCCCAGTACGCGTCGCTCAGCTCCGTGACGACGTAGCCGGCGATCGACGGGTGCCGCCGCATGGCACCGATCTGGGCCTGGAGGCTCTCGAACTGGTGCCACTGGGTGGCTTCGGCCAGGTCATCGACCGTCGGCCACAGCGCCGTCAGCCCGTAGCGGTGGAAGCGGCGACCGAGCCCGGACGGCCGGTAGTAGCCCTGGCCAGTGCCGAACCACCACGGCTCGTTGCCGTGATGCGCCAGCATACGGTCGAGGCGAGGGAGGCTCCAGCCACCGAACTCGCTGAGGACGAGGGGTTCCTCGCCGGTCGCCTCCGCATCGCCATGGGGGCTCCACAGCCACCTGGGGCGATCGGCGAAGTCGGCGATGATGTTGTTCCACCGCACGGCGTTGTCCGGCCCGAAGTACACGTGAAAATCCGCAAGGTCGCTGCGGACGTGGAAGTTCGGCGTCTCCGTCGTCTCGCACGCAGAGTTGTCCACGACGAGCCGCGTCGGATCCAGCTCCTTCAGCCAGTCGTACATCCGGCGCAGCCACTGGCGGTCGCGGCGCTCGTAGCGGAGCCGCGTGCCCCAGTCCTCGTTGATGATCGTCCAGATGATGAGAGACGGGTGGTCGCCCATGGTCTCCACCATCCGCGCCAGCGTCGCACGACCGCGCGCGGCGGCCGCGGCGGTGAAGCGGCTCCAGTTCGGCAGCTCGCACCAGACGAGCACCCCTTCCTCGTCGGCGATCTCCAGGTACGCGGGGTCGGGGACCTTGATGTGGCATCGGAGCAGGTTGAATCCGAGCTCCTTGACCCGGCGGACCTGCTCCCGCAGGAACTCCCGGGACGGTGGAGTGGAGATGGTGTCGGGGTACAGGTCCTGGTCGAGCACTCCCAGGAGGTAGACGGGGCGGCCATTCAACGTCACCATCCCGCCTTCGGTGGCAACCGTCCGCATCCCGAATCGGCGCGTGATGCGGTCCTGCTCATGCCTGTCGCCGGCATCCCGCAGCCGCACCTCCAGCCGGTACAGGTTCGGCGTGTCGAGATCCCACAGCTGCGGGTCCGGAACGCTCACCGATGTCACCCCCGAGGCCGTCGCCGCCTCGACCGGGACGACCGTCGACGATGCCTCGGCGCCGAACGGGTCGCGGACCGTGAGCTCGAGCTCGAGCGTCGCATCAGTCCGCGCCCCGGCCAGCCGCCACCGCACGTCTGCCCGCGACTCGGCAACGAACGGCAGGACCACGAGCGAGTCGATGTGCGCGTCGCCGACGAGCTCCACCCGGACCGACTGCCAGAGGCCGCTCTGGCTCGAGTACCAGGTCTGCTTGCCGTGCGGCGCCTCCGACAGCGGAAGGTCCGGGGCGTACTGCTCTGCGCTCAGGACGCGCTCGACGGCGAGGGCGGGATACTCCGCGATGGCGTTGAGCGGGTTCTGAACTTCGACGGCGACGGTGTTCGTGCCGCCGCTCCGAAGCGCTTCATGCGGCACCTCGAGGGTGAACGGGGTGTACCCGCCCTCGTGGCTGCCGACGCGATGGCCGTTGAGCCAGACGCCGCAGCGGTACATGACCGCTCCGAAGTGCAGCAGGACCGTGCCCGCCTCCCAGTCGGCCGGAAGCTCGAACGAGCGGTGGTACCACGCGGTGATGATCCGGTATGGTCGCGGCACCTGCGCCTCCCAGCACCCCGGCACGGCGATGGGGTCGCCCTCCGGAAGGGAGGAAGCGTCGAACAGGCGCTCCGTGTCGGGCACGAACCGCCATTCGCCGTCGAGCGAGATCGCTCGGCGCCCCGCCTCGGTCATCGCGTCACGGGACGGGCTGTGGCTCCGCGTCCGGACCGTCGATCACCGGTCGACCCTCCTCGAAGCGCAGCTCGTCGATCCACACCTTGCGCTCCCGGAGCGTGTACTCCCAGGCGTGGTAGACCATCCACAGGTCACCGTCGCGGTCCGCGATGATCGCCTGGTGGCCCGGCCCGATCGCTGTGCCCTCGGTCGACATGATGGGGTTCTCCTCCGCATCCACATACGGGCCGGTCAGCGATTCGGATGTCGCGTAGCCGACGGCGTAGGGTGGCCCCGCGTAGTCATTGGCGGAGTAGAACAGGTAGTAGGTGTCCTCGTGGAAGTGGATGGTCGGCGCCTCGACCACGTTGCCCTCCCACGGCTGGTCGTTCACGATGCCCTGGACCTCGATCTCCTCGCCGGCAAACGTGAGCCCGTCCTCGGACATGCGGCGCATGTAGAAGCGCGTCGGGATGCTGCAGCAGTT
>JASLBU010000260.1 GCA_030146365.1 Candidatus Limnocylindria bacterium | reverse complement strand
ACACAGCACTCGGTCAAGGAGCTCCGCGGCATCGGCATCCAGCCGGACGTCATCATCCTGCGCAGCGACGAGCCGATCGACGACGAGATCCTCGACAAGGTCAGCCTCTTCACCGATGTGGACGTCCACGCCGTCATCGGGCTGAAGACGGCACAGAGCATCTACGAGGTGCCCATCCAGCTGGAGCGGTCCGGGCTGGGCAAGCTGGTGACGCGTGAGCTGGAGCTGCCCGGCGCCGAGCCGGACCTCGCCGACTGGCAGGAGCTCGTCAACCGGATCCGCGCCCCGCGGCCGGAGGTCGAGATCGCCATCGTCGGCAAGTACACCGAGCTCCCGGACGCCTATATCAGCGTCACCGAGGCTCTGAAGCACGCGGCGCTCCATCACAACGTGGAGGTGAAGGTGCGCTGGGTGCGCTCCGAGCATCTGGAGCGCATCGAGCCGGAGCAGGTGGCCGACGAGCTCGCCGGCGTGGCGGGCGTCCTGGTGCCCGGTGGCTTCGGCTATCGCGGCGTGGAGGGCAAGATCCGGGCGATTCGCTGGGCGCGGCGCGGTGACGTGCCGTATCTCGGGCTGTGCCTCGGCCTGCAGTGCGCGGTCATCGAGTACGCCCGGGAGGCGCTCGGCACCGATGACGCGAACTCGAGCGAGTTCAACGTCTTCACCGAGCATCCGGTCATCGACCTCATGCCCGACCAGGCCGATGTCACCGACAAGGGTGGCACGATGCGCTTGGGCCTCTATCCGGCCCGCCTTGACGAGGGCTCGAAGGTTCGCCAGGCGTACGGGAGCGAGATCGCGTACGAGCGCCACCGGCACCGCTTCGAGGTGAACAACGCCTACCGCGACCGGCTCTCCGCCGCGGGGATGCGGTTCAGCGGCGTGTCGCCCGACGGCCGCCTGGTCGAGTACATTGAGCTCCGCGATCATCGGTGGTTCGTGGCCACCCAGGCACACCCGGAGCTGAAGAGCCGGCCGAATCGACCGCACCCCCTGTTTCGCGACTTCGTCGGCGCCGCCGCGGAGGGGATCCGCGTCCTTGCGGCGCCCGCCACGACCCGTCGCCGAGCCGCCCCAACCGGGACCGTCGAAACGAGCTGAATGTCCATCACTGCTGGAACTCCGTCCGCCGCCCTCGCCGAGCTCGACCGGGCTGCCGCCGCCGCCCGCGACTCCGCCATCGTGATCTGGCGCGGGGCGCCGCTGCCGCTCGCGTCCGTGCCGGGCGAGATCGCGGCGATGCCCAATCGGGGCGAGCGCGACCGGCTGTTCTCCGCATATCGCGAGGGACTGGCGGCCATGAACCACACCCTGGAGCGCCGCATCGCCGCGATCCTGGAGGCCGGGGACCCGGCCGCGGCCGTGTCGGCCGAGGGGCTCGAGCCGCGCGCGCTCGGCACGGAGCTCGAGCTCTTCATCCTCGAGTCGGAGACGCCCTACTTTGCCGCACTGCGCCGAAACCTTGCGCTGATCGGCATCGAGCAGGGCGACGCCACGGAGGGTGACCTGTGGCACGTGAACCGCGGCGCTGCCTGGTCCCAGTGGTTCAGCCAGCGGGCGATGCTGAAGGCGGTCGCCGCCACCGGACGGCCCCTGGGCGGGATCGGCGGCGAGGGCTGGCTTGCGGCCAAGGCGATGCTCGCGGGAAGCGTTTCCCGCGATAGCCGCATTCCCGGCCGTGCGATCGCGGCCACGTACGCGAACCTGGTCGGCTCCCCTGCGTGGCTCGAATCCGAGCTCGGCATGGCGGTCGGCGAGATCGCGGCGTTCGCCGACTTCGCGGCGTTCGTCTCGCTCTGGCGCCTGCGCCACGACGCGGCCCTGGTGCAGTACGAGGTCCGTCTCATCGCTGCGAGAGGGGAGCCGGACCTCGCGCGCGAGTACTACGCGGGGCTGCTCGGCACCGTCACCGGCGTCGAGGTCGCCGAGGAGGGCTACCTCAGCGAGGTGGTGGAGCCCTTCGAATCCGCTCGAGCCGTGGGCGCGGCGCTGCTCGCGGGGGCGCTGGGCGAGACGCTGGAGGCGCGGCACGGTGCCGCCTGGTGGCGCGAGGCGGAGGCCGTCCGGCTCATCGGCGAGATCGGCTCGAGCGCGACGCTCGCGGACGCGCTTGCGCGACTCGGGTATGATGCCCTCGACTGGAGACCCGTCATGCGTCAGATTCGGACGCGGCTCATCGGGGAGATGAGCGGATACGGGGGCCCCAACATCACCACCCGTGCCGGGACCCGCAAGGTCTGACTGGTTGGCGTCCGATCGAACCCCCAGCACGAGATCCCACCGAGAGGCCGTGCCCACGACCGCACCGGTCGACCTGTTCAACTGCCGCACCTGCAGCCGATTCACCCGAACCCTCATCGAGGGCCGGGGGTGGTGCAGCCGGGACGGCTCCGAGAAGCTCATCGAGGTCTGGTCCTACATGAAGCACTGCTGGCAGCCGAGGCGACCATGAACGACGACGCGCGACCACAGCAGCAGCGTCGGCGTTCCCGTCGCCGCCAGGAGACGGCGCCCCGGCGCCCGCAGCAGGGGCAGCAGCGCACCGGCTACGCGCCGCGACGGCGCAACGACTACGCGTCCGGCCAGTACTCGTCGATCTTCACCGGCCCGTTCCCGACCGATGCGGACGATCCCGGGATGAACCTGGCGGACCTGCAGGCGAAGCCGATCGACGAGCTCCGCGAGCTGGCCGCCGATCACCAGATCGAGGGCGCCGACGACCTCGAGCAGTCCGACCTCATCCTCAAGCTGCTCGACGTCGTCCAGCTGGCCCCCGCGCCGTCGCAGACGAACGGTCAGTCCGGCGAGGCGGAGGGCATCCTCGAGATCGTCGACGAAGGCTTCGGCTTCCTTCGCGTCAACGGCGTCATGCCGTCGAACGACGACATCTACGTGAGCACTTCCCAGGTCCGCCGCTTCGGGCTGCGCACCGGTGACCGGGTCACCGGGCAGACGCGTCCACCGAAGGACCAGGAGAAGTACTGGGGCATGCTGCGCGTCGACACCGTCAACGGGGTGCCACCGGAAGTCGCCAAGCGCCGTCCGTACTTCGACGCGCTGGTGCCGGTCTTCCCCGACGAGATGTTCGACCTGGAGACCGACCAGAAGAACCTCACCCAGCGGCTGATCAACCTGATCAGCCCGGTCGGCAAGGGCCAGCGTGGCCTCATCCTGTCCCCGGCCAAGGCCGGCAAGACGACCGTCCTCAAGCAGATCGCCGCGGGCATCACCGAGAACTCGCCCGAGGCGCTCCTCATGGTCGC
>JASLBU010000204.1 GCA_030146365.1 Candidatus Limnocylindria bacterium | reverse complement strand
TGGAGATCGATGCCGACCACGCTGCACCCGACGAGGCGCGCCAGGCGCAGGCTCGGACCGCCGGAGCCACACGCGACATCGAGGACCCGGGCCGTCGAATCGAGCGCGAGCCAGGCGATGAGGCGATCCTGCTCCTCCGCGGTTTGCCAGCCCGTCTGACCGAAGTGCTCGTCGTAGACCTCACGCCGAATCGCCGCGTAGGCATCGGTGGTGATGTTGCGGTAGTGGGTGGTGTAGAACGCACGGCCGGCCGCCGTGTCCGACGGTCGCTCCGCCATGGGATACTCCTCTCACGATGCCTGGCAACACCTCGATCAGTCGGGATCCTGCTCACCGAGCCAGTCCTGCAGCACGGCATTGACGCGCAGTTGCTCCTCGACTGTCAGCGCAAAGGTCGCATTGTCGCCGAGCCGGTGGCCGTCCATCGCCGCTTGAATCTCCGCGGCGAGACTCCCGTCGCCGTGCCGGATCAGCTGCGCCGCGATCTCGAGCCACACGAACACCGGCCGGGTGACCGGTTCGCGGTCGGGATTGAGGCTCACGACATCCATCGCCTTCCTGCTGTCACGACGACCCTATAACCGAGTGCCACCAACGCCGCCACCACGGCGCGGAGGTATCTGTGGCCACGTCGGCGGCGTGCTCTTCCTGGGGGGCATCGTGGCGCGTCTGAGAGGCATCCTCGGCGGTGTTCGTGGTCTCGCCGGCGCTGAGGGCCTCGATTCGCCCCAGCGCCTCCCGCATCAGCACGTCGGCGCGTTCACGTTCGGCCGCCAGCTCGCGCGATCGGGCGCTGAGCTCGGCCCGGAGATACTCGTTTTCGGTGCGCAGCTGATCGACCAGGGCGCTATCGGCCGGCCTGTCGGTAGCCTGTTGCTGTCCTGTCGTGGCCTGTTGGTCGACGGGCTGCTGCCCTGTTGGTGCCGTGTCGGGAGGGAGGGCCGCGCCGGCGACGTGCCAGACGCCGGCGATCTTCTCACCGGCCAGGGTGCCGCGCTGCAAGCGACCACGCACCGCGTCCGGGCTGATGCCGAGGCGGCGGGCGGCATCGGCGACCGGCACCGTCGCCGGCCTGTCGGTGGCCTGTCGGGTGCCCTGTTGGTCGCCTGTCGGTGGCCCGTCGCTCATGGCCGGCATGATCGCCGAGGCCTCGCCGGCGGGCAAGGCTCTAGCGTCCGAGGAGAAGCGTGGCACGGAGGCTGCGGCCTTTTTGAGGAGGGCAATTCGGCCCGTTTGACCGCAAGGAGGTGCTCCCCATGGTCACCACGATCACCCCAGCCGACCCCACCTGGAATCCCACCACGCACGACGACTACGACCAGCTCAAGGGTCAGCCCGTGCGCAGTGCCGATGCGGAGACGCTGGGCACGATCACTGCGATCCTCCACCCGAAGCAGGAGATGCCGGGCGCTCCTGGCGATCATTACCTCATGGTCAAGCCGGGGATGCTCCAGCAGCAGAGTTGGTTCGGGCGCGGGACTGAGTTCTACGTCCCCGAGTCAGCCATCGCCGAGGTCGGCGAGGATGGCGTGCGGCTGATGTACCTAAAGGACCAGCTAGAGGCACAGGGCTGGGACCGGCCGCCGGCCAAGCTCACACAGTTCAACCGGGCCTAAGCGCCCGGCATTCTACCCCCCACACGTCGTGAAAGGTTACCGCCCTATGGACAAGCTCAAGGATCTGGGCAACGCCGCCCAGGGCGGCGGGATCGACAGCCAGCTCCAGGACATCAGCTTCCCTGCAAGCAAGGACCAAGTCCTCCGGCAGCTCGAGCAGAAGGGGGTCCCCAGCCAGGTGCTCGATCGCGTGCGCAGCGCCGACACGAGCCAGTTCGACAGTGTCGATGATCTGAAGGCCAAGGTCGGCCTGTAACGCCCACCTCCTGACCACCCACAATCCAGTCCGCCAGCGGCCCCAGAGGAGTTGCTCCTTCGGGGCCGTCGGCGCGTTGGTCCTGATCAGGGCGATGCCGCGCGCCTGGACGGCCCGACGGAAAGGCCAATGGGCACAACACGCCACGGACGGCGAGACAGGAGCAGCCACGATGGAGATCAACGAGCGCGCCCCGGCGGTGGCCGCGAGCGAGATCGAGGTTGATGCGAACCTCGAGGCCGTGTGGGAGACCCTGACGACGATCGATCGCTGGCCCGCCTGGAACCCGGACGTCAAGGCGGCGTCGCTCGACGGGTCGCTGGCGGAGGGCGCGGTCTTCCGGTGGAAGGCAGGTCCCTCGACGATTACCTCAACGCTCACGCGAGTCGAACGGCCGCGCCTGGTGGCGTGGCGAGGGAAGACCCTCGGCATCGCGGCAATCCACGTCTACCGGCTGACCTCGCGGAACGGCCGGACGCTGGTCCGGTCTGAGGAATCGTGGGAGGGGCCGCTGGTTCGGATCTTCCGGGGGCCGCTGCGGCGCCGGTTGCAGGCGGCGCTCGACGCCGGGCTGCGGCACCTGAAGGCCGAGGCCGAGCGGCAAGCCGCCCCATGATGCCCCTCGCGCGTTTGCGGACACGCCCTCGGCGATGAGAAACGGTCTGCGCATTCCACGCTTGTTTTCTACTGCTCCGTCAGCGAGCGCCACTAGCGGCGCCACCACGGCATATGGGCCGCCGTTTGCTAGGGGAATCCTCCCGCGACGACGAACCCAACGATGATCAGTCCCAATCCGAGAAACGTGATCACCCCGGCTCGGCCAGCCTAAGCGTCCTGAGCCCTCGACGTGAACGTGCCAAGCGCGAGGACGAGAAACCCGAGGCCGATCATGATGCCGCCGATCCCGCCCGGTTCCACCGGCTCGCTCCTTCCGCTCATGTCGGGATCGAGGTTCACGCCTCCCCCGTCACCGACCGCCACCACCGCCGCCACCACGGCGGGGGGGCATCATCGGCCACGTCGGCGGGGATCTCGTCACCTGGGGCAGCCTGGGGCCGCTGCGGGGCATCCTCGTCGGCGTCGGTGACCGGGCCGGCGGTGAGGGCCTCAATCCGCCCCAACGCTTCACGCATCAGCACGTCGGCGCGTTCGCGTTCGTTCTCCAGCTGACGGAGGGCGCGATCAAGTTGCTCTCGGAGATAGCGTATCTCGTCGTCGCGGGGGTCATGTACCACGGTACGCGCGGTGGTATGTAACGGCACATCACGCGGTACATCCTGAGGGGCGTCGACAGGGGGCACCGGAATGTCGGTGTCACGTAACAGCACATGCCAGGATGTGCCGT
>JASLBU010000166.1 GCA_030146365.1 Candidatus Limnocylindria bacterium | reverse complement strand
GCGCTCGGCTCCACGTAGTCATAGGTGAGGTTGCCGCAATCGCCGGCGGTGCCGCCGGCGGCAGCACAGACCTCGGCGCGGTAGTTGATGTCGGGAGACGCGACCGTCGCCGTAAGCTCTGCGGCGGAACCGGTCTTCTTGACCGTGAGGGTCGTGCCCTCCTGGGTCACGGACTCGACGTCACCCGCCGCGACGTCGGTGAGGAGCTGGCTGTACGAATAGTCTTCGCCGCCAGTGTTGTCGCCCGTGAACGTCCAGAGCACGGCCAGTCCGAAGACGGCCAGGACCACGAGCACGACACTGTTGCGGACGATGCGGCTGGTCAAGATGGATCTACTTTCGCCTCTGTGCGAGCGGTGCGCGGCCCGCGGCCGTCCCGGCCCCGACGCCATGCGTCGCGGCTCGGCAAGTATAGGGTGGCCCGATCGGCCGAACAAACCCGCTCATCCGCCCGTGGCCCACGTGGGAGATACGGTTCAAGCGTCGTTCCGGCTCACTCCTCGCCGACAACCCCAAGGAGGATCGACCGCCGCGTGATCGTGGCAATGCGGCCGTCTCCGAGCTCGATCCGCGTGCCGCCATGACCCGCAGACGCTGCCGTCAGCAGGGCCTCGACTCGCTCGGCGCTCGGCACGAACGCGCCGACCGCAATCCGTACGACGCGGCGTCCGAGCGCCACTGGCGGAGGATCGCGCCAGTCGATGGCCCCGTCCGCCTGTCGCCGGCGCGTGAGCTCGGCCTTCGCCATGAGGTCGAGCAGGTGGTCCTCGTCGGCGGCGAGCGACGCGAATCGGCCGATGCGGTGGGCGGCGCCCGGCCGCAGCTTCTCGAGCAACGGAAGAACCTCGGAGCGCACGCGGTTGCGCAGGTGCGCCGGATCGTCGTTCGTCGGGTCGACCCGATACGGCAGGCCCACCTCGTCGAGCGCGGCGCGCAGATTCGCGCGCCGCTCGGCGATCAGCGGTCGCACGATCCTTCCCCGACGCTCCGGGATCCCGGCGATGCCCGCGAGGCCGCTGCCGCGCAGCAGGTTGAGGATGACGGTTTCGACCCGGTCATCGAGGGTGTGGGCGGTGGCGATCAGGGCTCCGGGGGCGGCAACGTCCTCGAAGAAGCGGTAGCGCGCGACCCGGCCGGCATCCTCCAGGGACCTGCGCTCCTGACTCGCAAGCTGCCGCACGTCGGTTCGGTGCCCATGGAACGGCAACCCCAGCGATGCGGCCGCGTCGGCGACGAAGCGAGCATCATCGCGACTCTCCCGCCGCAGCCCGTGGTCGAGGTGAGCGACGGTCATCGACCATCTGCGAGTCCCGGCAGACACGGCCGCGACCGCCCCGTGCAACAGGGCCATCGAGTCCGGGCCGCCGGACACCGCGAGCAGCAGCGCAGCATCCGGTGAGACCGAGAGTACGTCTGTGCCGCCCACGACGGCTGCGGCGAGCGCGTCGCGGGATGAGGTGGTAGCGGAGGGCGGATTCGAACCACCGGCCAAGGGCTTATGAGTCCCCTGCTCTACCACTGAGCTACTCCGCCACGGATGTCCGCCCGATTCGCGCTCGCATTGGCCTCATACCTACGAATCGAGCCGAGCCGGATGCTCCACAGCTCGCCGAGCCTATGACTCGAGGTCCTGAACCCTCGTCATCGGAGCAACGGAACCGTGGTAAACACCCCGTCTCAGGTTCCGGATTCTAGCGTCGTGGGCGATATCGTTCCACTGCGCGACCCGTGCCGGGCGGCATCCAGCGGGCGGCGTCGCAGTCGCGCCGCTGACTAGCCGCGCCCGTCGAGCTGGTGCAGCACGATGAGACCGAACGCGGTGGCCGTGAGTGCGATGGTGGCGAACAGGAAGATGTCGCCCATCAGTTGCTCCGTGGGGATGAGGAAAGGCCGGACCGCCGCGCTGGGAGGGCAACGCGGCGCTCCGGCCAATGGGGGCACGTCGGCGGGACGCTCGGGGGAGCATTCATCGAGCTACAAACACTCGGGGCCAAGGTGCCTCTGTGCAGCATTACGCGCCACGGACGCGACCGGATCAACCGGACCTTCAGTCAGGCATTCAGCGCGACCCGAGCCTGTCGACGCTTCCGCTCGACGCACCCGACGTCCCGGGTGCAACGCCACTCCTCCGACCCGTCGGCGAACCGATCGACCAACGAGAAGCCGTGGATACCGACCCGGCCGCAGCGCTGGCACGTCATGCCGGAGCGCGGGCCTCTGACCGCAAATGGGTCCACGCCTACCGGCGCGTCACTTTCATCGCGAGCATGCTCAGGATGATGGCCATCCCAAGCGCGAGTGCAGTAAGTAGGTCGCGAAAGACGAGAAGCTCCATCTGTCCGTTTCTCTTCGGACCGATGACTGTGACACGCCGGCGCTCGGCACGCGGTACTACGGCTTACTTACCCGTCCCAGGCGTTCATCTGCACCGTCCGTCGTTCCATCGACAACCCGCTGCATCTGTGCGGCGACTGCAACGAGAGGGCCGTCAGCCACTACGGCCGACAGCCGACCAAGCGGGACATGGTGCGCCTGGCCGCAGGTGGGGCCACGGGTTGGCAATAGACGGCGCACTGTTTCCATGCCGCGTGTTCCCGCCGCGCTGCACCTACTGAACTCTGGCCTACGGCGGCAATAGATCGCGGCACAGGCTCGTGCCGGCCAGTACCGGCTCGGTGCCGCACCGCGTGGTGACGAACTGCGCCGGGAGTACGTCATCCAGGGCAGCCGGGAAGTCGGCCACCGCGCGCTGGAACTCCTCGAGCGAGGTACAGGCCTCGAATGCCCCATCGAGATCCTGGGCGGTGTCTTCCGACGACGACACCTGTGCTGCCTGGTACACCTCGGATTGGCATGGCGTCATGATGTCGCTGCACCCCGCCGCACCGATCACGGCCGTGAGGGCCATGGCTCTCGGGAAGCTGCGCCACAGAAACACGGCGTCGATTCTAGTCCGCCGGCGAGCGACCTCAGTCGCTGTGTGCGTACGACGCCCGACCGCGCGATCGTCGGATTCCGGTCCAAGGCGAGCCGGCAGCTCATGCCGAGCCATGCTCAACCCGGGCGACGAGTGGCGATCGATGAGCGGGCAACGGCGCCAGCCACAGTTGCGGGTCGGTGACGCGATCGGTACGAAGGTTGCATTGCCCGGGCATCAGGGCCGGTAGAATCATCCGCACGCGGCGGGCGCGACGAGTGTTCGCCATGAGCCGAGACCGTGAAAGCCGACTCCCGGGGGCCAGACCCGAGACGCGCGGCCGGTCGACTCACATAGGCGGCTGCGCGGCGACCCGTCGCGTGGCCGGACGTAAGGAGAAGACCGTGGCGACCACCCTTCGCAAGTCCCTCTCGGCGCCGATCGCCCCGACGTACCACA
>JASLBU010000150.1 GCA_030146365.1 Candidatus Limnocylindria bacterium | reverse complement strand
GTTCGGACGGCAGCGGTGGCTTCGGCCGCCGCGGTTGAACGGCCTTGTTCCTTCGGGACATTGCTGTGTCCCCGCGGGTGGCTCCGCACTGCGGTTGGCGACAATCTGCCCCCGGTGGTGCAGTATCTCGCCGCCCGCCCGGTCGGCGGGGCTCCGCACGCTCGAATCCGGCTCCGCCGGCGCGCCTCGGCCGCGTACCGCTTCCACCACGGCACCTCATGCCCAACGGCGCATCCCGCCGGCGACGATGCGCGACAGGGGAACGTTGTCGCCGAAGGGGGCGGCGGCCGTCATGCCGCGAACGTTCAGTGGGGCACCCGCCGGACGCGGGCCGCGTCGATCTCGGCGGCTGAGCGCAGATGGTGGACCACCGCGTAGCCCTCGTCCGAGAGCCCGGGGAGGGACTCCACGAGCCAGCGGTGCTGGCGGCGGATCGCGGCCGGCGGCGGATGCGGAGGCGGCCGGCGCGCGTTTCGTTCCGTTGCGAGCTGCAGAGACACATCCAGGACGATGGCAACCGCCGGGCGCCGGTGACGGTGCGCCACCGCGAGGAGCTCGGCTCGCGCCCAGCTCTCGACGTTCGTGGCGTCGACCACCGTCAGACGGCCGCGTCGCAGCCGCATGGCGAGGATGCGGTGGAGGAGGTCGAACGCGTCGTCGGTGGCGCCCTGGGCGTGCGGGTCGTCGCTGATGGCGGCCCGCAAGGCGTCCGAGGACAGGATCTCGGTCGGCCCGAAGTGGCGGCCGGCGAACGTCGACTTGCCGCTGGCCGCCACGCCGACCAGGAGGACCATGGCGTCGGCCGGGATGGTGAGAGAAACGGACCGACCGCCGGGATCAGCGGCGGTCGGTGGCGTGGCCATGGAACGGAGGAGTCAGCCCTGGGCGTCGCAGTCCGGGCACATCTCGGAGTCGGGGATCGGCGCCTTCGGCTGACCGGTGGCGCGCGGGAGCGCTCGGCCGCAGACCGTGAGGCCGGGCTCGCCGACGAGATGGACCTTGCTGAAGTGGCGGTCCGGGAGGCGCCACGTCACGTACTTGCGCTGGCGTGTAGGGCTCGATGACACAGGGCGGGACTCCGTTTGCGGAACCCGATTCTGCCAGAAATGGCGCCATTCCACAAACCGCCCGGCGATCTGGCAGCATGGTTCCGCACCCATGAAACGCATCGGCATCCTGACCGGTGGCGGCGACGTCCCGGGCCTCAATTCGGTCATCAAGAGCGTCGTGTACCGGTCGAGCGAGGTCGGCTGGGAGACGCTCGGCATCCGCCGCGGCTGGAAGGGACTCACTCACGTGGATCCCTCGCGCGACGACGGCGGTGGGTACCTGCGCATGCTCGACCGCGTCTCGACTCGGGCGATCGACCGAACGGGCGGCACGACCCTCCACACCTCGCGTACGAACCCGTCCTCCATGTCACGCGCCGCGCTCCCCGAGGCGATCGACGAGGCAGCCATCGGCTCCATGGCGAGCGCGGACGGCCGCTACGATCTCACGCCGCTGGTCCTGGACAACCTCGAGCGGCTGGGCGTCGAGGCGCTGGTGGCGATCGGTGGGGACGACACGCTGAGCTACGCGGCGCGGCTGGGCCGCGAGGGGTTCCCGGTCATCGCGATTCCGAAGACGATGGACAACGACGTCCAGGGCACCGAGTACTGCATCGGCTTCTCGACCGCGGTCACCCGGGCGAAGGAGCTCATCAACCGCCAGCGGACGACGCTCGGCAGCCACGAGCGCATCGGCGTCTTCCGCATCTTCGGTCGCAACGCGGGGTACACGGCGTGGTACGCCGCCTACGTGACCAGCGCTCGCTGCGTCATCCCGGAGGCGCCGTTCGACCTCGATGCGCTGGCGGAGGTGCTGGCCGATGACTGGCGCCTGAACCCCTCGAACTATTCGTTCGTCATTGCCAGCGAGGGGGCCATCTGGACCGGGGGCGAGATCACCGAGGTCGGTGACGCCGACGCGTACGGGCATCGCCACAAGGCCGATGTGGGCGAGACGCTGGCGGAGGAGCTGAAACGCCGCACCGGGATCGAGACCGTGCACAGCGATCTCACCTACGACCTGCGCTCCGGCGACCCCGACGCGCTCGACCAGCTGGTGGCGATCACGTTCGCGAACATCGCGGTTGACCTGCTGGCCGATGGCGTCATGGGCCGCATGGTCGCGGTTCGCGACGGCAACTACGCGCATGCCCCGCTCCCGGAGCGGTCGCTGGGAGCCCGACAGCTCGACGTCGAGTCGATGTACAACCTCGAGCGGTTCCGCCCCCGCTACGAGGCGAAGATGAACGCGCCGCTGCTGCTGGGGCGGGCGGTCACGGAGTGATCCCCGGAGGCGGGGCCTGGTCGCCAGACCGTCGCCTCCTCACCTCGGGGCTGATCGGTCTCGTCACGGCCGGCGCCTTCGAGGGCATGGCGGTCCCGACGGTGCTGCCGGCCATGGTCGGCGACCTGGGCGGCCTAGACCTCTACGGCTGGGCGTTCAGCGCGTTCTGGCTCACCAACATCGTGGGCATCACGCTGGCGGGCGCCGATGCCGACCGTCGCGGGCCTGGCCGCGCGCTCGTCATCGGCGTCGTGCTCTTCGCCGGCGGCATGGTGGTCTCCGGGCTGGCGACCGGCATGCCCCAGGTGATCCTGGGCAGAGGGATCCAGGGATTCGGGTCCGGGGCCATCGGCTCGGTGGTGTACGCCGTCATTGCCCGCGCCTACGACGCGTCAGCGCGCCCGAAGATGATCGCGCTCGTCTCCAGCGCCTGGGTCGTCCCCGGACTCGTCGGCCCCGCCCTCGCCGGCCTCGTCACCGATGCGATCGGCTGGCGTTGGGTCTTCCTGGGCATCGTGGCGCCCGTGCTGCTGATGGGCGCGGCGGTCTGGCCGCAGCTCTCGCGCCTGGGACCGGTCGCAAGAGTGGGTGACGCACCACGGGGAGACCGCCGGCGGGCACTGGACGCCGTGCAGCTGGCGACCGGATCCACGCTCCTCCTGGCCGCACTGTCCCTCGGCGCGCCGCTCCTGTCGATCGCCGCGGCTGCACTGGGCGGCTGGCTGGCGGTGCGTTCGCTGCGGCACCTGCTGCCGGCCGGCAGCCTGCGCCTGGCGCGCGGCCGACCGTCGGTGGTCGTCGCCGTGTTCGCGATCGCCTTCGCGTTCTTCGGCACCGAGGCCTACGTGCCGCTGACGGTGGTGGAGGTTCGCGGCGGCAGCGTCACGCTCGGCGGACTCGCGCTGTCGGCCGCGGCCGTCACCTGGGCTGCGGGATCCTGGCTGCAGGCGCGTGCCGCCGCGGCCGGAATGCGGCGAACGCTGGTCGTCGCCGGCGCGTCGCTGATCGCGGGCGGGGTGGCCGTCACCACGCTCGTGCTGCTGCCGGTGGCTCCCGTGTTCGTCGCCGCCATCGGCTGGGGGATCGCCGGACTGGGCATGGGGCTCGCGTATTCGATGCTTGCCCTGCTGATCCTGGAGACCGCGGCGGCCGGGGAGGAGGGCGTGAGTTCCGCGGCTCTGCAGCTGATGTTCACGCTCGGGACCGCGTTCGGTGCGGGGATCGGCGGCGCCGTCGTCGCCCAGGCAGATGCCGGAAGGCTCGAGCTGCCGGTCGCACTGGCAATCGTGAACGGTGTCATGGCCGTGATGGCGGTGACGGGTGTCCTGATTGCGACCCGCATCCCACGGGGGCCGGCGCGCCGCGGCTCGGCTGCCGATTCCGCCGTGGCGAGCGCGGTCGCCGGCCAGGGTTGATGGCGCGACCGCTGGTGTCGCGACGAGCGGGCAGGATGGGGCCATGAGACGCATCCTGGCCATCGACGGCGGGGGCATCCGGGGGATCATCCCGGCCGTGATGCTGGCGAGCCTCGAGCGGGCCACCGGTCGCCCCGTGCGCGAGTCGTTCGACTTCGTCGCCGGCACGTCGACCGGGGCGGTGATTGCCGCCGCCATCGCGGCCGCCATCCCTGCCGATCGGCTGGTCGAGCTCTACGCCGGGCGCTCCGACGAGGTGCTGCGTCGGATCCCGGTTCTCTCGACCCTTCGCCGGATCGTCACCGGCCGGATGTACGACGTGACCGCGCTCCACGCGCTCATCCGCCAGGAGCTCGGGACCGAGGCGGGCGACTGGCGCCTCAATGATGCGCCGATCGACCTGCTGATCACCGCCAAGCGGCTGACAGACGGGATGCCGTGGTACTTCGTGCGGGACCGCCCGGCCAACTCCAGCCGCGCGGGGTCGGTCCTGCTGGCCGATGCGGTGACGGCATCGGCCGCGGCGCCGACGTACTTCGATCCGTGGCCGGTGCCCGGGATCGGCGAGCTGATCGACGGGGGCATCGGCGTCGCCGGCAACCCGGTCTACCAGGCATGCGTGGAGGCCTTCCACTACACCATTGCCTACCGGCCGGAGGAGACGCTGGTGGTGAGCCTCGGTACCGGCCGGCACCTGGAACGCGCGCGTCCGACGTGGCTGTGGAGCTGGCTCGGTTGGCTGCTCTCGGAGCTGCTTCGCTCTCCCGCCGAGCAGCAGACGGAGCTGGTTCATCGCCACTGGCCCCGGACGCCGTTCTATCGCATCGACGTCGCGCTGCCGCGCGACATCCCGCTCGATGCGGTGCGCGCGGCCGGGGAGCTCCGTCTGCTCGGTGACCGCCTTGCGGCGGAGGTCGATTGGCCCGGCATCCTGGCCGGTGTGGACGAGCGCTTCCGGGTCACGGACGCCTCCACCCACCCACGGGAGTACTTGCAGCCGATTCCCGGGTGAGGCGGGACGGTTGCCCCTAGTCCGCCCGGCCGCGGAGGCGCCTGATGGAACCAGCCCCGGGGAGGTTGCCGATCTCCGTCGAGCGCGAGTACAGCCGTCGATCGTTCATGCGCCGCATGCTGGGGGCCGGCGTGGGCCTTCTGTCGCTGGAGTTCGCGGGTGGGTCGCTCGCGTTCCTGTGGCCGAATCTCACCGAGGGTCTCGGCGCCCGGCTCAGGATCGGGACCGTGGCCGACGTGCTGGCCGCCACCCCGCAGTTCGCGGATGGATACCCGCACCACGTCGCGAGCGCCAGCAGTTTCCTCGTCAACGTGCCGGCCGCACGTGCGCTGGCGAGCGGCGCTGGCGAACGGGCACCGTCAGCCAGGCCATCGGCGGGCGACATGCTGGCGCTGTGGCGCAAGTGCCCGCACCTCGGATGCATGGTCCCGACACTGTGCGAGGAGCGGAACCGCTTCGAGTGCCGCTGTCACGGCAGCACGTACAACATCCTCGGCGAGAAGCTCGAGCGCGGGCCGGCCGCGCGCGGCATGGACCGGTTCGCGGTGGAGATGGAGGAAGACGGCACGATCGTGATCGACACGCGCGAGATCATTCGCGGCGCGCCCGAGGGGACGGTGACGTTCCTCGACCCGCATCCACAGGACGTGGGCTGCGCCTGACCTTCCTCGTCCGCCGAGGCCGTTGCGGAGCTAGATCACGTTCAGCTCGAGGATGGGCTCGCCCCGTGCGAAGCGGTCGTAGGCGAGCGGCGACAGGTCGATCGTCTCGTAGCGGCCGGTGGCGATCCACTCGGCGATGCCGCGGCCGACGGCCGGCGCCTGCTGCAGCCCGTGGCCGGAGAAGCCGTTGGCGAGCAGCAGGTTCGTGACCTCCGGATGCGGGCCGACGATGGCGTTGTGGTCGATCGTGTTCATCTCGTAGTGCCCGGCCCACGCGTCCAGCAGCCGGAGCTCGTCGAAGGCAGGCACGCGGTGCGCGAGGACGGGCCAGACGAAGGACTCGAAGCGCGAACGGTCCACATCGAGGTCCAGGGTGTCCGGGTCGGCGTCCGTGCCATGCGGTGAGAAGCCGGTGAGGTACGACGGTCCCTCGGGCCGGAAGTAGACGCCCGACGGGTCGATGGTGAGGGGCGCGGGGCCGAGGTGGACCGGCGCCTCGACGTGAAAGACGAGGCGCTTGCGCGGCCGCACGGGCAGGTCAACTCCCGCGAGCAGGGCGACGTCGGCGGCGCGCGGGCCGGCGGCATTCACCACCCAGTCGGCCTGGATGGCCGTCCCATCGGCGAGCCGCACGCGCTCGATCCTGCCGTCGATGCGATCGAAGCCGACGACTTCGCCGCGACGTTCTTCGACGCCCAACGAGCGGGCCCGGCGCCGGAAGGCCTGGAGCAGCGCGTACGCGTCGAACCATCCTTCGTCGGCCAGCCCCAACGACGCACCGGCGAGGTCGTCGGTTCGAATCCAGTCGAACCTCGCCCCCAGTTCGGCGGGCGAGAGCAGGGCCACCGGCACATCGTGCGCGCGCTGGACCGCATGGTTCGCCTCCAGCACCGGCAGGCCGGCGGTGGTGGCGAGGAACAGGTAGCCGGCCTCGATGAAGTCGACGTCGGGTGCCTCGCCGTCAACCGCGAGGTACTGCTGCGGGTGGCGCACCACCTCGAGGCCGAAGCGGCTGATCTCGATGTTGAGCGGCGTGCTGAACTGCAGTCGGATGCTCGCTGCGGACAGCGTGGTCGATGCCGTGCGGAACGTCGGATCGCGTTCGATGACGACGATCCGCCCGTCGAAGCCCGGGTGCGACGCGAGGAACGCCGCGACCGCCGACCCGACGATGGCTCCCCCGACGATCACGACATCCGCGCGGTCCGGCTGGGTCACGGCGCCGATGCTAGCCGCTTACGATGCTCGGCATGTCCGAGCCACGTATCCGGGTCGTCGAGTCGCCGCCGCCCACGGCCGACGTCGTGATTGTCGGCGGCGGCGTCATCGGCTGCGCGACGGCCTTCTTCGCGGCGCGGGCGGGGCTGCGGAGCGTGGTCCTCGAGCGTCGGGCGGCCCTCGGAACGCTGACGACGCCGGCCTCGACCGGGGCGTTCCGCCTCCAGTTCGACAACGCCGAGGAGATCGCCACCGTCCGCGAGGGAGTCGCGCTGTTCGACGCATTCGCCGAGCGGACCGGCCTCGATGGTTGGGACCTCGGTCTGCGGCACGGCGGCTACCTCTTCTGCTCCCTGACCGATGCGACGGTCCAGCGCTCCCGGCGGCTGGTCGAGCGACAACGAGGGTGGGGGCTGACCGACGTCGAGCTGCTCTCCGGCGATGAGGCCCGCGCGCGGTGGCCGTGGCTGTCCCCGGAGGTTCGGGGCGCCCGGTACCGCGCCGGCGACGGGTGGCTGGACGTGAAGCGCCTGACGGCCGGGTACGCGGCCGCTGCGTCGAACCCGGACCGCATCCCTGACGCCAGCCCCGGCGGGGGAGCGACGTTCGTGCCGCGCGCCGGCATGACGGGCGTCTCGGTAGCCGCCGGGCGTATCACCGGCGTCAGCTCGACGCGCGGTCACGTGGCCACCGATCGCGTGGTCCTGGCGACGGGTCCGTTCCTTGCCGCGGCCGCCGCCATGGCCGGCGTCTCTATTCAGCTCCGGCCCACCCGGCGCCAGAAGCTCGTCATCCCCGACCTGCCGGCGGTGCCGGCGGACGCGCCGATGACGATCGACGAGGAGACGGCCGCGCACTGGCGGCCGGCGATGCGCGGTTGCCTGGCGCTCTTCACCGAGGCGGCCACGGCGCCGTCAGAGCCGCATGACCCGGTCCCGATCGAGCACGAGTGGGCATTCGGGCTGCTCGACCCGGCGTCCGACCACGCATTGGCGCGAGTCGCGCCGTTCTGGCGCGATGCCTGGGCCGATGGCGCATCCGCGGTGCACTGGTACCTGCAGGCGGGTCAGTACGAAGTGACGCCCGACCGCAGGCCATACCTCGGGGCGATTGGACCTGAAGGCCTGTTCCTCAACGGCGGATACTCGGGCCACGGCATCATGGCCGGGGCGGGCGGCAGCCGCCTCGTTGTCGATCTGATGGCGGGCACGGCCGACACGGCCTCGAACCCGTACCGCCCGGACCGGCCTTTCGACGCCCGGGAGCACGACATCCTCTAGGAACGGTCGGTGGCCTCCGGATCGGCCTGGCCCTCACGCTGTCCGTAGGCAGCATCCGGGCTCTCGCCGAAGTCGTCGCTTGCCTGGCCTGCGTCCGCCGGCTGGTTCATGGGGCCATCCGGCCGCGGGTCGCGGTTGGCCGGATCGGCGTGCCCGACCTCGACCGGCTCCTGGTCCGCGCCGTCCGTCTCACCCTGCGTCGCCCCGGTGTAGCTCTGCTCCGTCATCGGTCCGTCCCTTCGTGCGTGTCGTGAATCCCCCTCGTGCCAAGCGCACGAGGCATGCCACCGTCAGTACGTCGGCCAGTCGAGCAGCCAGCGGCCATTCACGCGCACCAGTTGCCAGTAGCCGATGAACTGGCGCGACGTGCCCGAGTCGTACCTCTCCGTGAAATTGGCCTGCACCGTGGCCGTCGTCTCCGACTGGCTCGCCGTGTACAGGCTGCTGAACGTGATGTCGGCGGTCTCGTCGAAGCGACCGTCGAGGTTGTCGGCCCGGTTGAAGCTGTTCTTCATCCGCTCGCTCCACAGGTCATATGCCGCATCGAAGCGGCCGTCCACGACATGGGCGTAGAACGCCGCCACGGCATCATCCGGTCCGGCCACGGCGACCGCCGCCGGCGTGGACGGGGGAGCGGGTACCGGGGTGACGACCGGCGCGGGAGCGGGGGGTGCGGGGGTCGCCGGGGCTGGCGTGTCGGCAGGCTCCGGCTCGGGCTCCGGCGTCGAAGTCGGGGCTGGCGTCGGTGCGGGGGTGGCGGACGGAGACGCAGTGGGCGCGGCGCTCGGGCTCGGCGAGGGGGTGGTGGCGTCGACCGCCTGCCCGCCCACGGGCCCGAGCACGACCTCCGGAAGCACGTCCTCCGGATCCTCGCCGCCGATCAGCACCCTGCCGGCGAGGTAGCCGCCTCCGACCAGCAGGATGAGGAGAAGAATCGGTGCCCAGACGGGGACGCCGCGACGGCGCTCGGACCGTTCCTGCGCCCGTGGTGCCACCACGGCCGGCGCGGCGGCCGCGGGCGCGGCGCCTTGAGGCTCGGCCGCCGCGACGCTCCCGGGGGCAATCGCCGCCGGGAGCACGGTCGTACCCGGCCGGTCCTCCGCTGGCGCGGTGGTCGCGTCGATCCACGCCAGCAGGTCGTCGCGCATCGCGGCCGCGCTCGCGTACCGGTCGGACGGCGACTCTGCCATCGCCCGCATCGTGATGCCGGCCAGTCCGTCCGGGATGTCCGGTGCGAGGGCCCGCGGGTCCGGGGGCGGCTTCCCGATCCGGGCCGTCGCCACGGCGTAGGGGCTGTCCCCCGCGAACGGCCGCTGCCCCGTGAGCAGCTCGTAGAGCACGACGCCGAGCCCATAGACGTCGCTGCGCTCGTCGGCACGCTCGCCGCGCGCCTGCTCCGGGCTGAAGTAGTCGACCGAGCCCAGCATGGCGCCCGTCTTGGTGAGGGTGCCCTCGCCGGTGGCCCTGGCGATCCCGAAGTCGGCAACGGTGGCCCGCCCATCGGCGCGCAGCAGGATGTTGCCCGGCTTCACGTCGCGATGGACGACTCCGGCGTCGTGCGCCGCCTGAAGGGCGGAGGCCGCGTCGGCGGCGATCTGCGCCGCCCGTGTCGGCTTCAGCGGACGCTCGCGGGCGATCAGCCCGGCGACGTCACCGCCTTCCACCAGCTCCATGACGATGTACGAGGCATCGTCGGTCCCCACGTCGTAGATCGACACGACGTTCGGGTGGCCAACCGAGGCGGCGCTGCGTGCTTCGGCCTCGAACCGCGCGGTGAACCCCGGATCCTCCGCGAGTTCCGGGCGCATGAGCTTGATCGCCACCGGTCGGTCCAGCTGCTCGTCGTGGGCGCGGTACACCGACGCCATGCCGCCGCGCGCGATGAGCTCGCCGATGCGGTAGCGGCCGCCCACGAGGGTCGGCTGATCCGAGGCTCGAATGGACCGTTTTCGGGGCATGACCGAGCTGAAAGCAGGTCCCGTACCACCATGGCACCATTCGCCGATGCGTTTCGGGCTGCAGATCAACCAGTTCACGTGGCCCGGCGGTGCGGGAAACATCGGGCCGACCCTGGCGCGCGTGGGGCGGACGGCCGACGATGCCGGCTTCGACTCGATCTGGGTGATGGACCATTTCTTCCAGATCCGGGGTAACGGCCCGCCGGAGGCGCCGATGCTCGAGGGCCACACGGCCCTCGGATTCCTCGCCGCGCACACGGAGCGCGCGAGGCTCGGCCTCATGGTGGGCGGCGTCCACTACCGGGCGCCGGGACTTTGGATCAAGGCCACCACCACTCTCGATGTCCTCTCCGGGGGCCGCGCCTGGTTCGGGATCGGTGCCGCCTGGAACGTCTTCGAGTCCAAGGGGCTGGGGTTCCCGTTCCCGCCGCTCCGCGAGCGCTTCGAGTGGCTCGAGGACACGCTGCGGATGGCGCACGAGATGTGGTCGGAGGGCAGCGGCACGCATGGGCGTTTCGAGGGGACGCACGTGACCGCCACGCACCTCATCAACTCACCCCAGGCGATCAGCCGGCCGCGCGTGCCGATCCTCATCGGCGGGGGAGGCGAGCGCAAGACCCTTCGCCTCGTCGCGCAGTACGCGGACGCGTGCAACCTGTTCGGACGCGACCCCGAGGTCGTGCGCGCCAAGCTCGCGATCCTGCGCGAGCACTGCGAGCGCCTCGGCCGGCCCTACGAGGAGATCGAGCGGACCGTCCTGTTGAGCGTCGACCTCGATGCGGAGTCGGCCGACGCGGTGGTCGAGCGATTCGGCGTGTTGGCGGAGGCGGGCGCGCAGCACATCATCATGGGTGTCCGCGGCGTCGCCGACACGAGCCGCCTCGAGCGACTCGCGGGCGAGATCTTTCCGCAGCTCCGCTAGCTGCCCTTCCCGCCGAAGGCCGCCGTGCCGGCGGCCGTCCACCATCGACCGCCCTCGATCTCGAGGCGGCCGGCCACGACCATGGGATCCGCCCGCGCGACGGCGAGCGCCTGGGCGAGCGGGAGCGCATACACCGAAATCCCTCTTACGCGCTCATCGGTCTGGTCCGCGAGCGGCCCGTTCGCGACGAGCACTCCGCGCCGCATGAGGTCGCGCAGGTAGGTCAGGTGTTCCGTCTGCAGACGCGCCAGCTCCTCTTCACTCAGCTCGGGGGCCCCGCTCGGGCGGAGCAGGAGAATCAGCGTGTGCTCCTCGAACTCGTCCGGGATGAGCGCGTCGCCGTGGGGGTAGCGACCGGCGTTCAGGCCGCTCATCCGGCCGACAGCATGGCGCTCTCGGAGCGGGTGACGAGGTGCTCGGAGCCGCGCAGCCAGCGCAACGGGACGAACGCGAGGACCAGAAGGCCAGCGGAGGCGATGAGCAGCCCGTCGATACCCATCCACTCCGCGGCGCCGCCGCCGAGCAGGGACCCGACGACCTGCCCGATGGCCAGGAACACCGAATAGAGCCCCATGATCGCCCCGCGGTCGGCCGGGTGCTGCTCGCTGATATCCGCAAGCATCCCGAGCGCAGCCGGCGTCGCGCCCGCAAGGACGAAGAGCCCCCCCGCCGCGACGAGGGCGAGCGGGATCTGGAGCACCGCAAGGCCGCCGGCCGCGTGGTTGATGCCGAAGATCGCGGCCGTCATCACGATGCCGCCGGCGATGCCGACCGCCATGATCGACGTGCGCCGGTACCGCTTGAAGCGGTTGCCCCAGTAGAACAGCCCGGCGAAGAAGACGAGCAGCGCCACGGCCAGGCCGATGCTCACCTGCGTCGGCTCGACGTTGCCCATCAACAGCTGATCCTCGAAGCCGGGCCGCGGCTCGTCGACCAGCTGGAAGATCGACTGGCTCGTCCATGCGCCGATGAACCCGTTGACCGCGATCCACGTCGGCGCGAGCAGCCAGACCGCCGGGTTGGACAGCACGCGCCGATAGCGCCCGAGGTCGAATCCGCGGGACACCGCGGCCACGCCGCGGGCTCCGATCTCCTCCGTCTCGCGAGCGGTCTCCTCGGCGTCACTCCGCCCGGCGACCGTGACGCCGTAGCGGTAGATCAGGAAGCTCACGCCGTAAAGCACCGCGTTCAGGTAGAACGCGTTGCGAGCCATGAGCTCCCAGAGCCCCCCGGCGGCGACCATTCCGAGCCCCAGCCCGGCCAGCGTGGCCGCCTCGAAGCGGGCGACCGTCTTGCCGCGCAGAGCCTCGTTGTCGGACGTCGCGACGGCGATGAAGCCCAGGATGGACGGGATGCTGGCCGCCGCAGCCGCTCCCTCGAGCCAGCGCGTCACGCCGAGCAGGAACAGGTCGGTGGTGATCGCCGTGAGGACCACCGCCACCGCGCCGAAGATCGGCCCGTACTGCATGACGCGCCGCGAGCCGATGCGGTCGGAGAGCATGCCGAAGAACGGCGAGAGGACCAGCTCCGCGATGTAGAAGGCGGCGGTGAGGAATCCGACCTCGACCGCGGTCACCTCGTCGGCGCCGAAGCCCTCGAGGTCCGCGAGGTAGAAGACGAGCAGCGCCCCGGTCAGCCCGGTGCTGAACCGGAGGGTGAACGTGCCGACGAGGACCGCAGCAAGCGAGCGACGCATCGGGCGGCGTCAGTCGGTCGTCGGGGGGTGGTGCATGCCGGCGCAGTATGCCGCGTGGCCCGATCGCCTGCCACGACCGGCGGGCAAAGCCGACGCCCGCTCCAGGGAGCGGGCGACAGTCTCGCGGGCGGGCTATCGGATCAGGTTCCGGCGTTCTCGGCGAAGGCGGGAAGGCTGAACGCTTCCTCGAGGGCCGCCGTCGGCTTCCGCCCCATGGAGGCCCTCGAGGAAG
>JASLBU010000071.1 GCA_030146365.1 Candidatus Limnocylindria bacterium | reverse complement strand
GCTCCTCTCGAAGGGCCACCCGAACGCGGTCAGCGTCCAGCCCGACTCTCCGCAGGGCACGCTCGGCGCTCCCATCCGGCAGGCCGACGGCCGACAGCAGCAGGTGCTCCGCACCCGGCTCCTCGTCACCCATTGCGCGGGCGATCCGCTCGGCGTCGGTCAGGAGCTGCTTGATGGTGCGCACGTCGTCGAGCATCTTCATCGGGTTCATCTGTCCTCCTCCGTCCCTCGGCCCCGGTCCCGGAGCCGCGCTGCATGTCGCTTGTGAGCGGCCTGGCGAGTCACGCCCAGGGCCTGTGCGATCTGCTGCCACGTCCAGCCCTGGTCAACCGCACGTTCCACCGCCTCGCGCTCCATGCGGTCGGCGAGCCGCCGAAGCCCGATCACAGCCGCAATGCTGCAGCGGGTCTTCGGGGGTCGCGGGCATGCCTCGCGCGATAGCCCGCATCTGGATTGTCGTCAACTTACGTTGACAGGCCCCTACAGCGGCTCGTCACTACGCGTCGAGCCACTGCCGAGGGTGACTGGACAGGAACTCCTCCAGGTCGATACCGCCCGCTCCGACGACGAGGGACCGCGCGCCGCGGTGCGTGTGCGTGAAGGCCACCGTGCCCGGCGTGCCTCGCGCCTGACCCGTCTTCACCTCGATGGCGAGCGGCTCATCGAGCGTCCGCATCAGCTTCCCCGGCCGCACGACCCAATCGACCTCGGCGTTGCCGTCGCGCCAGTACCCCAGGTCTTCCGGATCCGCGTGGGCCCACAGGTGCGCGCCGACCGCGGTTTCAGCGAGCCTGGCCCAGAACTCACGATCCTCGCGGGCGCGCCTGAAGGTGGTGCGCGCCGTGGCCGTCACGAGCCCGGTGTTCAGCGCAAGGAGCTTCGGGCTCGAGGCGCGACGGCGGACCGCCGAGCCGGCGTACTTGCCGACGCCGGTCACCATTCCTGCCCCGCCGAGCAGATCGAGGTAGTGCGCCAGGGTGACCGTGTTGCCGGCGTCGGTCAGCGTGCCGAGCATCTTCGTGTAGCTGAGCACCTGCCCGGAATACGAGCATGCAAGGCGGAAGAGCTGACGCAGGAGTGCCGGCTTCTCGACGCGGTTGAGCAGGAGGATGTCCCGGGACAGGTTGGTCTCCACGATCGAATCGAGGATGTACTCCTCCCAGCGCTCGTGGCGCCTGATGAGCGGCGCGGCGCCCGGGTAGCCCCCGTAGAACAGATACGTGTCGAGGTCCCAGCCGAAGGCGTCACGCATCTCGGCGTAGGTCCAGTGCGTGATGCGGATGACCTCGAACCGGCCGGCGAGGCTGTCGGACAGGCCCTTGCGCACCAGCAGCGGAGCCGACCCGAGGAGCATGACGCGCAGCGGCACGCCCGCCTTGGTGTCCTCGTCCCAGAGCTGCTTGACGACGTCCGACCAGTCACGAATCTTCTGGACCTCGTCCAGCACCAGGATCCCGCCGGCGCGGCCGCCGTTCCGGGCCGCGTTGCGACCGATCTGCCACTGGGTGTAGATCCAGCCGACGTCCTCCGGGTCGGGCGCGTCGGCAGACGCGAAGTGACCGGGGATGCCCACCGCATCCATCACCTGGCGCGCGAGGGTCGTCTTCCCGACCTGGCGGGGACCGGCCAGCACCTGGATGAAGCGGCGCGGCTCTTCGATGCGCTCGAGGATCTCGTCGTACACCGGTCGCCGGTAGGCGCCCGCCTTCTTCTTCCTCGCCGTCATTCACTCACTTTGCTGAGCAGATTTACTCAGTGTAATGAGTTCAGTTACTCAGCGGCGACGGCGGCGCCTCACGCTCCCAGCCGGACGGCCGTCCCCGACGCGCTGACCATCAGCATGCTCGCGCCCTGGCCGACCGTCTCGTAGTCGAGATCGATTCCGACGATCGCGTCGGCACCGCGGGAGCTGGCCTCTTCCTCCATCTCGTGCAGCGCGATCTCGCGAGCCTTGCGCAGCTCCTCCTCGTAGGCCCCTGAGCGTCCGCCCACGATGTCCCGGACGCCCGCGAAAAGGTCCCGGAAGATGTTCGCGCCCAGGATCGCCTCGCCGGTCACCACGCCGAGGTACTCGGTCACGGCGCGGCCATCCACTCCGGGCGTCGTCGTCTTGATCATCAGGTGCCCTCCAGCATGTAGTACTCGCGGAACTCCGCGCAGCGGCCATCGGCGGCGAAGCGCAGCAAATAGGCGTTGTGATACGTGCGCTCCGGATCGTTGCCACTGGGTCCGTAGCGGCTCCAACCCACCGCCACCGCCCGGTCGCCGTCGACGGCGTACGGCTCGTAGCTGGCGTCCCAGCTGCCCGGCTCATCTGGCTCCTTGAGCCAGTCCTCCACCAGGACATCACGGCCGCGCACCGTGTGCTCCTCGCTTTCCCATGGCCGGTAGCCGTAGGTCACGTCCTCGGTGAACAGCTCCTCGATCAGTGCGCGCTCGTTCGCGCGCCAGGCCGCGATGTATCGGTCCAGCCAGCGCTGGACGTCGTCGTGGGTCATCGGCCCATCGTACGCCGATGATCAGGCGTGAAAGGCGGCCAGGCCGTGTGCCTCGTCCTCCAGCGCCGCGCGCTCGCGCGCCGCCAGCCGACGGAGCGGCGACAGCTGAATCTCCCTGTCCTCGTGGCGCCAGGTGCCGGCCACCTGGCCATCGAGCAGGAAGGTGTTCAGCGAATGAGGCGTCCCGGTGTTGAAGATGACCGGCCGGTGCTCCTCGGGCAGCACCTGCGTTCGCCGCGCGTGCACGAGCAGCATGGCGTCCCACACGGCGATGAACCGAGGCGGTGCGGTGGCGTCCTCGTCGGCGAGGGCCGCGTCCGGAAGATCGAGGAGCGGCTTGCCGGCCTCGTCACGGTATCGCCGCAGCTCCATGCGATCGAGGACGTGCCTCATCTGCCCGACGTTCAGTCCCATCCAGGTGGCGACGTCGCGGGCCGGCGCCGGGCCGAAGGCGCCGAGGTACCGGCGGATCAGCAGCTCGATCCCCGCGTCCTCCGTCGTCTCCGTCCTTGGCAGCCAGGCATCCGCCAGGCCGTAGATGTCGGCGCGCCGCCGTTCCCATGTGCCGGACGGCGGCACGCGGACCATGGGCACTGAGAATCCGGCCCACGCTGCAGCTCGAGGGTGGAAGCCGCGGTCGACGAGCCGCTCCGTCAGCTCTGTGAGCCGCAGCGGGCCGTTCGCCAGCGCTTCGCGGGTGGCGGCCACCACCTCGTCGAGGTCCGTGTCGCCGATCTCCCGCGCCTGGACCTTGGAGAACCACTGCCGGTTGATGCGCTCGATCCCGGCCATCATCGGCCAGTAGTCGGCCGCCGAGACGACGTGGATGGTGCCCCGCAGCATCGTGCCCTGCACCACGTCCCGCCGCTCCAGGGCATGGGTGAGCATCGGCCGATCGAAGTGCCGCATGCGCGACCAGAGGCCGATGTAGCCGGCCGGCGCGTACTGGTTCTGAATGCCGCCCATGTCCTCGACGACCCGTGCCATCGGCGAGGAAGATCGCTCGAGGAGGTGCTGGCGCGCCAGCAGCGTCCGGTTGAGTCGCCGCGTGCTCAGCCTGTCGTCCGTCACGTCACGGAGAGGTGGCGACTATTCGCGGCTCGACAGCTGCCAGGACTTGCCCTCGGTGGCGATCGAGGGGGCGATCACCATCTCGACGCCGTGCATCTCCCGGATGGTGCGGGCGCCGAGGGCGGCCATCGACTGGCGCAGCGCGCCCACCAGGTTCTGCGTGCCGTGGGTCGTCTCGGCGGGACCGAAGAGGATCTGCTCGAGCGGAACGCGGGTGCCAATCTTGATTCGCGTGCCGCGCGGCAGCGTGGGCGACGGCGCGGCCATGCCCCAGTTGAAGCCGCGGCCGGGCGTCTCGACGGCGCCTGCGAAGGGCGATCCGAGCATCACGGCGTCGGCTCCCGACGCGATCGCCTTGGCGATGTCGCCGCCGGTCTTCATGCCGCCGTCGGTGACGACCGGCACGTAGCGGCCGGTCTCCCGCTCGTAGCGGTCGCGCGCGGCGGCGACCTCCAGGGTGGCGCTCACCTGCGGCACGCCGATGCCGAGCACCTCCCGCGTCGTGCAGGCCGCGCCGGGACCGACGCCGACGAACACGCCGGCGGCGCCCTGGTGCATCAGCTGGTACGCGGCCTCACCGCTCACGGTGTTGCCGACGAGGACCGGCAGCTGCAGGGCGCCGGTGAGGTCCGCCAGCGAGAGGACCCGGGTCGAGGTGCTGATGTGCCGTGCGCTCGACACCTGCGACTGGACGAGGAACAGGTCCGCCCCAGCCGACGCAGCGAGCTCGGCGTGGTGCCACGCCGCTGCCGGAGTCGTGGCGATGGCCGCGATGGCGCCCTGGGCCTTGATGCGGGTGATGAGCGCGGTGATCAGCTCGTCGCGGACCGGTTGCTGGTACGCCTCGGTCAGCACGTGGGCCGCTTCCTGCCCGGTGCCCGCGGCTGCCACGCGGTCGATGATCGGGCCGGCGTCCTCATAGCGCGTGTACAGGCCCTCCAGGTTGACGAAGGCCACCCCGCCGTGCCGGCTCATGCGGACCGCGAAGTCGGCGTCGGCGACCGCATCCATGGCGGCCGCCAGAAACGGGATCTCGAGGCGGAAGCCCCCCAGTTCCGTCCCGAGGTCGACCTCGGACGGATCCGCGGTCACCGCCCCCGGAACGAGTGCCACCTCCTCGAAGCCGTACGCGCGACGCAGCCTCGACTCGGTGGCGTGGCGGACCGGCGCCTCGTCGATCAACCGAGGTTCCCCCGACAGCGACAAGCCCGCGCGGCATGGCGGCGCGGGCTTCGGTCGACGCGGTCGCTGGAGACGGCTCGGATCGGGTGCACGTCGTGACAGGTTGCGGCTTTGTCGGAGTATACGCGGGCGGCCGGCCGCCCCGGTACGCGGACGAGCGCGTCACCCGGCGTGGCCGGCCGAGACGCGCGGATCCTCACCTCTGGGCAGCGGCCGCGTAGCGGGCCAGCGTGCGCCGGCGGGCGTCGGCGTGGTCGAGGATGGGCGCCGGGTACTCCTTCGGCGGTGACGGGGAACGCCACGGCTCGTGGATGTGCGCGGTCTCGACGCCCGCAAGCTCCGGGATCCATCGGCGGATGTAGGCGCCATCAGGGTCGAACTTCCTCGCCTGCAGGCTCGGGTTGAAGACGCGGAAGTAGGGCGCCGCGTCGGTGCCGACTCCGGCGACCCATTGCCAGTTGCCGTTGTTCTGGGCCGTGTCCGCGTCCAGCAGGTGGTCGGTGAAGACGGCCTCGCCCCGCCGCCAGTCGACGCCGGCATCCTTCACCAGGAAGCTGGCCGTCACGAGGCGCGCTCGGTTGTGCATCCAACCGGTCGATGCCAGCTGGCGCATGCCCGCATCCACGAACGGAAACCCCGTACGGCCCTCTCGCCAGGCGGCCACCGCGTCGTCCGCCTCGCTGCCCGTGGTCCACTCGACGCCGTCCAGCTCCCGGCGGAAGCTTTCCGAGGCCAGCCGCGGATGCGCATGCAGGACGTGGGCGAAGAACTCTCTCCAGGCGAGCTCGCCGCGCCACGTGCTGGCACCGCCGGCCAGCGTGCGGTCGTTCCGCTCCCGCGCTCTGCTCGCGGCGTTGAGCGCGGCTCGCCAGCAGGCCCGAATGCTGATCGCGCCGGTGCGCAGATACGGCGACAGCTGGGACGTGCCGGCCTCATCCGGGAAGTCGCGCCGATCGCGGTAGCCCTCGATGCCGCTCCGGAGGAAGGCGCGCAGCCGGTTCGCGGCCGCATCCTCACCCGGTTCCGGGAGTGCGTGCGGCGACGGTGGTGCGGGGAAGGCGGCCACTCCGGAGGCGCTGTCAGGAGGGCGGGCCAGCCGATCGAGCCGCGGCTCGGCTGGGGCCGTCAGCGCGTCAGGCGTGTCGTCGACCCGCGCGTCCAACGCCCGGCGGAATGGCGTGTAGACCGTGTACGCGTCGCCCGCCGCCGTCCGCAGTGCGGCCGGCGGCAGGATCCGCTGGTCGTCGACGAGGTGCAGGTCGACGGCTCCCACCACGTCGGCGTCCCGGGCGACGGCCACCGGCTCCTCGTCCGCCCCCGCGTACACCGCCCCGGCTCCGATCTCGGCGGCAAATTCCCGCAATGCCTGGGCCGGCGGTCCGAACAGCACCGTCAGGCCGGAGCCGTGAGCCGCCAGGCGCTCATCGAGTGCGCGCAGGTTGGACGCGAACCAGGCGACCCGCGCCGGAGCGACCGCATGCCGCTCGAGCAGGGCCGGATCGGCGACGAAGACCGGCCATGTCCGCTCGGCGTCGCGGGTGGCCGCCTCCAGGGTCCGGTTGTCGGTGAGCCGCAGGTCGCGGCGAAACCAGGTGATGGTCCGTCGGGGGGCATCGGTCACGCGACCGATACGGGGCACGTGTCGTGCCGGACCGCTAGGACCGTTCGCGGAGCTGGGCGGGCGCCTCCGCCGGGTCCGTGCTTCCGTCCTCCAGGGTGGCGCGCACGCGGGCGCGGATCACGTCCGCGCGCGATCGCTCCGGGGCAGGCGGCGCGGACTGGGCAGCCGCCGGTGACGAGGCGCCGGGACGCTCCATGGGCGCATCGGTCGGCGTGGTCGCCGGCTCGTCGGAGATGTGGCGCGGCGCGGTTCGCACGGCTCGTCGCAGGACAAGCTCCCGCTCCTCCACGATCCGTTCGGCGATCCGCCGGACCTCGGTCGTCAGCCACAGCGACGCGGTGGAGCCGGCGGTGTAGTCGGCCTCCGCGAAGGCATCGATCCGGCCGTCGCGCTGCAACGTGCTGATCTGCTCGAACTGGGCGAGGGAGCCGCGCTGGTACACGCCGAACGCCCGGCCGCCGTTCGCGCTGACGACGGACCACGCGGGCACATCGGACGGACCGTCCGCGATGTAGATCATGTGCTCGAACGGCACGCGGCGGAGCTCGTGCGGCAGGTGCGAGTTGACGTGGATCTCGGGACGCTTGTTCGACCCCTTGTTGATCTCGAACAGCGCGCGCGTCTTCGAGGTGTTGTCGATCTGGTAGCCGAGCGCGGTGATCTCGTGGCTCGGGAAGAGCTGACGCTGCTCCGGCTTCGCGTAGCCCGGCGGGTGGCGCGCCTCGATGAACTCGCAGGCCCAGACGTCTTCGATGTACGGCCGCACGGCGCTGCCCTCGATCATCGGCCGCAGGCCCGTGGAGACGACGTAATGCTCGACGGCGATGTCGGCGCGCTGAAACGCGGGATCGTCCTCCACCACTGCTCTCAGCGTCCCCAGGAACTCCGGCATGCCCGGATGGAAGGTGAGGTCGCCGCCGAGGTCGTGAAGGATGGCGTTCGACAGGCCGCGGAACGCGCCGGCGCGGACGTACTCGAGGATGTGGTTCAGGTAGAGGGCGTCGTCATTGACCCGAGCCGCGCCGTGGGCGAGATAGAAGTCGCGCAGGGCGTCGACCTCGGCCCAGAACGCGCGCTCGTCCACGCCGTAGCGCGCGAACAGCGGGGACTGCATGTTGCCCTCGATCAGGGTCTTGTCGAAGTCCCAGACCACGGCGATCACGTTCTGGTTGAAGGGGCCGGCCATTGCGTCTCGGTGTGCGTGCTGTCAACGGAGGGTGCAGTCTAGTCGTGAACGTCAAGGAGGCCGAATGGGCCGATGGTCCGGTGGCCCTCAGCCGCGCACGATCATCTGGGCCCGTTCCGGCCCGACGCTCACGTGCGTGATCGGGCAGACGGCCAGCGCCTCCAGCCGCTCGACGTACCTCCGTGCGGCGAGCGGAAGGTCGTCCCAGCTGCGACAGGCGGTCGTATCGGCCTGCCAGCCCGGCAGTTCCTCGTACACCGGCTCCAGGCGCCCGTAGACCGATGTCGATGCCGGGACCGTGGACCACTCCCGTCCATCGGCGGGGTCCCGGTATGCCACGCTGATGCGGATTCGCTCGAACCGGTCGAGCACGTCGAGCTTCGTGAGCGCGATGCCCGAGTAGCCGGCGAGCCGCGCGCTGAACCGCACCGCGACCGCGTCGTACCACCCGCAGCGGCGCGCTCGGCCGGTGGACGTTCCGTACTCCTCGCCCCGTTCGCGGAGGGCGGTACCGTCGGCATCATCCAGCTCCGTCGGGAGCGGACCGGCGCCCACGGCGGTGGTGTACGCCTTCACCACGCCGAGCACCTGGTCGATCGCGACCGCCGGCAGACCGGCGCCCAGGCTGGCGCCGCCGGGGATCGGCGAAGAGCTCGTCACGTACGGGTAGATGCCCCAGTCGATGTCCCGCATGGTGCCGAGCTGCCCCTCCAGGAGGACTCGCTCGCCACGCTCGAGCGCGTCGTCGACGAGCGCCTGGCCGTCCACGACGTGCGCGCGCAGCCGTTCCCCGGCGCCCAGGTACTCGTCGGCGATGCGCGCCTCGTCGGTGGCCTCCCTGACGGAGTCGGCCATCTCGTCATCACCGTAGCCGGCGGCTAGGCGCCGGACGCGGGGCAGCGTGGCGGCCAGGCGCTGGCGGAAGACGTCAGGCTCCATGAGGTCGACGACGCGGATCCCTCTTCGCGCCACCTTGTCGATGTACGCCGGGCCGATCCCTCGGGACGTGGTGCCGAGCCTCGCGGCGCCACGCTCGCGCTCGTCGAGCTGATCGAGCAGCACGTGGTACGGCATGACCAGGTGGGCGCGGTCGCTGATGAACAGGTTCGCGGAGTCGAACCCGGCCGCCGCCAGGCCGTCGAGCTCCGCGACCAAGGCCGGTGGGTGGATCACCACGCCGTTTCCCAGCAGGTTCCGCGTGCCGGGATGGAAGATGCCCGAAGGGATCAGGTGAAGCTTGAAGCGGCCGTGCCGGTTGACCACCGTGTGGCCGGCGTTGTTCCCGCCGCCGTAGCGGATGACGAGGTCCGCCTCGTCGGCAAGGTAGTCGACCACGCGCCCTTTGCCTTCGTCACCCCACTGAGCGCCGACGACCGCGATGACGGACATGGTCGGACGACCGGGACCTCGATGCGGGAAGGGGCCCCATGCTAGCGCAGAGCGTCAGCCGGATCCCTCCGGCCGCAGCCACTCACGGACGCTCGGCCGGTTCTCGCATTTCAGCCGCGCCGGCCCGCCCGATGTATCGGTACGCCACGGCCCCTGGCCATCGCTGACGTGGGCGGTGCTACTCCTGGGCGCGCACCTTGTCGAAGCAGTTGCTGCAATAGACGGGCCGGTCGTTGCGCGGGAGGAATGGCACCAGCGCCTGGCCACCGCACTCGGCGCACACGGCCGCATGCATCTCGCGCTGCCCGCCGTTGCCGCCTCCGTTCCCGATTCCGAGCGCCCTGTTCTGCTTGGCGACGGCGCGGCAGCTCTGGCACCGCTGCGGCTCGTTCACGAGCCCCTTGCTGGCGTAGAACTCCTGCTCGCCCGCAGAGAACACGAAGTCCATTCCGCAGTCGCGACAGCGAATGGTCTTGTCGGCGTACACCCTACCCAGTGCCTCCTGTCTCGCACGCCCGGCCCGGATGGACGGTCGCGATCTGCGAGCCGTGATCTGCGGGTGACGTGTGGCGCGGATCGAGCCAGCTCGGGGCAGACGCTGTGGACCGGTCGTTACTAGCGCCCGAGTGTACTCCCCGTTCGCAAGCCCATTGAGGCGGACGCTCGAACGCTTGGTCGCCGGCGGTCAGTACGCCGCGACCTCTTCGCGTGCGGCCACCGTGTAGAAGCGCGTGTTCGCCTTGCGGAACTGGAGCGGAACGTCCCCGATCGGCCCGTTCCGGTGCTTGGCGACCTTCGCCTTGATGAGCTCCACCTCCGAGTCGGGGTTCTGCTCCCCCTCCCGGTACAGGAAGATCACCACGTCGGCGTCCTGCTCGATGGAGCCCGATTCGCGCAGATCCGAGAGGCGCGGCTCCGCCGTCCCGCGCTGCTCCACGCCACGCGACAGCTGGCTCAGCGCCACGACGGGCACCCGCAGCTCTCTGGCGAGCTGCTTCAGTCCCCGGCTGATCTCGCTGACCTCCTGCACCCGGTTCGAGTCCTTGCTCACCGTGGCCGCCTGCATCAGCTGGAGATAGTCCACGATGACGAGGTCGAGGCCGCGCTGCTCCGCCTCCAGACGCCGAGCCTTGGTGCGAAGCTCCATGACCGACAGCACCGGCGAATCGTCGATCCACAGCGGCGCAGTCGCCATGTCGTTCATGACCGTCGCGATCTTGCTCCAGTCGGTCTCGTCCACGAAGCCGGTCTGGAGTGGCCGCGGGTTGATGCCGGTCTCCGCGCTCAGCAGACGCAGGGCGAGCTGCTCCTTGCTCATCTCCAGGCTGAAGATGGCCACCTTCTTGTTCTCCCGGACCGCGGCGTGCTGCGCCACGTTGAGCGCCAGGCTCGTCTTTCCGACCGAGGGACGAGCGGCAAGGATCACGAGATCGGACGGCTGCAGCCCACCGAGCAGTGCATCGAGATGCGAGAGGCCGGTCGGGACGCCGAGGATCTGCCCACGGTGCTCGTGCAGGTACTCGAGGCGGTCGTAGGCCTGGCCGAGTAGCGTCGAGAGCGACTCGAAGCCCACATCGGTGCGCCGCTGGCTGATCTCGAACAGGATCGACTCTGCGCGATCGATCGCCACCTCGGCGTCATTGGCTTCCTCGTAGCCGACCGCCGCGATCTTGCCCGCCGCGCTGATCAGGTTCCTGAGGACGGCCTTGCGCTCGACGATCCGGCCGTAATGCTCCGCGTGAACGGCGGTGGGGACCGAGTTCATGAGGGTCGTCAGGTAGGCCGGCCCGCCGATCGCCTCCAGGCGATCACGCCGTCGCAGCTCATCACCAAGCGTCACCAGGTCGATCGGCTCGCGCTGACCATGCAGCGCCACCATTGCCTCGTAGATGTCCGCGTGCTGCGCCCGATAGAAGTCGGCGGGCTTGAGGAAGTCGCCGACCTTGAGGATGGCATCGGCGTCGATGAGGATCGAGCCGAGCACGCTCTGCTCCGCCTCGACGGCCTGTGGCGCCAGCTTGTCAATGCTCATGTCCGTCTCACCCTAGGCGTGCCCGAGCCGGTTGGGGCCCCGCTGACCGGGTGTGCGCCGGGGATAACTTCGCCTGGCTGTGGATAACAGGTGAGGTTGTGGACAAGGCCGGTCTCCGCGTGGCGTGGCTCACGCCATTGGAGGCCCGTGGCGCGACAGCTCAGGTGTCGTGGCCGGGTCCGCGATCGAACGGGGTGCCGCCCGGAGGCGGCTCGCGGCGCCCTGGGGTCACGTTCCACGCATCCCACTGCTCGATGACGCGTCCCGCGATGTCGAACCGCAGCACTGACGTGCCGGCAAGCGTCGTGTCGGCTCCGCCTTCGCGAAGCGATGCCCACCACGACACGGCGGCGCGGTCGCCGTCAACCAGCGGCTTTGCGAACCGGGTGCGCGTGTCTTCTTCTTCGCCGAAGACGCGGGAAACGTAGGCCCGCACTCCGTCGACACCGCGGTACGGGAGCCGAAACGGCTCTGTCCAGAGGATGGCGTCCCGCGCATACAGCGCCACGATCGCGGCGACGTCCTGCGCCTCCCAGGCACCGGACCACGTTCGCGCCCACCTGGCCGCGGCCTGCCTCGGGTCCATCAACCCGGTGGCCGCTTCAGCTGCCCTCGGCGACGACGCTCACGGTCACGGTCGCCTCGACGCCGGGCATCAGGCGAACCTCCACCCGGTAGTCCCCCAGCGCCTTGATCGGCTCACGCAGGTGGAGCGCGTGCCGGTCCAGCTCGATCCCGCTGCGGGCGATCAGGTCCGCGATCTGGTGGGATGTCACGGCTCCGAACAGGCGGCCGCGCTCACCCGCTTTCACGGGAATCTCGAGCTTGAGCTCGCTCAGCTTCTGCGCGGTCGCCTCCGCGCCGGCGCGCACCGACCGATCACGCTCCTCGCGCTGGTCCTTGTGGCGCTCCCAGTTGGCGATCGCACCCTTGTCGGCGACCGCGGCCTTGCCGTTGGGCAGGAGGTAGTTCCGGGCGTAACCGTCCTTGACCTCCTTGAGATCGCCTTCGTGGCCCAGGCCCTTCACGTCCTGCTTCAGGATGACCTTCATTCGAGCTCCTTCGTCGTGGTGCGGTGCGCCCTCTCGCGTCGCCACGAGGCGAGGGCTCCCTTGAGTGCGTCGGGGTCGCGGAGCCGGCCGTATCGATCCAGGATCTCCGGCAGGTTGTCGCGGATCCCCTCGTAGCGATGGCCCATGAGGCCGCGCAGCCGCTCGAGATCCCTGTCGAGGTCGGCCGTGCCGTTGCGGGCGCGCGTCGTGTGCTCCTCGCGGACCTCGGGAGGGGCATTCTGGATGAAGATGTCCAGCACCAGCAGCAGAACCGTCAGGTCGTCCGCCTGCCCGAGGATCGGGATGGCGTCGGGGATGAGGTCCACGGGGAAGACGACGTAGGCAAGCGCCGCCGCCAGCATGCCCTTCAGCCCGATCGGGGTGCGCGGGTCTCGGACGATCCCCCAGACGACGCGCGCATACATGGGCAGCTTGATGACCAGCCGGCCCATACGGAGGTACCGCGACGTCGAGGACAGGTTCATTCGGGGCTCCAGGCGGCGTGGTCGGTCGCGAATGATACCAGCCGCGCGTGCCGGCGGAGTTTGACAATAGAACAAGTGTTCTGCTAGCCTGCGCCCATGCATGGGCAGCGCATCCAGCGCGCGGAGGGCATTTGACCAGACACGATCACGAGCGCCGTCAGCGGATCCTTGACTGCATCGCCAGGACGGTGGAGGAGCGTGGCTACCCGCCGTCGGTCCGTGAGATCGCGGACGCAGTGGGCCTGGCTTCGACCAGCGCGGTCCACCACCACCTGATCGCACTGGAGCGTGACGGTCTCATCGAACGCGGCGGGAACCACTCGCGGGCGCTGCGCCTGATCAATCGCCCGACCCCCGCGTCCCGCTCCGCGCCGGCAAACAAGATCACCCCGTTCCGCATGCCGGTGGAGCGCGAGACGCTCGCCCTCCCGGTTCTCGGAGAGATCGCCGCGGGCCAACCCATCGAGGCGTACGACAACTCCGCCGAGACGCTCGAGGTCCCCGCCTCGATGGAGGCACGGCCGGACTCCTACGTCCTTCGAGTGCGCGGCAAGAGCATGATCGACGCCCTCATCGACGACGGGGACTTCGTCATCGTCCAGCCGCAGGCCACGGCGCGCGACGGAGACATCGTCGTGGCCCTGCTGGAGGACAACGGCGTGACGCTCAAGCGCTTCTTCCGAGAGAAGGATCGCATTCGCCTCCAGCCGGCAAACGCCGAGATGGAGCCGATCTACGCAACCGACGTGCAGGTGCAAGGCAAGGTGGTCGGCGTCATTCGTCGCCTCGGCTGAGCCGAGGATGGAGGACGCGAAGCTCACGCTCCGCGCTCTGAACCGCGCGACGCTCGCCCGACAGGGCCTCATCGAGCCGATCGCGGCACGTGGCCCGGGGGCCGCGGTGGCGCGTGTCGTTTCCCTTCAGGCACAGCACCCCGAGTGGCCGCCGGTCGCACTCGCGGCCCGTGCCGCGACGAGGAAGACCGCGGACCTGGGTGGCGCCCTCGTCCGCCGCTCGGTGGTGCGGAGCTCGCTGATGCGGCGCACGATCCACGTGGTGACCGCCGAGGATCTCTGGCCGATGTTCACGGTATGCGAGCCCATGCGCATTGACGGGTGGCGCCAGCTCGCCAAGGCGGACCCGGCGACCTCGCCGATGGGCCGGCGCCTGCATGCCGCGCATCGCCTTGCCTGCGACGCCCTGCGAGAACGACCGATGTCGTCCCTCGAAATCGACCAGCTCCTCGGCGCCGAGGCCGGGGTGGAAAGCGATGCGGTCAGCCGGCCGGCATGGCGCCACCCGGAGACACGCGTGGTGGCCAGGACCGCATGGCGGCACTTCTCGGCGTACGTGCCACTCGTCCACGTCCCTTTCGACGGGGAGGGATACGGCAGGTCCCGATACGCGCTGGCGGAGGACTGGCTGGGCACCACCCGCCCGGACCTGGATCCCGCCGAGGCCCGTCCGTACCTCGCCCGTCGCTACCTTGCCGCCTTCGGCCCTGCCGACGTGGACGACCTCGCGGCCTACGTCGGGCGCGGTCGCGGCGGGATCGGCATCTGGCGGCAGGCGATCGCGGACCTCGGCGAGGAGGTGATCACCCTGCGAGCCGACGATGGCCGCACGCTGCTGGACCTTGCCGACGCTCCGCGGCCGGATCCGGAGACGCACGTCCCACCCCGCCTGCTTGCGCGCTGGGACAGCGTGCTCCTCTCGCACGCGGCCAAGCGGCGGCAGCGGATCATCGCGGACAGTGATCGCGACCGCGTGTTCAGCAAGAACGCGGACGTGCTGCCTACCCTGCTGCTCGACGGGTTCGTGGGCGGCACCTGGGAGCTGCGGCGGTCGGACGGCGCCATCAGCGTCACGGTGCGGCCATTCGAACGGCTGCAGCCGGAGGTTGAGGAGGCGGTCGGCCTCGAAGCGGAAGCAGTCGTCCACCGGCTGGCGCCGGCGACCGCACGCATCACCGTCACGTTTGATCGCTGAGTCCCCCTCCCGGCAACCTAGAATCGGCCGAAATGCAGGTCTGCCCGAGCTGCGGCGAGGAGAATCCCGAGCGCTTCCGCCTCTGCGGCTTCTGCGGCACGCCCCTCGCAGCGGCACCGGCGGCCCGGGAGGAGCGCCGGACGGTGACCGTCGTCTTCAGCGATCTGCAGGGGTCCACGAAGCTCGGCGAGGCGCTCGACCCCGAGTCGGTTCGCGCGGTGATGAGCAGCTACTTCGACGCGATGACCGCCGTCCTGCGTCGGCACGGAGGGACCGTCGAGAAGTTCATCGGCGACGCGATCATGGCGGTGTTCGGGCTGCCGACGATCCACGAGGACGACGCCCTGCGCGCCGCTCGCGCGGCGCGTGAGATGCAGATCGCCCTGGCCGAGCTCAACGAGGATCTCGACCGCCGATTCGGCATCCGACTCACCAACCGCACGGGAGTGAACAGCGGTGAGGTGGTGACCGGCGACGCAGCCACCAGCCAGCGGCTCGTGACCGGCGACACGGTGAACACGGCCGCACGCCTCGAGCAGGCGGCCGGCCCCAACGAGGTCCTGATCGGCGACCTGACCTGGCGGCTCATCCGCGAGGCGGTGAGCGTCGAGCCGGTGGAGCCACTGGAGCTGAAGGGCAAGGCGGAGCGCGTGCCGGCGTATCGGCTCACCGGGGTTGGCAGCTCGGCGGAGGGCTTCGCACGGCGTGAGGACGCTGGCTTCGTCGGCCGCGAGGCCGAGCTGCGAGTGCTCGCCAATCTCGGCGCGGAGGCGGCGGCAGGCTCGCGGACGCGTGTCGCCGTCGTGGTCGGCGAGGCGGGCGTCGGAAAGTCCCGGATCATCCGGGAGGCGGTGGCGCGCATGCCGGCGGACGCGATCGTCCTCTATGGGCGCTGCCTCCCCTACGGCGACGGCATCACGTTCTGGCCGGTCGCCATGGCGCTCCGCGCGGCGGCCCAGATCGCGGACGACGACACTCCCGGGGCGGCGATGGACAAGGTCGCCGGCATGGTGGACGACGTCGGGCTGGCGGATCGGCTCGGCTCGATCCTGGGCCTCAGCCACGAGCCGTACAGCATCGAAGAGTTGTTCTGGGCCGTGCGCCGCTTCCTCGGAGGGCTCGCGAACGCCGAGCGTCCGGCCGTCTGGGTCGTTGACGACATCCACTGGGCGGAGCGCACGCTGCTGGACCTCATCGGCTACCTCGCAAGCGAGCACGAGGGTGCGCCGATCGTGGTCCTCTGCTCTGCGCGCCACGAGCTGCTGGAACGGCAGCGTGAGTGGGCCGATGCACTCGACGCCGATCTCATCGAGCTGCAGCCGCTGGGCGAGGAGGAGGCGACACTCGTGATCGCGAACCTGCTCGGCGCCACGGAGATCGAGCCTCGAGTCCGCGCCCGCATCGTGACGGCTGCCGAGGGCAACCCGCTGTTCGTGGAGCAGCTGATCTCCATGCTCGTCGACTCGGGCAGGCTTCGCCGGGTCGGCGAGCGATGGGAGACCGACGGCAGCCTGGACGATCTCAGCGTGCCGCCGACCATCCAGGCGCTCGTGGCCGCACGGCTGGGCCTCCTGTCCGCCGACGAGCGCGGAGTCGTGGAACCCGCCTCCGTGATCGGCCTGGAGTTCGACGAGGCCGCGGTGGTGGCCCTGTCGCCCGATCCGCTGGTGCCCCACGTTCCGCGGCACCTCAAGGTCGTGGAGGGGAAGCACCTCATCACCCGCATGCCCGGCGAGGAGGCTGATGGGGCGGAGTACCGCTTCCATCACATCCTGGTGCGGGACGCCGCCTATCAGCAGCTGCTGAAGCGCACCCGCGCCGACCTGCACGCCCGATTCGTCGCCTGGGCCGACCGGGTGAACCGGGAGCGCGACCGCGGAACCGAGTTCGAGGAGATCCTCGGCTACCACCTGGAGCAGGCCCACCGCTACCGCGCCGAGCTCGGCCCGCTGGACGCGGCCGGTCGGGCGCTCGGGATCGATGCGTCGCGCCGGCTCGCCTCCGCGGGACACCGAGCCATGGGGCGTGGTGATATGCCGGCCGCCGCGGCGCTCCTGCGGCGCGCCACCGCTCTGCTCGATCCGGGAGCTGAGCAGGTGGCCTTGCTGGTGGACCTGGGCGAGGCGCTCACGGAGACCGGCGGATTCGCCGAGGCCGAAGTGATGCTCGGATCGGCGATCGAGCTCGCAACGACCCTGGGCGAAGAACGGCTGGCCGTCAAGGCTCGCCTCATGCAGCTCGCCGCGCAGCTGTACACCGGGTCGGTCGCGCAGTGGGCCACCGACGTAGAGACCGCTGTCGCCGCGGCGCTGCCGGGGTTCGAGGCGGACGGCGACGCTGACGGGCAGGCGCTCGCATGGCGGCTACGATTCGGGCTTCACGGGATGGCGCTGCGGTTGGAGTCGGCCGCGGCCGCTGCCGAGCAGGTCGTTCAGCATGCCCGGGCAGCGGGCAACCGCCGGTACGAGACGCGCGGCGCGTCCGGCTATGCCGCCTCCGCGCTGCACGGTCCGACGCCCGTACGCGAAGCGATCACGCGCTGCACCCAGCTGCTCGCGGAAGTGGCGTCCGACCGTCGGACCGCGGCCTTCATCCGGGCGACCCTCGCTCAGCTGACCGCAATGGACGGTCGCATCGGCGAGGCGCGAACACTCCTGGCGGAGTCAACCCGGCAGCTGCGCGAGCTGGGCTCGACGGTGCTCGCCTCTTCGAGCTCCATCGATTCGGCGCAGGTCGAGCTTCTCGCGGGGGACCTCGACGCCGCCGAGCGGCTGCTCCGCGCCGATCACGACGCACTGACCGCCCTGGGCGAGCGCTATCTCCTCTCATCCGTGGACGGGAAGCTGGCGCGGGTGCTGTACACGCTGGACCGGTTCGACGAGGCGGGCGAACTGGCCGAGAGCGTCCGCGAGATGGCCATGGACGACGACCTGGACGCGCAAGCGCAATGGCGCTCGGTGCTCGCGATGCTCCGAGCGCGAGAGGGACGGTCCGCCGAGGCGCTGTCACTCGGCGAAGAGGCAATCGCGCTCCGGCGCCGATCCGACGCGCTGGTGTTCCTCGCCGATGCCCTCGACGACTTCAGCGAGGTCCTCCGCTTCTGCGGCCGTGACGACGATTCACGCGCGGTCCGGCTGGAGGCGCTTCAGCTCTACGAGCAAAAGGGCGACATCGTCAGCGCCGGCCGCGTCCGGACGTTCCTCGCCTGACGCAACCCGCGATTCGATTCGCGGCTACCAGCCGCGGATCACTCCGTTCGTGGGGAGGATGATGACCGCCTGGATGTCCCGGTCGCCCAGGCGGACGATTGGCCCGGCCAGACATGCCGCGCGCGTAGCGGCGCCGCACTGCTCGTCCACGAGCTCATGGCCGGCGCCACCGTCGAGGAAGTGAACGATCCGAATCTTCTTCTCGGTCATGCCCTTCGGCAGGTCGGAGAAGTCCCAGCGAATCGTGACCCTCAGACCCCCCGCCACCGGCTCGCCGTCCTTGACCGAGAGTTCCGACGCTTCGCCGAAGCACGGAGCGCCGAGCAGGACCCTGCAGTTCGCGTATGCGTCTGCCGCCCCGACGGACAGATCGCGTACCGTCACCTCGGCCGTGTCGGTGAGGAAGACCTCCGTGCCGTGGCGATTCGTCGCACTTAGCGGTCCGATACCAGTCGTGAACGTGTTGTACGTGCCGAAGGCATGGCCCTTGACCAGGTCCTGGTTCACGTCCAGGACGTGGGTCGTGACCGGGGCCGCGGTGGTGTTCTGGTACGCCGACGACGTCGTCGTCTGTCCGTCGAAGTTGGCGAATGCCGTGAACGTGAAGGCCTGCGGCGAGCTCGGCGCCCGGTAGTAGAAGGTCACCTGCTCGGTCGCACCCGCCGCGAGCCCGTCCAACGTGCACACCCCGGCCGCACAGGCCGGCGTGGGCGCGGCCCCGAGGAGCTGGAGATCGATTGACGGCTGACCAGCGATCCGAACGTTCTTCAGGGCGTTGTTCGAGCCGTTGTGGATGCTCACGACGTACGCGACCGGCAGATTGACGGTCACCTCGAGCGGAGAGGCGGCCGTGGTGACCGTGACCTGCGGGCTCACGGCTCCTGCGGGGGCCACGAGAAAGACACTCAGGGCGAAACCGAGCGCAAGGGCGGCTCGCGCAGCGGCAAGGGGTGATCGGCGGTGCATGCTGGAAGAGGCCTCAGTGCAGTGAGCGAGTCGCGGTCGTTGCACGAACCGCCATCCTGAGGATAGGACCATCGGTCAAGTACCCGGCGGATCGCCTTCCGGGGCGGCGTCAGTCGAAGTGCAGCCGCACCTCGAAGCTGCCTGAGTCGATCCGTGACTCCATTCGCAGGCCCGAGCGTCGAAACACGTTCAGCATGGGGGCGTTCTCGGCGAGCACGTCGGCCGTGAAGCCGCGGACCCCGTGCGCACGCGCGTACTCCACCACCCGTGCCTGGAGGTGGCTCCCCAGGCCGGTCCCCTGCCAGGCCGGATCGACCATGAACGCCACGTCGGCGAACCCGGTCGACGGATCGGCGAAGTAACAGGCGGTCCCGACCACGCGCTCGGCCTCCCGGTCTCCGACGACCGCCGCGAACGCCATCTCGGTCTCGTAGCCGACGCTGCACAGGTGCTGCGCCATCTCGTCGGTGAGTGAGCGAAGACGCCGGAAGAACCGGGTCCGCACGTCCTCGTCCCGCATGCGGAAGAACAGGTCCTGGAGGAGGCCCGCGTCCCGGGCCAGGGTGGGGCGCACGAGGACCTCGCGTCCGTCGCGCAGCACCGCCGTCCGCTCCTCGGCCACCGGATAGGCCGCTCGGCTGCGCAGCTTCGGCGCGGCATCGAGGATCCCGAGCTGCACGGCCTCCGCGATCAGCCGATCCCGGTGGTCGGGATGCGCGACCTCGACCAGGGCGACGGCCCGCTCCGCGATCGAGCGTCCGTGGAGGTACGCGATGCCGTACTCCGTCACCACCCAGTGGACGTCGCCACGCGCGATCGCGATCGGCTCGTCGCGGTCCAGCACCGCCCGAATCGCGGAGGAGCCATCGGCGAAGGAGGACGAGAGGCAGACCATCGCCTTGCCCCCTGGCGACTCCGCCGCCGCGCGGTGGAATTGCGGCTGCGCGGCCAGACCCCCGTACAGCTCCCCGTCCAGCCGCTCGGTGCAGACCTGTCCCCCGAGGTCGACGGAGAACGCCTGGGTGACCGATGCCAGCGCCGGCAGGCCGGCGAGCACCGACGGATCGCAGACTCGCTCGATCGGCTGGAGAGAGACCGCCGGGTTGGAGCCGATGAAGTCGTACAGGCGGCGGGTGCCCATGGCGAGGGACCCGACCACCGCGCCGCTGACCACCCCTCGCTCCACGAGGTCGACGACCGGGTCGGTGACGACATCGGAATGGATACGGAGTCCGGTACGCTCGTCCAGGTGGCGGAGCAGCTCGGTGGGCACGCGTCCGAGCCCCACCTGGAGCGTGGCTCCGTCACCGATCAGGCGCGCCACGTAGCGCGCGATCTGGGCGGCGGCCGGACCGACCGGCGGATGCACGTACTCGATCACCGGGTGGTCCACCTCCACGAAGGCGTCGATCCGCTCCGCCGGGATCGTGCTGCCCTCGCCGGTGTGCGGCATCTGCGGGTTCACCTCTGCCACGATCCTGCCGGCCGACAGCGCGGCGGCGCGAGTGACATCGACGGACACGCCCAGGCTGCACTGCCCTGCCGCGTCCGGCGGAGCGACCTGGACGAAGGCAACGTCCACACCGATCCGCCCCGCGTTCAGCAGCCCGGGGACATCCCCCAGGGACATCGGGACGTAGTCGAGGCGGCCTCGGCGTGCCTGCTCCCGCATGTCGCTGCCGACGTACCAGGTGCGGTGCCGAAAGGGATCGTCCCCGTCCGCGCCGGGCGTGCGCGCTCCGTCGGTCAGGAAGTGCAGCAGCTCGACGCTGGCCGGAGCATCCGTGCGTGCCGCGAGCGCCGCGAGGAGGGTGCGCGGCGTGCCGCACGCGGAACCGACGAACACGCGAGCGCCGGACCGGATGTCGGCGACGGCGTCATCGGCGCTCCGCAGGCGCTCACGCCAGGAGCCCGGCTGGGGGTTCACTCGGCGATCATACGACCCATCCAGGGCCCGACGGCAGGGAGCCGGGCGGCGCATCATGGGTCGGCGATGCGGACGATCCTCCACGCCGACCTCGACGCCTTCTACGCCAGCGTGGAGGTCCTCGATGACCCGTCGCTGGGGGGCAGACCGGTGATCGTGGGCGGTCGACCGGGCGAGCGGGGCGTCGTCATGGCGGCGTCCTACGAGGCGCGGGCCTTCGGCGTGCAGTCGGCGATGCCGCTTCGCACCGCGGCGCGCCGCTGCCCGGACGGCGTGTTCCTGCCCGGCCGTCCGGAGCGCTACCGGGAGCTCTCCGAGCAGGTCATGACCATCTTCGGCTCCTACACGCCCCTCGTCGAGCCGATCAGCCTGGACGAGGCGTTCCTCGACGTCACCGGGAGCGAGACGGCCTTCGGCGACGGGGAGACGATCGCGCGGAGCATCAAGCGGCGCGTTCTGGACGAGGCCGGGCTCGTCGTCTCCGTTGGCGTGGCGAGCAACAAGCTGTGCGCGAAGGTCGCCTCCGATCTCCGCAAGCCGGACGCGCTCGTCGTCGTGCCGGCGGGCCACGAGGCGGAGTTCCTGGCGCCACTGCCGATCCGTCGCCTGTGGGGCGTCGGCCCGCGGGCACAGGCGGCGCTGGCCGACTACGGCGTGGTCACCATCGGGCAGCTCGCGGCCCTGCCACCCGGAACGCTCCACCGGCGATTCGGCCGGCACGGTGACGACCTCTCCGCCCGGGCACGAGGCGTGGACACCGCCCCGGTGGAGCCCATCCACGCACCCAGGAGCATCGGGCACGAGCACACGTTCAGCGCGGACACCCGGGACCGGCGGAAGATGGAAGCAACGCTGCTGGACGTCGCGGAGTCGGTCGCGACTCGGCTTCGGCACCACGACCTCGCGGCCCGCTCCGTGCAGCTCAAGCTGCGCTACGAGGGCTTCGAGACGCTGACCCGGCAGGCCCCGCTTCCCCACGCCACCCGGGAAGCCGATCCGATCTACCAGGCCGGCCTCGCCCTCCTGCGACGGACGCTCGTCGAGGCGCGGGGCGTGCGCCTGATCGGCCTCACCGCCATCTCCCTGACCCAGGCCCAACAGCTCACCCTTTTCGACGGCGTCGACCGCAGCGACCGGCTGACGCGCTCGATCGACGCGGTTCGCGAGCGATTTGGCGACCGCGCCATCACCCGGGCGAGACTGCTGGCGGAGCGGCCGATGCGGCGCTTCGACTTCGGCGAACGGCCGCCGGCCCCGCCCGGTTCGGCGGCCGACGTAGATGCTTGACGACCGAACATTTGTTCGATATGCTCCGGACCGATGAGATAGAACACCTGTTCGAGTGCCCGGGCAGGAACAGCACAGAGGAGAACCCATGGCACTCGTGCAGATATCCCCGGTTGAGGCGCAGGTTCGGTGGGACCGGACTGCTGACCGGCCGCGCGAGATTCGGTGGGCGGGGCACCAGCACCGCGTCACCGACCTCGACGCCGTTCGCGATGAGCGGGCCGCCTACCCGGCCGGCCGCGGCCCGCGGGTGACGTTCGTGCTCCGGACCGACGACGGGGGGCGTGCGTCCGTCGTCTTCGATGGGGCACGCCGGCGCTGGTATTTGGAGGCGCTCGAAGCGGCCGCCTGACGTTGCGCCGTTCGACCGCCCTACAATCGGCCCGCACTGCCCGGGCCGATTCGTCGTCCGCGGGCCCCCTTCCGCCCCGCGACGAGGACCGCATGGAGCAGCAACGCCTGACGGAGCTCCGGCTCACGGAGCTCGTGGCCCGCATGGCGACGGACGATCCCGTCCCAGGTGGCGGAAGCGCGGCGGCCCTCGCGGGCGCGCTCGGCGCAGCCCTGTTGCAGATGGTGGTGGAGCTCACGCGCGGACGGCCGGCGGCGGAAGCGCACGAAGACACCCTCGTCGAGATCCGGGGCGCCACGGCCGGGCTGCAGTCCGACCTGCTCCGCCTCGTCGAGGCGGATGCCGCCGCCTACTCCGCGGTCGTCAAAGCGCGCCGCATGGCCAGGGGCAGCGACCTGGAGCGCCAGGCACGGCAGGTTCAGATGGACGCCGCGGTGCGGGAGGCGACGCGTGCGCCGATGACGACCGCGCAGCGAGCGTCCGACGTGATCGACCTGGCGATCCGCCTGGTGCCGATCGCGAATCGAAACGCCGTCAGCGACGTGGGAGTGGCCGGCGAACTCGCGGCGGCATCCGTGCGTTCGGCGCTCCTCAACGTCGAGATCAACGTGCCGTTCATCAGGAATGACGATGCGCTTCGGGACGATGCCCTCGCCGAAGTCTCGGCGCTGCGGGACGGCCTGCCGGATCGTGAGCGCAGGCTCCGCGACGCGGTGGCCGAGCGGATCGCGTGAGCGCCCGTCTGCTGGACGGACGCGGGCTGGCGTCCCACCTTCGCCGCGAGCTCGAGCACCGCGTAGGTCGCCTCCTCGATCCGGACGGCGACGGCGCTCCGTGCCTGGCCATCGTCCGCGACCGCTCCAGCGAAGCGGCCTCGCTCTACGCCAGCTCGCTGGACCGGGCGGCCCGAGCCGTGGGCGTCACGACCCGGCTCATCGAGGCCGTCTCCGGTGGGCGCGCGCTGGACGCGACGATCGCCGAGCTCAACGGCGACGACCGAGTCGCGGGGATCGTCGTGGCGCAGCCGTTCGCCGACGCGCCGGAGGGGCGCCGGCTGGTGGAACGGATCGACCCCGCAAAGGATGTCGACGGCGCCACTCCCACGAACGCCGGCCGGCTGGCACGTGGCGAGCCGGCGCACGTGCCCGCCACCGCGCTCGCGGTCATCGCCATCATCGAGGCGGCCGGCATCGCGGTGGGCGGCAGGCGCGCGGTCATCGTCGGGCGGTCGGCCGTCGTCGGCCGTCCGGTCGCCTCGCTCTTGCTGGCGCGTGATGCGACCGTGGTCGTCTGCCACCGCGCCACGCGCAACCTGGCGCGCGAGACCCGAAGGGCGGAGCTGCTCGTCGCCGCCGCGGGCTCTCCCGGCCTCATCACGGCGGAGATGGTGAGCCGGCGGGCCGTGGTCATCGACTGCGGCATCAATGCCGTCGACGGCCGCATCCTCGGCGACGTCGACCAGGAGGGCGTTGCGCAGGTCGCGAGCGCGATCACGCCGGTTCCGGGGGGCGTCGGTGCGGTCACGCCGATGATGGTGCTGCGCCAGACCGTGGAAACCGCCGAGCAGATGCGCCGACCGACGCTCACTCCTCGCTGAGCACCTCCGGCGCGATCATCTCGTCGAGCGGCACGGAGCCGTCGATGAAGCCGAGCTCCGTCATCGTGGCGTAGCCGGCGGCCCACACGTCCTGCGAGATTCGGCCTTCTGCGAAGCCGTCACCGCGCCACAGCTCCACCGTCGCCTCGAGAACGTCGCGTGCCACCTCCGGGTCCTCGCCGATCGTCGAGACGGTCTCCTGCGCCGCGCCGAAGCCGAGCTCCGGATCCTCGATCACATCCGCCTGCGCTGCCGCCACGGCTCGCGCGAACGCCCGCACCACCTCGGCGTCCTCGGCCAGCAAAGCGTCCCCGACGATCACGCCGGGGCCGGGAAGCGGGGCGATGTCGTCGATGGTGAGCATCTCCGCCTCGATCCCCCGGTCCTCGGCCCGCAGCGTGTCGTTGTTGCGGAAGCCGGTGACGAGCTCGACGTCTCCGTTGACGAGCCCATCAACCTGGTTGAACTGCGGGTACTCGCGGATGGTGACGTCGTCCTCGGTGAGGCCGCCGGCCGCGAGCACGGCCAGCAGGGCGTGCCAGGACGAGCCGAAGCGTCCCGGCGTCCCGATCGACGTGCCGGCGAGGTCTTCGGGATCGACCGGCACGCTGCCGGCTTCGCCGATGAGGGCAACCGGGAAGGCCTGGTACAGCGTCGACACGTAGCGAATGGTGAGCCCCGAGGTGCGGGCGATCATCACGTCGGTCGCGTCCGCCACCCCGAACTCGGCCTCGCCGGACGCGACGAGCCGTTGGACGTCCGGCGCCTGGCGGTGCTCGATGGTCACCTCGAGGCCGGCCTCGGCGAAGTGGCCCTCCCGCTGAGCGACGTAGAACGGTGCGAACTGCACGTCGGGCCGGTAGCCGAGCAGCAGGGTGACGGCTCGCAGCGACCCGCTGTCGGACGCGCCGGTCGGCGAGCCCCCCGGCGCGCATGCGCCGATCACCAGCGCAAGGGCCAGGGCGAGCGGCGGGAGGACGACTCGAGAGGTTGGCATCGGCGTTCCTTTCAGCGGCTGACGAGCCGTCGCTCGACGAGGACGACCAGGCCGTAGAAGGCCAGGCCCATCATCGCCAGCACGGCGAGAGCGACGAACATGAGGGGCGTGTCGAAGAGCCCCTGGTTGGCGATGTTGATGAGCACGCCCAGGCCGACGCTGGCGCCGGCCCACTCGGCGACCACGGCGCCGATGACCGCCAGCGTGACGCCCACGCGGAGTCCGCCGAAGATTACCGGCAGCGCGGATGGGATCTCGAGCAATCGGGTTCGCTGGCCAGAGCGTGCGCCGAGTGACCGCAGCATCTCGTCCAGCAGCGGGTCGACCGAACGGACCCCGACCATGGTCGCGATCGCGATGGGGAAGAACACGATCAGCGCGCAGATGACGACGCGCGCCAGGAGGCCGCCACCGAACCAGATGTCCAGCAGGGGGGCGAGCGCCAGGATCGGCACCGCCTGGGCGGCGACGATGTACGGCGACAGCACGCGCTCGACGAGCACCGACCTGCCCAGCGCCACGCCCGTCATGACCGCCGTGATGGCGCCCGCGGTGAAGCCGAGGATTACCTCCAGCAGGGTGATCGCGGTGTGCTCCCACAGCACGCCGGTCCGCACCGCCCGAAGGCCCCGCTCCATGACCACCTCCGGGGCGGGGAGGATGAACTCGGGATAGCCGCCCACGATGGTGGCGCCCTTCCAGAAAGCGAGAAAGGCGGCAAGGCTCAGCAACCCGGCGCCCATCCGTCTCACGAGAGGCCCGTCTGCTCGGACCAGGGACGCAGCTCCAATGCGTGTCCGGCCGCGAGCGCGTCGCGCACCTGGGTGGCGAGGACCCCGGCACGGGCGTCCCCCATTGCGGCGACGCGGCGCGGACGGGGCAGGTCCACCTCGATGATGCGCGCGACACGGCCGGGACGAGGCGTCATCACGATCACGCGGTCCGCGAGTGCAACCGCCTCCTGCACGCTGTGGGTCACCAGGACGACCGTCCGGCGGCGCTCCAGCCAGAGGCGCTGCAGCTCGGCGTCGAACGTCTCACGCGTCAGGGCGTCCAGCGCGCTGAACGGCTCGTCGAGCAGCAGCACCGGCGGGTCGCCGATGAGCCCTCGGGCCAGCGCAGCCCGCTGCGCCATGCCGCCGGACAGCTCGCCCGGTCGAAGCGCGGCTGCGCCACCCAGGCCGACGCGCTCGAGCGCCATCTCCGCTCGCGACCGCCGCTCGGCCGGGTCCGCGCCGGCGATCTCCAGCGGCAACGCCACGTTGTCCAGGGTGGAACGCCATGGGACGAGGCGCGGCTGCTGGAAGGCGAGCCCCACCCGACCGTCCCCGGCTCGGGGCGTGGCACCGCCGATCGAGACCGAGCCGGCGCTGGGCGGCAGCAGGCCGGCCATCGCCCGCAGCAGCGTGCTCTTGCCACAGCCGTTGGGGCCGATGATGACGGTGAAGGAGCCGGCCGCCACGTCGAGCGAGCAGTCCTCCAGCGCAGTCCGCCCGGGGAAGCGCACCGTGACGTTCTCGACGCTGATGCCGAGCGCGGTGTGCGGGGGTCGAGTGGGCGTCGAGGCGGTCATCTGCTCCGGGTGCTGTTGGCCCGGGGCGGACCGCCGGGTGGCCGCGCCGCAGTCGCGGCACGCACCGACCGGCCCGTGGCGAGCGGCCGTGCGCGACGCGCCACCCGGCCACGTCGGCGGTCGTCTTCTCTCATCCGGACTGTGACCGTCGGCCCTGTCTGCCCCGGCCATGGCCGAGGGTCAGGTCAACCGGATCGGCGTGATGCCGACGCGGCTCGCGGGCTGGCGCACGTCACGTGCGTCGACCGCCGGTGGGGACTTCCACCCCGCCCCGAAGACGATTGGTTGAGTTGGCGCGATCGTCGCAGCAGTCGCGCGGCCGGTCAAGCGACATGCGGTCC